>CAZKQR010000036.1:0-18701 GCA_964554965.1 uncultured Cytophagia bacterium | reverse complement strand
GGTTTGTTGTAATATACAAACTTTTTGGTGTGTCCACAATACTGGGTACAGTCTACAAAGCACGAATAGGGCTAACCCATCGCGGGCTCAGTTCCTATATCGAAAATGCCTCCTCGCTGTAGTATATTAGATTAACCACCATCTAAATACAAAGCACAGTCAAGGAGGCATTATGAAACTGTACAAGAAAAATACGGAATTTGTCCAAGACAAACAAGTTATCTTTCTCGTTCCCAAGCTCGAGAGCCTGGGTGAGGAAAATCATACACAAATCATATCATTACATATATTGGCACTGGATTCGCCCAATCATCACCCAGGCTCGGTGCTTGGGAACGCCCTTGGCGGCAAAGCTCTGCTTTGCAGAGTAGTAAAGCGCGAAACACAGCTTGGCAGCGAAAAAGATATGGCTTCTGCGGTTGGTCGATATGCCGCGTCCCGTCGCAGGGGAGTGTCTTCGCCCCAACCAAGATCAATAAGATTCTAATATTCAACTGCTTCGCTCACAATGACAGCGATGTAAACCCGTATCAGATACAACGCCCTGTTTTTATTTTCGTTTCCCCACAAACTCCTCTCCAGCCACGCCACTGATCATCACGGTTTCCCCTTCCCAGGTCTTTACCTGACCGGACGCATTCTGGAAGGCCAGGGGCGGCATGGACGCGGGTTTGCGCACCAACACCTCCCCCGGACGTTCGAAGCGTACTCTAAAACCGGACAACAGATTCTGCTGCCAATGCAGATCAACGGTGTATCCGCCCCGGCCGCGCAACCCTGTGACCGACCCGTTCGGCCAGGCGGATGGCAACGCGGGCAGCAGACTCAATTCGTTCTCATGACTTTGTAAAAGCATCTCGGCAATCGCCGCGGCGCCGCCGAAATTGCCGTCGATCTGAAACGGCGGATGCAGATCGAACAGATTGCCGGCGGTGGATTTTTGCAAAAGCTGTTGCAGATGCGCATGCGCCGCATCTCCGTCCTGCAGGCGCGCATAAAAATTGGCGATCCAGGCGCGGCTCCAGCCTGTATGGCCGCCGCCGTGGCTTAACCGCCGTTCAAGAGTGGTTCGCGCCGCCTGCGCCAGCTCAGGAGTGGTTCGCGGGGAAATCTGCCGGCCGGGGTGCAGAGCAAACATATGGGACATATGACGGTGACCCGGCTCTGCCTCCTCGTAATCCTCCATCCATTCCTGCAGCTGCCCATGCCGGCCGATCTTGAGCGGCGGCAGCCGCTTGAGCGCTTGCTCCAATTCTCCGCAAAACTCTGAATCGATCTGCAGAATGTGAGCGGCTTTGATGCAGTGGCTGAAAAGATCATGGATGATTTCAAAATCCATTGTAGCGCCCACGCAAAACATCGCCTTCTGGCCATCGGGCGTGATAAAGGTGTTTTCCGGCGAATGGGATGGATTGGTGACCAAATAGCCGTTTTGATCCGGCGCCAGATAATCCAGAATAAACTCTGCCGCCCCTTTCATCAGCGGATAGCCGCGCGTCCGCAAAAAGACGGAATCGCCGGTGAACGCATAGTGCTCCCATACATGTTGACACAACCAGGCCGCGCCCATGGGCCAGATGCCCCAGACGCCGTCCGCCGGTGTGGTAAAACCCCAGATGTCGGACAGATGATGCACCACCCATCCATCGCAGCCATAATGCATGCGCGCGGTCATGCTGCCGGATTCCACCAGCGACTCGATATAATCCATCAGAGGCAGGGCGCATTCCGAGAGATGGGTGGTTTCCGCCAGCCAATAGTTCATCTGCAGATTGATGTTTGTATGATAATCAGAATTCCACGGCGGCGTCATGGAATCATTCCACTTGCCCTGCAGGTTGGCGGGCAGACAACCGGGCCGAGAGCTGGCGATGAGCAGGTAACGGCCATACTGAAAATAAAGCGCCATCAACGCCGGATCCTGAGCGCCCTCTTGGACCCGCCGCAAGCGCTGATCCGTGGGCAGGTCCGGTTTGGGCGCCGCGCCAAGGTCCAGATGCACGCGCTGGAACCAGCTTTGATGCTCTTTCAAGTGGTCGGCTAAAATATTCCGATAAGGCTTATTGGCGGATTCGATAATAGCCTGGCAGACCTCACGAGGATTTTTCCCACGATATTCGGTGGCGGCGGTGAGATACAATGTCGCTGCATCGGCGTTCTTGATCGTGAGGCTATGGCCGGAAACAGTGCGTTCGCCGCCCTCATGGGCAGCGGCCAGCAACGCCTCATAGGCCATACCCTTGCCGTTGTCCAGCCGGCCGCGCATGATCAGCATGTTGTCCCCGGCACTGCCCAAATGCGCATCCTGCGAACGGGACAGGCGAACGGTGAAATTGATTTTTTTCTTTTTATTCGCGGTCAACCGCACCACCAGAAGTTGATCAGGCGCAGAGATGAAAGCGGCTCGGGTATAGCGAACACCCCCTTTGGTAAATTGCACGGTGTTCACCGCGGCATCCAGATCCAGTGAACGCTGATAATCCGTGACCGTGCTGTCGCCCGGAAACTCGAGGATCAGGTCGCCGAGCGTCTGGTAGGGTTTGATGCGCTCCGGGATGCCCATCAGATGGACGTCCGCCAGATCTGTGGCCTGCAAAAAACGGCCGGCGGACAGCAGCCGCCTCACCTGTGACAGATACACCTGCGCTTGTGGATTGATGGTGTTGATCGGCTTTCCGGCCCACAGGCTCTCTTCGTTCAGCTGAATGCGCTCTGTTCCCACGCGGCCGAAAACCATGGCTGCCAGCCGGCCGTTGCCCAGGGGCAACGCCTCGATCCATTCCCTGGCCGGCTGCTCATACCACAAACAGCAGGGCGCCTCCTTCTTCCCCACTTTTTCGCTGCACTGCAGTAAAAGCAACAGCGCCAAAAGCGGCAGAAGCCGCACGATCTTTTTTACCATGGCTCAACCCTCAATTGGTTTCTCCAGCCGTTTAGTCGTCCGCCCGGAATTCTTACCACAAACCGGCCAGAATTTCGCCCGGCGTCGACTCGGCGTTGATTCGAATCAGCAGCCGGTCGCCCGCGCCTCTGGCTTCATAGGTCTGTCTGGCATAGCTCCATTCTTGTTCACATTGCTCACGCGTCAGCGCCTGACCGTTGGCATCACAGCCGTTGAACCAGGCAAGCGGGCGCGGCGCCATCAGGGCGGCCAGGTCCTGCAGATCGTATTCGCCCAGACATCCGGCCACCGAGCTGCTGATGTACTCTGGCTTGTAATAGAGGCGGCCCGCCAGGTCGGCATAGCTGACAAACGATCCGATCAGCGCCGACCGGTCGATGACCGAATCAAAGGCTGCGGCGTGGAGCAACACCGGCGCCAGTTCCGCAAAAGCGATGGCAGAGACGCTGCGGCCCTGCGGATCCAGGGACTTTTTCAGCTGCCGAATGAGCGCGTTCAGCTCTTGGGCGCGCATGGCAACCACACTGCGATCCACCTGAATGCTTAAGAACCACATGTTATAAGCGCCCTTGCCCTGGAGGAAATCATATGAATCGCCCTTGAGTGCGCCGCCGCCCAGTTCGCCGATATCCGACAGGTCCAACCAGATCACCGCATACCCCTTGCGCGCGAACGGCTGCCAGTTTTTTTCCTCTGACCACAGAGCGGCCTTGCCCTGTGGATGCAAAAACACGACGCTTTGGTCCGGGACCGGCAAGCCATCAGCATAGACTTTGATGAACGGCAGCGCCGTGTGGTCGAGCTGCAGCAAATAGTTCTCCCACACCCAACCCTCTTTTTTCTGCCGGCCGGCGAACAAAAGGGTTCCGCTGTCTGCTGCCGTTCGATAGCCGGAAAGCGTTTGCGCTCTTTCCAGCACACGGCTCAAATGGCCGTCCCGGGCGCGGAATGTGACCAGCTGTTCAGTTTTAAGCTGAACCCGGCGCCCGTTCAGAGAGTGATGGGTTTCCGCTTGTGCCAGGCCCGCCACCTGACCGGTAAGAGTCACCTGGAGCGCCTTTGGATCCGGGATCGTGACCTCCAGTTCAGCGGCAGAACCCGGCTGCCCTAGTTGTCTCTGAAAAAATGCGTACATGGCCTCACGATTTTTCTTCGTCGAAGCATGAACGCTGTCGTCCTCGGTCATCTGCAGCGAAGCGTCGGCATCCAGCATTCGATAGATCCGAGAAACCTCTGTAAAGGTCTCGCGCGCTCCCTGCACGCTGAAATAATCCCGGGTGGTGGCGATCACCAGCGCCGGGCTCGGCGCCCGCACCAGCAGCAGGTCCGCCATGTCGATGCCCTGGCTGATGCCGTGATAAAAATTTTGCTCTGCATCCTGCGGTCCGACGCTCTGCAGTAAGCGGCGAAAACTGGTAATGTAGCATTCCGGCGCTGCGGCGCGAATGCGCTCGTCAAAGGCTGCGATATAGGCGGACTGAGTGCCGCCCCCGGACCGGCCGGTGATGCCGATGCGGTTCGCATCCACCTCTGGTCGGCTGACCAGATAGTCGACGGCGCGAATGCCATCCCAGATCCAATACACGGCCGGAGAATAACCGGCGAGAAAACCCTGTGCACCGGCATACGAATGCTCCCGGGTGGGCCCGCCTACCGCGGATTTTCCCGTTTGCGGATCGTAATACTGCAACCGCTCCCCCTGCCCAGCAGGATCGAACGCCAACACGACAAAGCCCTTTTTTACCAGATTCAGAATAGGCCGCAGATAGACCGGCAACCGAAAACCCTCATTAGAATGACCGCTGCAATAGATCACAGCCGGATGCTTGCCCTTCTTTTCCGGAAGAAAAAGACAGGCGGTCACGTAAAAATCAGGCTGCGATTGAAAGAGGATTTTCTCGATGGTACAGCCATCCTGTTTCACACGGCCGGTGACCTTTGCTTTCAACGGGGTCTTGTCCGGCAGAGGTCCAACGGCGTGATTCAATTTAGTGCGAATCTCCTCACGGTAGACCTGCCAGGACGCTCGATCCTGGATGTTGCGGACCCGCTCCTGACGAAGGTCCAGATCATGGAAGGCCTCGCGGCACAGCTCCTGATAAAGGGCGTCCTTTGCGTCCGTATAGGCCAGCCAAGTACGCAAAATCGAATCATCGCCGGGACCGCTAAAGGCCAAAGTGGCTGAAAAAAGCACGAGACCAAGCAGGCGTCGCATGGTGCCTCTCCTTGAAAATGCATCTACGCAAAAAGCAGCCGGCGTCGAACAGACCTAAACCATTTTTGTGTACTTTCCATCTGGCCGTTCAAGCGGCTGTCATTTTTTAAAAAGTTCTTCACACCTTCCGGTGGTTACTTGTGCGCTGCCACTAGGAACAGAGGGAACGTCCGCATTCCCACTTCTGTGTTTTTGGTCAGTGGAGCAAGATCGTAAAAAAAGCTGTCCTTAAAACCGGCCTGTTGGACCTGGTCTTTCAAGACCGCTCGATCAAATCCTTTGTGGCCGGTAAAGCCCTCACCATGAAACGAGCCATCTTCGACATCCAGATCGACAACCGCCAGATAGCCGCCGTCGGCTAACTGATCATAGAAACGTTTAAGCAGACTCAACGTATCGTCCACATGATGAAGCGTCATGGAGGTAAAAATCAGCTGGAACGACTGCGGTGGAGCCGGATCGGTCGCCAGATCGAGTTTCAGACAGGTCATGTTGGTCACCCCGGCCTGGTTGATCTTTTCCTGCAGCACGGAGAGCATGCCGGAAGAGCTGTCCGCCATCACCAGATGACCGAGAAACGGCTGCAGTAAAAAACCGACTAGGCCGGTTCCGCAGCCGTACTCCATGGCGGTCCATGTTACATTCAGGGGCACATGGCTTTGAATAGCACGTGCGGCGTCCTGCGCCCTGATCAACCGTTCCGGATTTTCGTCCCATTTGGCGGCGCGCTCATCGAACGAGTTCATCCCTTTTTCCTTTTGATCCTTGTGTTGTTCAGCTGGTCTGTTGCAACGCATGTACGCCTATCCCACGGATGGTTCTTTAGGCCATCCACGGCCTCTCCATTTTACCGATTTGATTTGATAAATGCAAGCCCATCATTCTTTTCCCGTGCTGCCCGGAAGGCCCCTTTTGCTGTTCATGCAGTTCCATGAATCGCCGGGTCCCTGCGTGGGGCCGGCAGCAAACAGCGGCTATTTTTCGCCACTTGCTTGTCGAGCTGAAAATGGTTATTTTATTCTATTGGCAAACCAAAACAGAAAGACTGGAACATGAGCCGTCGTCTCACCTGGCCCAATCGCATCACCCTGTTGCGCGTCGGGCTTTTATTCGTACTGGTGTTTTTAATTTACAACCAGTTCATCTGGGCCCGGCTGTTCGCCGCCCTACTCGCCATCATCGTCATCATCATGGACTGGCTTGATGGCTTTCTGGCGCGCAAGCTGCAAGAGTCCACCGCCCTGGGCAGTGTGCTCGACATCGCCGGAGATCGTGTGGTGGAAAACGTATTATGGATCTGCCTCGCGGACCTGCGTCTGATCGGTATCTGGATCCCCATTGTGGTCATCTCCCGCGGTATTTTCACCGACAGCATCCGCAATTACGTCATCAAATTCGGTTTTACCGGCTTTAGCGAAAAAACCATGATGCGCAGCAGCCTGGGGCGATTTCTCACCGGGTCCCCGATCATGCGCACCGGCTATGCGGTCCTCAAAGCTTTGACCTTTGGCTCCTTGTTGCTCTTCTCCGGACTGGCCAAAGTACACCGCTATTGGACCTGGATTCCGTCCGCTTGGATCCAGTATGGATTGAAAGCCGGCGCCCTGCTGGCCATCGTAACCGCGGCCGTCTGTCTTTTGCGCGGCATTCCGGTGATTGTAGAGGGCGTCCGCCTGATTCAGGAAAAGGAGGCCCCGCCTGCGGCCGATCATTCTGCTGGACATTGACGGCACCTTACTTCCCCGCAGCCTGGAACAATGGTTTCTCTGGTATCTGCTGAAAACCGGCCGGCTGAACGTTTTCGGTTTGGTGAAAAATCTTTTTCTGCTTTTGCGCTGGCCGGTGCGGACGAAAAACAGCAAACTGTTCTACCTGCGGGGACAGGGCGTGGACCGGGTTCAAAGCTGGATCGAGGAGGCATGGAGTTGTGAAATCAAGCGCCGTATCTATGCCGGCTGGGGCCCGGCCATCGAATGGCTCAAATCCCGTGATGCCCATATCCTGCTCTTAAGCGGTACGCCGGGACCACTGGCCGAACCACTCTTACGCCATTTTCAGATCAGCGATAGCCTCTGCGCAGAGCCGGAGATCGTCGGCCGGCGTTACAGCGGACGGTTGCTGCGGCCGCACCCTCGATCGCGGCTCAAGCTGACCTATGCAGAGGAATGGCTGAGAGTGAGGGGCTTACGCTGGGAGGATACGGTGGCTATTGCCAATGACTGGCCGGATCGATTTTTGTTCAGCCGGGCCAGGCCCATTGCGGTGCATCCGTCCAAGCGATTGGTACGACTGGCGTGCCAGCGGCACTGGCCGTTAGTTATGAATCCGGAGAAAAACGGGGACGTTGTAAAAGTCATCAAGGAAACCCTTCAATGAATCCAAATCAGTATTTACTATTGCTTTTCAAGAAAAATTATTATATTTGCACGGCATATCACAGCGCAACATAAATCCACTCCTCCCCTGACTCGAGCTCATCAGCGCCGCCTCCACACGATCCGAGCCCTGTTGCGCCTCATCACCAATCCAATGCCAACCACCGCTGCAACGGACTATCTGCTCTATCGTGGGGAACCTGCATGCTCGGGCGACAAATTGGCCATTTTAAGATAGTCGAACAGCTCGGCGCCGGCGGGATGGGTATAGTTTACAAGGCCCTGGATAAAAAGCTGGATCGAACGGTCGCGCTGAAATTCCTGCCGCCGGAACTCACCCACGATGCCGAAGCCAAAGAACGATTTATCGTTGAAGCCAAGTCCGCTTCCGCGCTGGACCACCCCAACATCTGCACGATCCATGAGATAGGCGAAACAAAACACGGCCAGTTGTACATCGCCATGGGCTGTTATGAAGGCGCCACGCTGCAGCAAAAAATTCGCGCCTCCATTGAATCCGGTGAACAGACCGGCTCTTCGTCCGCTCCCCCGTCGACAGATCGTATAAAATCCCTGCAAGAGATCATCGATATCGCCATCCAAATCGCGCAGGGGCTGGTCAGCGCCCATGCCAAAGGCATTATCCATCGCGACATCAAGCCTGCCAATGTCATCATCACCAAGAGCGGCATAGTCAAGATTCTCGACTTTGGCCTGGCCAAGCTGGCCCATCAAAGCGGGATCACCAAAACCGGAGCAACGCCCGGCACGGTCGCCTACATGTCGCCGGAACAGACGCGTGGTGAAGAAATAGATCAGCGCGCCGATCTTTAGGCGTTGGGGGTCGTGTTGTACGAAATGGTGGCCGGTCGACTGCCGTTTAAAGGCGCATGCGATGCGGCCATTCTCTATGCGATCGTCAATCTGCAGCCCGAGCCGGTACAAAAATGTCAACCGGATGTTCCAGCACAACTGGCCGGCGTTATTGAAAAAGCTCTGCAAAAAGATCCGGGGGATCGCTACCAGACCGCGGAGGAGTTCATTCAGGCCTTGCAGGCTTGCCGGTCTTCTGATGCTGTGGTGCCCAATGGCGCGCTGAAAAAAAACAAACGACCTTACGCCTCGAAAAAGAAAAAGGTCCTGATCGGCGTCGCCGCGCTGTTTTGCCTTTTTACGCTGATCCTTTTGGCGCTGCATGGGCATTCAGCTAAAAAACCGCCGGTTGCGAATACAGAAAAAGTATTTGCCATATTCCCTTTCAACGTGCGTGGCGCTCCTGATTACAGCTATCTGGAAGAAGGGATGATGGACCTGCTGTATACCAACCTGAACAGCGCCGGCGATCTGCGCAGCGTTGACCCTCGCGCCCTGCTGAACCAGATCAAACTGCTGCGAAAAGCAGAGGTCACCATCGATGAGGCGGAAAAAATCGCCCGCTTTTTCGGCGCCGGTTATTTTATTCTCGGCAGCCTGTTCGCCGCGGAAGGTCGGCTACGCTTCAGCGCCACGCTGTATGATCTGAATGCCAAAGACAACCGCTCCATTCCCCTTTCTGCCGATAGCCCGGCTAAGCGGCCATTTGAATTGGTCGACGGAGTGAGTTTGCAGGTTCTCTCCAGATACTCTAAAAGCCTGGCGGCGCGCAATGACCTGCTGGAAAATAAAACCACCCGCTCTCTGCCGGCGCTCAAGGCATACCTGGAGGGCTTGAAAGCGGATCGCCATGGCCTTTTTGAAGACGCGCATGCTCTCTACAGCCAGGCGGTGCTGTACGATTCGTCATTTGCACTGGCCTGGTTTCGTCGCAGTCTGGTGAATTATGGCTTTCTGGCCAATGCCGAGGAGGCGAAATTCGATTTGAACAGGGCGTTGCACAGCAGCGCCAAGATCTCGGAACACGATCGGCTCTTGATGATGGCGCAACAGGCCAGCCTCTCCGGTGAATGCGAAAAAGCGATGGGCGAATTTCGACAAATCGTCGCCGGATATCCGGATGATATCTTCGGTTGGGAGAACTTGGCATCTAATTGGCTTCAATGGGCGAACTTTTTTGGTCATTCCATACGCGAAACCTATCCGCTGTTCGAAAAATTGCTCTCGCTGGATCCGGAAAACGGCGGTTATTATCAGCAAATGCTGGTACCCGCAATCAAGCGGGGTGATCGAGCGGAAATCGATTCCATCATCGCCAAACTGAAACGATTCAGCCCTGATCATACTTGGGCATGGCCAGCCATCGCGCCACGTGCCTTTCTCGATGATGATTCGGCCATGCAGAAAGAAATTATTCAGCAAGCACTGAGCCAGGACGATGTGCTGTTACAGTGCGGTATTGAGAACAGCGCCGTCAATGCGAAGGACTTGAACAGCATCCTGCCGTTGGCGCGCGCCCAATTGCATCCAGTTCGTTCAGAGAAAGCACAGATGTATGGCTACTTGCACCTCGCCGTACTCGAAATGAGTCTCGGCAGATGGCAAGCAGCCTTGGGCAAGCTGGATAGTATGAATAGCTTTCGCCGGGGGTATGGAAGAGTATTTCGTTCATTGTTCAGTCCCTTCCTTTTTTATCACGCACCCGCTGCCGATCCCAGCATTGAGCTTCAAGCCATGGAAAAATGGCGGGTGGATAGGAGGCCCCTATCGGGCGCAACGGATTGGGATCTCAAACAGGTTCCGGAATATATTACTCCTATCCAATTGTACACATTGGGATTACTGAACCATTTTCGCCGCGATTCCAGCCGGACTCTATCTCTCAGTCAGCAGTTGCTGAAAGAACCTTCACCCATCGAAGCGGGCTCGCTTCTGCACATCTGGGCCGGAACCCTGCAGGCGCTGGAGGCCCTGCGGCAGAATCACCCCGCCGTCGCCCTGGCCATTTTGGAAAAAGAACCCTTCATTATCAGATTTCCGCTTTATGTGAATCCTGTATTCAATACCGCCTTTGTGCGCTATCTTCGCGCAGAAGCGTTGAACCGTCTCGGCCGCTATGAGGAGGCGT
The DNA here is from genome assembly GCA_964554965.1 of uncultured Cytophagia bacterium. GTDB lineage: Bacteria > Zhuqueibacterota > Zhuqueibacteria > Residuimicrobiales > Residuimicrobiaceae > Anaerohabitans. The sequence goes on along the minus strand of CAZKQR010000036.1, from coordinate 8,208 downwards.
TAAACTGGTACCAGTCCATCGGCGAGACGTGGTTTATGGATTTTCCCTATCGTGCCCCAGCCCTATTGCGCTGCGCCGAGATCTATGAAAAAATCAACAAGCCGGACGAGGCCATCAACGCGTATCGACAATTCTTACAGCAGTGGCAAGAGTGCGATTCTGAATTCAAATTCATGACCGAAGCGGCTCAGGCGCGGCTTGCCCGGCTTGTAGCGAATAGGTCGAAATAGTGGTCACAGCCTTATCGAGCATACCATGAACAGCCAGAATCATCAGTCGGTGGGGCAACAAGCAGGCGACCTGCCCTCGTATTCCGAATTAGTCGATTTGGCCGCTGTTTTAAACGCCCAAAGCGATGTGGCGGAAATTGTACGCATCATCACAGAACAGGCCTCCTTTCTCTTGGGGGCGGAAAACGCTATCCTTCTGCTGGTAAATCCGCGCACCCGCGAAACCCTGCGCACGGTCAACCGCCAGAGTCCGAAAGCTCACGATGCCCTGCTGCACGAGATTCAGCTCCACACCAGTGGTTACATCATGCACTCGGGCAACAGTTTGCTCAGCCATGACTTGATTCATGATGCTAAATTTTCCGGCCTCAAATTCAAGAGCGACGCTTACCGTTCGGCTCTTGGCATTCCCATCCGCAGCAGCCGTACCGTCATCGGTTCCCTCGTGCTGATTAATAAAAAAGAGGACGGCCGCTTTAGCGAAAAGGACCTTGACTACCTGTTGAAATTCGGTCAAATCATCACCCCCTTTTTCAACAACATTCAACAGCTGCAGATCTTCTTTGAGCATGCCATTCCGGAATCGGTGCTGCTAACAAAATATGCCAATCTCGGATTGATCGGCAGAAGTGAAAAATTCATTGCCTTGCTGCAAGCGATTGAAGCGGCCAGCCGCTGCGATGTGCGGGTGATGCTGCAGGGACCCAGCGGCACCGGCAAAGAGTTGGTCGCACGGGCCATCCATAAAATGAGCCAACGCTGTAACGCGCCGTTTGTGGCCATCGATTGCGGCGCCATTCCATCCGCTCTATTTGAAAGCGAGATACTCGGCCATGTCAGGGGCGCCTTTACCGGCTCTACAATGGATCGCAAGGGGCTGATCGAAGAGGCGGATCAAGGGACGCTGTTTATGGATGAAATAGTCAATCTTCCCCTGGAGATGCAGTCCAAGCTGTTGCGCGTTTTACAGGAGGGCGAAATTCGACCGGTGGGCAGCAACAAGATTCGCAAGGTCAATGTGCGCGTCATCGCCGCAGCCAGCTCTTCGCTGGAAAAACGGGTTCAGGAGGGATTGTTCCGTGAGGATCTTTTTTATCGCTTGTATGTGTATCCCATCCACGTCCCCTCTCTGCAGGAGCGCGGGCAGGATATCGGACTCTTGGCCGGCCATTTCCTGGAAAAATTTGCCGACGACCAGCATAAAAAAGTCAGCGCCTTCAGCGCCCAAGTTCTGGAATTCATCAAGACCAGGCCTTGGCCGGGAAATATCCGCGAACTGGAGAATTTCATCGAACGCTTGATGACCCATGTGAATGCAGAAACCACCACCTTGACCAAGGCGGATCTGCCGCCGGACCTGCAACAAGAATGTGCCGCTAAATTTTCACTCGACCAGGATGAAGCGGTGCAACCATCGCTGGGTGAACAGGTCGACACCTATGAGGCGAACCTCATTCGCCTGGCGTTGAAAAACAACAACTGGAGCCAGACCCGCGCCGCACGCGCGCTGAAAATTCCTGTTCAAACGCTACACAATAAAATGGTTAAATTGAACATCCAACGCCGGGATAACGGGGAATCCTCTTGAGCGATCTTTCAGTCGCGGCTTTTCGGAATCGGGGAAACAGGCAACTTTTCTTACCATAACAGTAAACTCCAAAATTAATAAAAACCGAGCAATCCCATCAACCTTTCCCAAAACTGATAAAATTGAGCAGCAGATTAAAGACGCAAGCGGCCCGGCTGGGAAGGCCTACACAGAAAAACAACAACTTACCTTGCTGCTAAAGGCGGCATATTTTTTGTTGGCATAAAGTAAAAACAGCATGCCAATTAAAAGTTTTTGGGGAGGCTGCCATGAAGATCAACTGGTTTTGTCTAGGCCTGTTCATCTATCTGCTGGCCAATGGGCCGGTACAAGCACAAAACACCGGTGGATGTTTGGAGGGCCGGATTATGGACAGCGCCTCTAAACCGATTGAAGGCGTCAATATTCAAGTGAGCGGTGAGGCGCTGCAAGGCGTGCGAGGAACGATCACCGAGCGTAACGGTTGGTTTCGTATCGCTGCTTTACCCGTCGGCGAATGCATCGTGCGAATCAATCACGTAGCCTACAAGCCGATGACGATGGAGCAGATTACCGTTGGACTAGGAACAACCACCTCTCTCGGCGCCATTCGCCTTCAGGCCCAGTCCGTAGCCATGCCCGATGTAACGGTGTCCGGCGCAGCCTATTCCATAGATCCAACCAGCACGGTGAGCGGCGGCAATCTTTCAGCAAAGACCATTGCCCAATTGCCGGTTGAGCGCAACTATCGCAGTGTGGCCGCGCTGCTGCCCCAGGTGAACACGAGCTACCTGGGCGACGGCCTCAACATGGCTGGGGCAACCGGACTCGAGAACAAATACACCATCGACGGCATGGATGTGACCGATCCCTTTCGCAATCTCACCGGCACCAATCTGCCTTACAATTTCGTCCAGGAGGTAGAGGTCATTACAGGCGGTTATCAAGCGGAATATCGCAGCTCCCTGGGAGGCTCCATCAATGTGATCACCTATTCCGGCGGCAATGAATTCCACGGCCAGGCGTTCGGCTTCTTTGCCAACAACCGGATTGCCGGCGAACCGCGTCAACCCATGATCAAACCGCCTATAGGAGATTACAGCCAATATGATGCAGGTTTTCGTCTGGGCGGCCCCATTCTGCGCGATCGACTCTGGTTTTCCATCGCCTACAATCCCACTTTTGAACGTGAGCAGGTGCAGATCCCGGGATTGGCCTATTTCAGCGATCATTCCGTCATCCACAGTTTTGCCGGTAAACTAACCTGGCAAGCCGGCAGCAAAAACAATCTAACCCTGACCTTGCTCGGCGATCCGCAAAACCGGCGCGGCGTGGGCGACACCTTCGGCTCTTTCGGCACGCCGACCAGCCTGGCCAATCCGGATCCCTATTTGTCCGATATTCGACGGGGCGGATTCAATGTCTCCTACCTGGGTCGCCATGCCCTTGGCCGGCGACTCTTGCTGGAAAGCTATGCCTCGCGACTATCACGTCTGGAAAAAAATATGCCGGCGACCGACAGAGGGTCCACGGAAGCGCTGTATATGGATGTATCCGGCCAGTGGTCGGGCGGCCCACCCAGCCGAATCGATAGCCGATCCACGGTCGGCAGTCTGGGCCTGAAAGCGACTTATACGATCACCCGCCATACGCTTAAAACCGGCGTTGAATACCGTGACAATCGTTTGCATCATGTCCTCGAAGGAAACATGATCCAGCAATTCGGTGAAGACAATTATTTCGTCTGGCAGAATCACGTAAACGGCATAGTGCATAACCGCTTCCCGGCCGTCTTTGTTCAAGACTCCTGGCAGGCGACCGATCGGCTGCAACTCCAGGCCGGCCTGCGCTGGGACGGGCAGTATTTAATGGCGTCCACCGGTAAATTGGGCCAAAGCATCACCAACCAGTATCAACCGAGACTGGGGATCATCTATCAACCCGGCAAAGAGACACCGCAAAAGCTGTATTTCTCGTTTGGCCGTTTTTATCAGGAACTCAACACCTGGCTTTCCGTCGGTTATTTGATGATCGACGCCGTCACCTCTTTTCAATATTATTTGGTGGATCCTCGACAGGCATCGGCAAATCCAGACCATGGATTTGATTCCAAAATCAGTTCACGTCCGCAGCTGAAGGATCTGGGTGGCCAATATTATGATGGCTGGGCTCTCGGCTATGAACGGCAGGTAGCCGATAAAATAAAATTGGGTGTGCACGGCGCTTACAACACATTACGTCAGGGCCTTGAGGATGGCATGGATCCCAACACCGGTGACTTTTGGTTCCATAATCCGGGCAAAGGCGCACTGGCACTCTATCCAAAAATGAAACGTGAGTATAAAGCCATTGAACTGAGAGCGGAGAAATCTTTTGATGGTCGAACAGGGTTCCTGGCTTCGTATGTCTGGTCCAGAACAGAGGGCAATTACCCCGGATTATTCAATTCTGATTATAACTATTCCTTCCCTAATACCAATGGATCCTGGGACATCTTGGAGACCACCATCAATGCCGGCGGCCTTTTGCCCAACGACCGCACCCACGTGGCCAAATTCTCCGGCTCCATGGGCTTGTCGGAAAATCTGCAGGCCGGCGCGTGGTTCATCTGGCAGAGCGGTACGCCGCTCAGCGAATTGGGCGGATCCGAGATGGGGCCGCCGTACAATCGATTTATCGGATCACGAGGCTCCAAAGGCAGAACCCCGCCGATCTGGGAGCTCAATCTGCGGCTGGCCTACTCATTGGGCCGCTGCGCCAATCTGTCGCTGAAACCACGCCTCCTTCTCGACCTCCTCCATATCGGCAGCATGCGCAGCCCGGTGAACTATGAACAGATCCATTACTACAACCTGGATGAAAACGGGCAGAACATCAATCCTAATCCTTCATACGGCATGGCTTCACGCTTTCAACCGCCCATGGCCGTGCGGTTGGGCATGGAGATCAATTTTTAGGAAAAAGAAAAACTCCTTTTCCAGCTTGACCTCCCAGTGTTGACGCCAAGCGGATCCCGGGGCTGCCGTTGCCCATGCGGCAGCCTCGGGACTTTTCCAACCACTCACCTGCAAACCAAAACCTCAAACGGTAAGCAATCACCTCGCTGCACACTGAAAAATTTTTCCGCTCCAATGAACGGCTTTGTTGAGAAAAATACCACTTTTGGTAAAACAAACAAATCTATCCCCCAAAAATAATAATCCTAAATAACTGAAAAAGTCGTCGCCGCCGCAATAGGGTCAAAATGAATAAAACATCGTCTGGCGCAAAGACCCCACTCTCGAGAGCCGGCGGCAACCGCTTATAAAAATCAAAACATTACCACGCCCATAGCGATCGCGCCGTATTGGCACACTTTTTGAACTGCCCAAAACAAAAATAAATCCCCCCCAAGCTGAAAGGAGTGTGCAATGAACTTCTCTCGATGTATTGAGCGGATGATGATCGCGGTGTGCGGTCTGCTTATCATCAGCGGCTGCGGAGACAAAAAATCTCCGACCGAATCAAAAAACACTGCGCCTACTGCGTCCTTTGTCGTACTGCCGGTGATGGGTTCATTGGATACCGATTTTCAAGCCGATGCGTCAAAGAGCAATGATGGCGAAGATCCCGGCTCAGCCTTGCAGGTGCGCTGGGACTGGGAAAATGACGGGGTCTGGGATACCGAATATCAGGCGACGAAAAGCGCCTCCCATCGTTATACAACTCTGGGCGCCAAGACGATCAAGCTGGAGGTAAAGGACAGCGGAGATCTCATCACCTCAGCCGTGAACACCATCCTCGTAGCAGAGATGGGAACCGTAACGGATTTTGACGCCAACAACTACAAAACCATCAAAATCGGCAACCAATGGTGGATGGCGGAAAACTTGAAAGCGACGCATTATCGCAACGGCGACGCAGTGCCTCTGGTAACGGACAACGCAGCGTGGGCCACTCTTAACACCGGCGCCTACTGCAACTATGAAAACGATGCGAGCCATGCGGCTACCTATGGGCGTCTTTATAATTGGTACGTCGCCACAGATGTTCGCAAACTGGCGCCACTAGGGTGGCACGTGCCCACGGACGCCGAATGGAAGACTTTGGAAACAACTCTTGGCATGAGTCCGGCCGACATCGAGGGCACCTGGGGACGCGGGGTCGGCATAGGCGGCAAGCTGAAAGAGATGGGCGCCACTCATTGGGCCGGGCCCAACGAAGGCGCCACCAATGCATCCGGCTTTACCGCATTGCCCGCCGGCAGCCGCGGAAACACAAATGGAGCGTTTGCCGATAAGGGCAACAATGCTCTATTCTGGAGTTCGTCTGAGATGAATGCAACCAGCGCATGGACACGAGGCTTGGCTTATGACGACGCATTGGTCTACCGATTGAACGTGGCCTTTAGCGGCGGCTGTTCTATTCGTTGCATCAAAGATTAATCCATTCCGGTATCAGGGGGGGGGCTTGTCGCACTAACAATTGCCTGCGCCACGATTGACGCGACAAGCCCTGTCAATCGTGGCCTTTTGTTTTACTCGCCGGCGGCAAGCCGGCTTTTTTCGGATTGCTTTTTCCTTGAAATTATCTCAAATCCTGCCTATTTTTTCCCCACAGTCATCCCTTTTCTCATCGAGGCGTTCATGCTGAAATCACTCCTGCGATTTTTAGCGTTTCTTCCGTTTGCCGCATCGCTGTTTGCCGCTGATCATAATTTGCATTTCACGGCTCCCATCACCCGCTGGGACGAGGCCCTGCCGCTGGGCAACGGCATCATGGGCTGCCTGGTTTGGGGCGATGGCCGGCCGCTCAAGTTATCCCTGGATCGCGCCGATCTCTGGGACCTGCGGCCGGTGCCGGAATGGTCCTCGCCGGATTACAACTATGCCACCATGCGGCGCTGGGTGCAAGAGGGCCGCATAAAAGATCTGCATCGTCTTTACGACGATCCGTATAATGTACATGCCGGGCCGACGAAGATCCCCGCCGGCCGACTGGAGCTCTATTTCCCTTCCGCTGTACACGTTCAATCCAGTGAACTGGACATCACCTCTGCCGTCGCGCGTGTGACCCTGACCGACGGCACGCTGATCGAAATCATTCAGCATGCCCAGGATCCCGTTGGGCTGCTGCGTATCACCGGCCCCTCGCAGCCCAAGATCACGCTGGTCGCACCGGCCTTCGGCGGCCCCATCGATACCCTGGCGCAGACCACCTCGCTGCAAACCGGCAGCCTGGCCAGACTGGGCTATCAGGAACCACAGCAGTTCCAGACCACCACGAGCCAAAGCTTTGTTCAGCAGGCATGGGGCGGTTTCAGTTTCAGCGTAGCTGTCGCCTGGCACACACAGGGCCCGAAAACAGAAATAGCCTGGAGCATCGCGACCAACAAACGCGCGGCGAATCCGCGGGATCAGGCGATCCATCATGTGGAACGAGCGCTGAAAACAGGGTATAAAAAACAATTTCAGCAACATGAGAAATGGTGGAGGGCCTACTGGCAACAGAGCAGCGTCACAGTCCCCAATCAGCTCATCGAAAGACAATGGTATCTGGACACCTACAAATTCGGCAGCGCCAGCCGCCAGGGCTGCCCGCCCATCAGCCTGCAGGCGGTGTGGACCGCAGACACCGGCACCATCCCGCCCTGGAAAGGGGATTTTCATCATGATCTAAATACCCAGCTGTCGTATTGGCCCTGCTACAGCGGCAATCATCTCACCGAAGGGCTGGCCTATATCGACTGGTTATGGCAGACCCAAGGCGAGGCCGCCCGATTCGCCCGTAACTTTTTCAACCTGCCCGGCATCAATGTGCCCATGACCACCGACCTGGAGGGCAAACAGATCGGCGGCTGGCATCAATACACCCACAGTGCCACTACCACAGCCTGGCTGTCGCACCATTTTTATTTGCACTGGCGCTACACCATGGATCGCGATTTTCTTAAAGACCGGGCGTACCCCTATTTGAAAGAGGCGGCGATTTTTCTTGCCGCAGTAACGGAAAAAGACGACCAGAGAAAACGATTTCTTCCGCTCAGCTCTTCTCCAGAGATCAACGACAATCGGCTCGAGGCCTGGCTTCCGCCCACCTCCAATTACGATCTGGCGCTGATGCGCTGGTTGTTCTCCACCGCGGCCTGAATGGCGCACGAGCTCGGGCTCAACGAGGAGCAGCAACGCTGGAGTCAGGTTCTTTCAGAGCTCCCTGAGTTGAGCGTCAGCCCGGAGGACGGCCGCCTGCTGATCGCGCCGGCTATGCCGTTAAAAGAATCCCATCGCCATTTCTCCCATCTCCTGGCGATTCACCCCTTGGGCCTGATCCGCTGGGAAAACGGACCGCAAGATCAGAACATCATCCGGCAAGCATTGAATGAGATGGAACGGTTGGGACCCGACTACTGGTGCGGCTACAGTTATGCCTGGC
>CAZKQR010000035.1:10683-18849 GCA_964554965.1 uncultured Cytophagia bacterium | reverse complement strand
TGAAAATACCAGCCGTTGCCGAGGATGACGCCGAGCACGTTGGCGCCCGGCGCCAACAGGTCCGTCACATCAAAAGTCTCATAATAAACCGTGGTGGACATAGCAGGGATGTTGGGCTCAGCGTCGGTGGGCTGTTTCCTTTGATCATAATTGGACTGATTGGGTGTGAGCACGTGATCACTGATTTTTTTGCCATTGAGCGAAGCTTCATAATAGCCCAGCCCGGAGATATACAACCGGGCCTGAACCAGGCTGTCGGTGAGGGCGAAGTTCTTGCGAAACAGAGGGGCGGCGGATTCGGCTGCAGATGCTGTTTGGAATGCGCCGATCCACTGCGCCTGCCAATCGCTGCCGTTCAGCAGTCCCATCTCCCAGGAGGCCGGAGCGCTCCAAGCGCTGGGACGATTCTCCTGATTCCAGACCATCACTTTCCAGAAAGCCGGTTGCCGTGACTCGAGCGGTCGGCCGGCATAGACGATGTGAAGCGTGCGATGGTCTGCGACATGACCGGAATCCCAGAGGTCGCCTAGGTTTTTGCTGAGACGCTCCGCCGTGGAAGCCACCAGAATGCGGTAGCCGGTCTGCACCACGCCCCGTTTATGGGAGACCAGGTTCCAGGACAGCCTCGGCTGGCTGACGTCCAGCCCCAGCGGTTGCGAATGATATTCACAGCGCAGTTTTTCGACCCGCAGGTCAGCCGGCTGCCGGCCGCACTGCAGGGTTGCAGCCAGAAGGAAACAAACGGCCACTCGTAGAATGTGCATGAAAACCTCCCGGGTTGGAGATACGGTTTGCAGGATGAGGATGAGGATCAGCCTGCATCGGTCAAGGAATGGGCTGGTTGATGATGGAGAACGGGGCTTGTAAGAAACTATTGGATCAGAATGACGACTCTAACAGGAGTCGGGCATTTGTTCACCAGCGCCTGCCTGTGTCAGTCCATCACTCTTTTGCGCAGGACAAGCTCGCGATGGAATCCGTTTTTAAACGCGCTAGAGGGTGCGAATCTCCACCTTCCATCCGGATTCCGCCGGCTCAGCATAGCTGTAATGCCCTTTAGCCAGAGGGCCGGGATTGATAATCCGGCTGCGGCCGATGGTGTCGATGCCACGGCCTTCGTGAATGTGGCCGCAAAAAACCAGTTCCGGCTGCCGCATTTCGATAAAGCGCCGTATACTTTGGCTGCCCACATATTTGCCGAACAGGATACGGTCATTCAGAGTGTGGAAGGGAGGCTGATGGATCAACAGGAACAGAGGAAGATCCGTTGCAAGGAGGTGAACCGCACGCTCCAATCCTTGCGCGAACTCGGCTTCATCCGCTTCATTGGGCGTGGGAACCGGACCGGGCAGGGCTTTGCCCATTCCTGCCAGCGCGAAATCCGGCAAAAGGTGATAACTCTGATGCAGGCTGATTCCCTCTTCGGCTAAATAGGCCTCCACATCCGGATGGTCGCAGTTGCCGGATACGGCGAACACCTGGGGACAACGGCTTCGCACTTGATCGATCACAGCACGGGCCTGTTCAGCGTGGCCAAAGTGGGTGAGGTCGCCGCTGATGAGCGTGCAATCGACCTCCTTGCAGTGGTCAAAAACCCGGTCGATGTTCTTGACATCGCCGTGTACGTCGGTTATGCCAATCACTTTCATGAGTCACTCTCTCGTTAGCGCACTCGCTGAATGCTGCGGTGAATGTTTTTCATCAACACTTCTTCCATCTCGGGCGACCAGGGCCACCATCCGTAATAGATCATCGAGTCTTTGGCCTCATAACCGCCCTCGTCGAGAACGCGGCGGGAGGGAACATAGGCGAACACATCGTTGCTGTAGCCGACGGTCCAGAGCCGGCCCGGCGGTTTGATCTCTTTTTGCAGCCGCAGCGCATAGTCCACCAGCACCTCTCCGGCCAGAGCGACGATCAGCAGCGAGTCCCCCACTTTTATCGTTTGAATCGGGTAGTGATAGGTTGGATCCAGCTTGCCTTTTTCATCCAGCCGGGCCAGCAGGCGTTCTGCATTGGCTCGAATGTATTTATCCGGGTTCTGCTGTTGGGCCAGCAGTTCATCGCGGCTGGGCGGAGTGGACAGCGGCAGTTCAGCATAGCTGAACTGGGATTTGAGCCGGCCGTGCAGCGGCTGCAAAGGGCGGGTGAGCGCCTCCTGCACAGCGGCGGACAGGGATAAGCCGTGCTGCTGGGCGAGCTCCAGGGTGCCGCGGGGATGGGGATTGGTGTCGCCGGCAAATCCGTTCATGAACAGCGCGAGAGCGCCGGGAAATTTTTCCTGCAGATCCTTCTGTGCGACCCCGGCATAATCGCCATGAATGAGATAGTTGTTGCCCTGCAGCGTGGTGTTGTGGCAGGTATAGCCGAAAAGCAGAGCGGTCAGCGTCCCCTGTTCATCCACGATTTTCACCACCGGGACGCTGTGGTCCACCGGACCCTGCGGATTGACGCCGAGGACATAGCCCTGTTCCTGCAGCAGCCTTCGGTTGACGCCGAAATCCGCCTGGCCGCGGCCGAACGACAGCTGCACCGGCCGCAGGGCGGCGAGCGCCCGGCCCACCAGCTCGACATAGCGAGGCTGCAACCCCTCGGCATACGCTTCTATATCCGCGTTCTGCTGATCGTTGGTGGCGTACATGAGGCTGAGAGAATGGCGGATCGCCGGTCCGCCGTGGGTATGAGAAAAAGAGAACAGGATTTCATCCCGTTTCAATCCATGGCGTAGCCTGATCTTTTCGGCAATCGCTTCAGTCAACTCGGCTGGAAATCCGAGCAGGTCGCTGGTGAGGATCACCACGCGCCGGCCGCGTTGGTCCTGCAACGCCAATGCTTTGGCGTACAGGTCCAGGCCCACGCCCTGCGATGGTTGGGTTCTCGCGGCATAGCCCGCCATCCACATGGGCTTTTCCGGGGTGATGCAAATCGCGGCCACGCCGGCGCGCCATTCGTGATCGCTGGTAGGCCCAGAGCAGGAGAGGAAAAAACAGGCAAGTGAAACGATGCCGGGGATCAGAAGGGTTCTGAGCGAGGAACGCATGTCAGCTCCGTTTTTGTCTGTTCGTTACCTGGGGCTATGAACGCGGTGTGGCCAAGCGAAGAAAATCCATACCGGTCGCTACGCTACTGCAGTTCATAGCGAAAAGTGATGATGCCGGTTACGTTCTTTTGTTCTGCCGAGGCCGGCAGGGCATTAAACCGCCACTGCCGCAAGGCATCCAGGGTGATCTTTTCCAGAGTCGGATCTCCTTTGCGCATGGGGATCATCAACCCGATGCGGCCATCGGCGAGCAGCGTAAAGCGGATTTTGAGCACCTCTTCTTTCTGCAGGCCGCTGGGATACTCGGGGATCACCTGATGCAGAATGGTCCGTTGCGCCGCATCGCCTTCGATGGCAAAAGGCTGGCCGCCGCCCACCGGGGCGCTTTCAGCGCCGTCGGTCCGGTTGCCGCTCGTGGCGCTAAGGCCCGGTTCGCGGTCATAGACGCTGGTCGCACTGGAGGAGGTGGTGGAGGACAAGCCCGGCTGGCTGGCTTCCGGCGCTGCGTCCAGTTTGGCGCTGGGATTCACACCAGCCGGCTCCGGAGTGAGTTTGCCTTCAGCCCGGCTGCTGAGCTGCGGTTCCTCCTCTTCCAGCATGCGCCGTTTTGGCGGCACAACCGGATGAGTGGCCGGCTGGCTGATCTTGGCGCTCGGCTGCGTCGTGGTCCGGGTGGGTGGAGCAGGCTGCCGGACCAGCGGTTTATCCAGGCGAACGGCCTCAGGCGGCCGAGAGGAGGCGGAAGGCCGCTGTTCCTGCACCGCCATGGGCTGCGGAGCCCCGATGGCGCCGCCGGAGAGACTCACTTCGATGAATTCAGCCGGATTGAAATTGAATCCGATCTGCCAGAACAGCGCCAGCAAAAAGAACAGCGCATGCAATCCCAGAGAGATCAGGAACGGTCGCCGCTGCTCATCATATAAAAATTGATAGCCCGTCATATCCGTCCTCTACAATCCTTTTTCCGTGGCGATGAGAAATTTTTCCGCGCCGGCCAACTTGGCGGTGTCGATCACCCTGATGGTGGCCTCCAGGGAGATATCTTTATCCGCACGGATCACTACGGTTTTCTCCGGCGCTGTCTGCAGCATCGGCCGCAGCCGGCTGCTTAGATCGGCCAGGCCCACCGGCTGATCGAACAGATAGAGCTGCTCGTTTCTGGTGACGCTGATATAGATTTTATCGCTCTCCTCCTGAACGCCGGAGGCCGCTTTGGGCAATTTGACTTTGATGCCCGGCTGCATCACATAGGTGGAGGTCAGCAAAAAATAAATCAGCAGCAGCAGCACGATGTCCGAAAGACTGATGGCCACGAAGCCGATGATGCGTTTATTTTTTCTTTCAAAGTTCAACGCCGGCCTCCTTGTCCAACATGACGTCCAGCAGATCGACCGAGTTTTCCTGCATTTCAAACACATGCTGTTCGACCTTGCCGGCGATATAGTTATGAGCCAATAAGGCCGGGATGCCCACGATCAGCCCAGCCGCGGTCGTGATCAGCGCTTCCCAGATGCCGCCGGCCAGAACGCTGGCGTCCACGGCGCCGCCGCGCATCTGAATCTGCATAAAGGCCTTGATCATACCGGTGACCGTGCCGAGAAAACCGAACATGGGCGCAATGGCCGCCACGTTGCCGAGGATGCCCAGATTTTTTTCCAATTTGTAGATGGCGGTTTTGCCCGCGCTCTCGATCGCTTCTTTCATCTCTTCGCGCGGCTTGTCTCGTTTTAGCAAGGATGCCAGGGTGATGGCCGCCACCGGTCCCGGCGTCTCTTTACACAGCAGCACCGCCTCTTCCACTTTTTTCCGGTAGATGAGATTTTTAATCTGCAGAATAAAGGTGCGCGAATTGGTGTTGATCTTGCGCAAGGCCATGAATCGTTCGATAAAAGCGCCGATGGCCAGGATCGAGCAGATGATGATGGGAAGCATCATGATGCCGCCCTTGAAGATGAATTCCATTAACGACATGCTAAAACCTCCTTGAGTAATGAGTCCTTCACATCTATTTCGCCGTCGTTGCCTGCAGTGAGAGGGGTGTTGTTCTAGAATTGCGCCCGCAAACCGCCATGCAGGCTAAAGCCTGTTTCAGGATACTGTTCCCAGAACACATAGCGGCTGTCCGCAATGTTCTGCAGGGTGAGCCCGAGGGTGATGGTGCGGCTGATCTCTTTTTCCACTCCTGCGCGCACCAGGGCAAAGTCCGGCAGCCGTTGCCCGCTTTGCGCTTGCGGATACCGCTCACCCCAGTATTCGGCCTCGGCGGTCATTGTCCAACGGTGGCCGAGGAGCTGTCGTCCCTGCACTTTGAGCTGCCAGGCCGGACGATAGGGCATATGCAAAGTCCCGCTGCTGTCCGCCTTTTGGTCCAATCGATCGCCATAGGCCGCTGCCTGAAAGGCCATGGTGCTGTTGCGGCTCAACGAGCTGGTGATGCCCAGATGGATTTCCGACAGCGAACCCGAACCGGAATCCAGGGTAAACAGACCGGAGGAGGGGTCGCTCTGCCAGTAGAGCAGCCGATCCATCCAGTTTTTGCCCAGCATCAGCGAAAGATGCGTTCCCTGTACCAGCAGCACTTCACTCTCCAGGCGTAGAGTGAAGCGGCTCTCTTCCGGCGTCATACGGAACCGGTGGGAGAGATAGGGATTTTCCTGATAGCGTTGCATGAAGGATTGGTATTGCAGGCCGCTGTGGCCGTAAAGCGCCAGGCCGAAACGGTCGTTGGGGCTGTAGCGGATGCGGCCAAAGGGCGCCAGCTCCTGATGGTTGAACGCAGAGTCTGCGCTCATGGCCTGAAAACCCAATCCAAAGGAAACCTGAATCTGGCGCGAGAAGGGATAGAGCGCCTCGACGCCCACTTCGCTGAGCGTGGCCAGGTCTGAGGTGCTGTCCTGCATGGCGTCATAGTTTTCGCGCAGAACACGGCCATGCAGGCTCAGCTGCCATTGCGACCAGATCTGCTGGCCGCTCAGGGCCAGATTGTAGGAAAAATCATCGGATTCGTCCAGACGGACGCCGGCGGTATCGCTGTTCAGGCTGATGCCTTCAATCTCCAGATTAGCCCGCAGGCTGGTGAGCGGACGGGGATCCACCGACACCTGCAGGTCTACACCGCCGCGGCCGCCGCTTCGTTCGGTTTGTTGATAGGCGGAGCCATGCAGCTCGCGGCCGAAACGATCGTACCTCGCCTGCACCTGGGTTTTGACGATGGCAGAAGGCTGATACTCCCATTTGCCCGCCATGCCGCCCTGCTGATAGCCGCTGTGGTTGTATTGACCGTTGCTGTGATCATACCAACCGTACCCGTGAACCTGACCGTTACGCAGTTTATGCCAGTGTCCCAGCCGTGTTTCCACTGTGGAATAGCTGCCGGCCTGCAGTGCCAACCAGGTCTTTTGCAGGCGAAAAGGGGATTCTTCGATGCCCTGTTTTTCATTGGACCGGCGCAGCCAGCTGGAAAGCGGCCCATAGGCTTCATCGGGCTGCAACAGCCGCGGCCCTTCGCCTTTGCCGACTTTTTTCTGGTCCACCTGACGGAGGCTTTTATTCTGGCCCATGACCACTACATCCGGCAGTTGAATCTGCGAGCTATCCGCCTCCAATTTTTTTGCCGTGCGGCCCGCGGTCAGCGTTGTGTCCGACGGCAGCAGGATTTGTGTCGGGGGCGGCGTCAGCCGCTCTTGCGCCCACACAGGCAGGGCGAGCAAGAGCCAGGGGAGAAAAAGTTTTTTCATTCACTTCCTTCTATCAACTGATCCATGGCCGCTGTATCGGTCCGCGGCCTGCACCGGCTTGCGTTATGCGGATTATCGTCCCACCAGCGCCTGCAGCCTGGCCTGAGCGCGGCTGACATACGCCTTCTCCGCAGGATATTCGTTCAGGATGGTTTGGTAACAGCGCCTGGCATCGCCGATCTTGTTCTGCTCTTCATAGCACTGGCCGGCCTGAAAAAGCCCGGCAGCGATCCATACGCTTTCACCGGGATAGAGATACTTCACTTTCATGTAGGCGACAATGGCCTCTGAAAGCTGATTTTGCCGGCGATGGGTATCGCCCAGCAGGATGAGCGCCTCTGCGCCGACGCTCTTGTCCGCGATCTCCAGGGTTTGTTGCAGGCTGGTCTTGGCCTCTTCATTACGATTCTGCTGAAAATGAACCCGCGCCAGACCCAACAGCGCCCGGGCCCGCGAGGCTTCCTCTGCGTTGGCTTTGGACAGACTTTCAAAATAGCTCTGCGCTTTGGCGGGATCGCCGCTGTTCAGATAACTCATGCCGACCTGGTATTCGGCGGCCCCACGTTTTTCATACTGGGGAAACGTTTTGAGCAGAGTCTGCAGATGTTCTACGGCCTGCGCGTATTCACGCTGCTCATAGGCTGTTTCACCCATGGCCAGCAGCGCGTCGGCGCTGGCGGTGGCCTTGGGATAGGTCTGCCATTGCCGGCGATAGCTGTTCATCGCAGCGGCCCGGTCCTGCAGGCTCTCCTGACACTGTCCGATCCGGTAATAGGCGCCGGCGGCGCTGGGGGTGTCGGGATACTCGGACAGAACGGATTGGAACGCCGCTGCTGCGTCCGCATACTGTCCGTTGTTGAATAGTAATTCAGCCTGACGAGCGGTGAGTTCGGCCGCTTTGTTTTTATCCGGCAGCCGGCTGACATATTGCTTGACCGCGGCAGCCGCCTGGCCGGCTTCGCCCTTTTGCAGCAGCGACCATTGAATGCCGGTGACCGCGTCGGCGGTCAGTTCGCTGTTGGGATAGTCGGCCATCATTTTTTTATACTGGTTGATGGCCAGATCATACTGGCCGAGGTTGTAATAGCTATCGGCGATCGCATAGCTGGCATCATCGGCCATGGCATCACCGGGCGATTGGGTGATCAGCTTTTTAAATTCGACGATGGCGTCGTCAAACCGGTTGTCGCGAAACAGCGCACGGCCGCTCATGTACATGGCATCGGCGGCAAAGGAGGAGGAGGGGTACTGGGTGTAGACCTGGACAAAGATCGGCTGGCTGGCGGCCAGATCGCCGTTGCGCCAATGACACAATGCGGTCTGGTAGCGGGCTTCGGCCTGCACCGCTTTGTCCTCGGCCAGCGCCAGAACCTTGTCATACACCGCGAT
>CAZKQR010000035.1:0-10673 GCA_964554965.1 uncultured Cytophagia bacterium | reverse complement strand
ATCTCCCTGCCGCATCCAGGCGTCGATCTTGAGAGACTTGTCCTTGGCCAGCTCCACGGCGCGGTCAAAGGACTGGGCGGCATCGCTGAAACGGCCGACTTTGAGCCGGCTGTAACCCAGACCGTACCACGCCTCGGCAAGGCGGGTAGATTTGGGATAGCCTGACAACAGCTTTTGATAGGCGGCTTGCGCTTCATCGTATCGCCCCAGCTTGAAAAAGGTCTCACCTTGCCAGAACTGGGCGTCGGCCGCCACATCGCTGTCCGGATAAGCGCGCAACACGTCGTTGAGATTCTGCAGGGCCAGGTCGTACTGCTTGTTCTGAAACCGCGACCAGGCCAGTTTGAAAACGGCGCGCGCTTTGACCTCCTTTTGGTCGTATTCATTAGCCGCACGGCGGAACGCCTGGTTGGCGTCATCGATCAGGCCCTCGCCAAGAAAACATTCGCCGATCATCACCGCCGCATCGCCGCTGACTTGCGCGTGGGGAAATTTATCGCGGATGGCGGTGTACAGCGTGCGCGCCTGACGGTACTCTTTGTCGGCAAAACGGGCAGAGGCGATTTCAAAGGTTGCATTGGCGGCATCCTCGCTGTGCGGAAAGCGCACGATGACCCTTTCAAACGTTTCCACAGCGGCTGTTTTTTGTCCGGATGCTTTTTGCCGCAGGCCGGCTTGAAACAAGGCCGAGGCCGCCAGCGCGCTGTCCGGGCTGATCACGGCGGTGGCGAGAAACGAGGCGATCGCCTTTTCATTCTCCTTCTGATCCACATACACCCAGCTCAGCCGGTACTGGGCGTCGTCGCTGTACGAGTTGGTCGGCAAACTGGAGATGGCCTGAAAGGCAGTGACCGCCTTATCCAACTGCCCCTTTTTATAAAAGGCCTCACCGATGAAGTACTGCGCTTCGCCGCGCCAGCGGCTGTCCGGATAGCGGCCGATGGCGGCGGACAATTTTTGAATCGCAACGTCATACTCTTTTTTTCCATAATGGGCCAATCCCAGGCGAAAGGCCGATTGCTCGGCCAGCGGACTGGTGCGGAAGCGCGTGGTGATCTGTTCATAGGCCTCGATGGCCTGATCCCATTGCTGCTTCTCCTCATAGATGAACGCGGAGGAATACCAGGCATAGTCGGTCAGCGGGCTGTCAGGATGCTCCTTGGTCACTTTGGTGAAATAGGCCAGCGCCGCTTCGCGATTCCCCTCGCGGTAGAGCGCCTCGCCATACCAGTAACGGGCGTTGGCATAGAGCGCGCTGTTGGGATATTTCTGCATGAATTGAAAGAGACCGGTTTTTGCTTCTGCAAATTTTCCCGAGTTGACCATCGCTTCACAGATGCGAAACTCTGCCTGATCCAGCAGGCGCAGCGAAGGGTAGCGGCTGATGACCTGACGATAGGCGGCGATCGCCTGGGTGTAATCGCGGATGTTGAGATAGCTCTCTGCCAATAAAAACTGCGCTTCGCCGGCGAAAGGGCTGGATCCATACTGCTGCAGAAATTGTTGAAACTGCCCGGCGGCCAGATCGTAGAGCTTGTCCTGATACATCCCCTTGGCCACTAGAAAGGCCTTTTCCGCGGCTTGATTGGGCGCCTGGGAAAAACCGCAGACGGCGACGAGCATGATAAGCGCTGAAATTTTTTTTCGCATGATCCACTCTATGTAAAACGATTCTCGGATTATCCGTTGATTATGATTGTAACGCCTGTGCCCGGGCATTGGTTCACTTGGGCCTGGCTGGAACGGAATCTAAATGAAAACGACACAACTTCATTAATAATAATAATTTTTTACATTTTTTGCAAGCACATTATGATCAAAAAAACAGGATTCACGCTTTTCGTCCAGCTAGACGCGACGACACGCCCATGCGCGTTTCCTGTTCCCTGGCCAGCAGATAGAGAAAGTCCGACAGCCGGTTGAGATAGGGGAGGATGTTTTGATTGGAGAACGGTTCAGCCTGGTGCAAGGCCGTTACATTCCGCTCCGCTCTGCGTACCACCGCCCGCGCCACATCCAAAAAAGCCGAGGATTCGGTCTCGCCATAGATGATGAATTGGTGCGGCAGGTGCAGACGGGCCTCTGTCTTGCGGCTGGCTTGGTTCAGCCAAGAGAGGTGATTCCGGGTGAGATAGGTCTTGGCCCGTTTGCGGCCCTGGCTAATGGCGAGCTCGCAGTTGATCAGATAAAGATGGTTCTGAATGCGCAGCAGCGAGCGGCTGAGGCTCGACGGGGCTGTTCTGCTGCGAACCAATCCGATCCAGGCCGATGCCTCATCCACTTCTCCGCAGGCGTGCGCACGCACACCGGATTTAGCAACCCGTTTGCCGCCGATGAAAGCGGTGGCGCCGTCGTCGCCCCGGGCCGATATGATGGAACGTGTGCTTTGCGGTTCGGTTTTCATAGAGTTCCTTCTTGCAGTTGCTGAAAGCGGAATGGAACGGAGGCTTTTATGAGAACGGCGATGTTGAAAAAAAGTTTTTCCAGAGAAGAGTAGGGCGGCCGTCTCTGCGTTTTTTATTCTGATCACGGTATTGATGCGGACGGACATTTTTTCTGCAGCGGGCACCGGAGGCACGCGGGTTTGCGCGCTTGACAGATCTGCCGACCCAAGTGAATCAGATTGACATGGAAAGAATAACCTCTGCCGCGGGGAATGCGCGGCGCCATGAGGGCAAAAGTCTTTTCCGCGGTGGTCCCGGGAGGAACCAGCCCCAATCTTCCGCAGAGCCGATGCACATGCGTGTCCACGGGAAAAACATCGTGACCGCAGGCGAACATGAGTGTAACGCTGATGGTTTTTACGCCAATGCCCTTTTGCTGCTGAAACAGGTCGCTGATCTGCTGCGGATCCATGGCGCATAAAAAAGTGAGATCAAACGTGCCCCAGGTTTTGTTCACCCAGGTTAGAATTTTTTTTATCCGTTCCGCTTTTTGATTGGCCAGGCCGGCGGACCGTATGGCTGCGGCGATAGCCGCGGTGGGACTGGCCATGATGGCCTGCCAATCCTTGAAAGAAGCGCGCAGCTTGAGATAAGCGGCCTGTGAATTTTTATCGTTGGTGTTTTGCGAAAGGATGGTGCCGATCAGGATCTCGAGAAAATCCCGGCGCCCGGGCCAGACCGGCTCGCCAAAATGATTTTCTAAACGGGCGATCACCCACTTGATCTGTTTCTCTGCTTCGCGTTCACTCGCTGCCATGCGTTTCTCCCCAACGTTCGAAAAATCGTCGACTGAATTCTTCCAGCGCAGGGTGGGGCAGATCGACGCCGAACGCCCGTTGCAGCGCTTTATGGCGCAGCGCCGATTGCAGACACTGCGCATTTGGGCACAGGTAAACACCTCGGCCAACTGCTTTATGCCTGCCGTCTAACTGCAATTCGCCACAGGGCTGCAGAGTGATGCGTTGCAGTTCTGCTGCCGCTTTGATCTGATGGCAGCCGCAACAGGTTCTCATGGGAGGCGTCACTTTTTCAATCCCTATTAGTGTTCAAAATCGTGAGCAAAGTTAAATGAAATATAATTAATAAGCAAGAACAATTGTATCGATAAGGGGTGTCATAGAATTGTGACAAATATGCCTCATTTATAGAGAAAAGATAAATAAATTTAGTGAATAAAATATTATTTGTTGCATATTTTGGACAAATCAATTATATTGAAAAAGAAAGATCACCGCCAGTAGGCGTGATGGTATAACCAACAATAGTTTGAGATCGTTCCCACCCAATCCCCCATTTCAGCATCTTGGCATCGGCGTGACGAAGGTTTGTTTTGCTTGAGGTGTGATGAATACGCACGCTATGCTTTCCACCTGGTTCGATAAGGCGACCTGTGTCTGGTTCGAAACCAGCCCCTTTGGTCTTTTGCTGATCGATCGCGACAGCCGGATCGTCTGGGCGAACGCCCAGCAATCGGTTTTTACCGAGGAAAATGCAGAATCGATCTGCGAAACCGGCATTGAACAAATACAGTCGTTGCAGAACTACGGGTTGGCGCAAGCGGCACATCTGGTGTTGCAGAGCGGCCAGGAGTGGCGCCGTCTGCTCCCTGTTTCCGCCTCGTCGACCAAGCAGCCGGATGTTCTGGCCGCTGTTCAGCCGATTCATCGGCTTGGTCAGGTGGCCGGCGCAGTGGTTCTTTTCAGCCATACGCCCAGAACCGAAGGGTATGAACAGGCGCTGCGGTTCTTGCAGAACCATGCCTGTAGAGAGGCGGGCGAACCGGCCGAAGAGATTCCGCTGGCCTTTACGAGCATGGGTGCAGAAGACTCTTTGCAGGGGGATGAGCCCGAAAGTGCGGAGAACCGCGCCGGCGCTAAAAAGCCAACTGCGCGCAACGCCGGTGTTTCATCGCCCTCTTTAAAAGAGTGGCCGATCAATCTTCTGGTGGCGGCTAAACAGGAGGCGCTGCAACGGCTGGTGGACAGCTTTTGCCATGAACTGCGCAACGTTCTGCTGCCGTTGTTTCAGCTGATCTCTGATTTGCAGTATCTGTCGGACAAGCCTTCCCGGCAGGAGACGATAGACCGTTTGCTGCTGCAGCAGAACGAGGTGCTCAAGCTGTTGCAGCGGGTGGAAAAGGTGATCATCGATTATCCCTCAGGCGTCCTACCTATCGCCTGGCCTGAGCTTTTGCACTCAGCCTATGATCTGGCGGACATCCTCTGTGTGACCAAAAAACCGCCGGTCATTTTCGAAATTCCCGATGAACTTCCGGAATACTATGGCAACCGCGCCGGACTGCTCGACGCTTTTTCCGCGATATTGATGAACGCGCTGGATGCTGTGGACGAGCAGGGTCATGTCACCGTCACGGCACGCTATGATGCCGAGCTGGACCGGTATCACATCCGCGTGGTTGATGACGGCAGCGGCATTGCGCCGGAGGTGATGCCCCATATCTTTGATGCTTTTTTCACCACCAAGTCGCGCAAAGAGGATGGATTGGGATTGGCGATCGCCTATCGTGTGATTCAAGCCCATCAGGGGCTTATTCAGATCAACAGCGAGCCCGGGGCAGGAACCGAGGTCCGGGTGACGCTGCCGGCGCGCCATGATGCGCTGCCTGATTCACAGTGGTTCAGCCGGTCGACGGCTGATTCGCCTGTGCAGCGCTAACGCTGCGCGGAACTAAAAGCCAGCCTGAGAGGCCATGTCTTATTTTTTGCACTATTCTGTAGTGGATCCTCATCTGTGCCTGCAGGAGTCGCGCGGCGACTGGCTCCAGCGCTGGTACGGCTCGATGCCGGCAAAGGGCGGTTCTTTAGAACCCCAGTTGTCGGCTTTGTGCGGCAGCGACTTGGTCTCTATCGTCGCTGCCGTTGTCGGCACGGGCAAGACGCTGACCCGCGACCAGTTTTTGGATCGCCCCGGTACGGAAAAGTGCTGGGTGCGTATGGAACTGGCGCCGGCGGTGCACCGGCGCAAGGTGATCGGTATGACCGTCACTCTGCATGATGTGTCTGTGGAAAAAGAGCAGATGCGGCAGGCGGATTTGACCGCACGCATCGAGCAATTGGATGTTCTAACCCGCCGTTTCATCCGCAGATTGGGTCAGCCGCTCTTCGACCTGTCCAGCCGCCTGCAGCAGGCGGCGCAGGATACGGACGGCAGCGACTTGGGCCGAGAGCTGAAAAGCCTGCATGACAAGTCGCAGCGGCTGGTAAAGCTGACACAGGATCTGGACGGTTTGATCATCGACCGGCGTCTGCACAACAAATTGGTCGATGTGCCGCTCGTTTTGGAAAAAGCGGCTGACCTGACGGCCATGCTTTTTGCGCGCCAAGGCATCCGGTTTGAAGGACTGCCCGCTGCCAACGGGCTGAGGATTCGCGGCCATGAGGCGACGCTGGAGCAGTGTTTCAGTCACGTGTTGCGCAACGCGGCCGAAGCCATGCCAAAAGGAGGTCTGGTGAGGATCTCGGCAGAGCGGTCGCAGTCCGGCGGTATTGTGCAGGTTGCGGTGAGCGACCAGGGCTGCGGCATGAGCGACAAAGAGATGGAACAGGCCTGTGAGCCCTTTTTCTCCACCAAGCAAGGCGATCATTCGGGCCTCGGACTGACCATCAGCCATGCCATCGCTCAGGCGCATGGGGGCACGATCGGATTTACCAGCAGCCACGGGAAAGGCACAACGGTCACCCTTTGCTTCCCAGTGGAGCAAGGTCACGTAATCAAGCGAGGAAGTGAATGGAAAAGTTGAATCCCAAGCGGAACAGCGTCCTGGTGGTGGAGGACAACGCGACCTGGCGCAACAACATCGTCAAGCTGTTGAAAAAGGCGGGCTATGTGTGTTCCGCCGCCATCAACTCCAGCGAAGCCATCCGCATGTATGCCAAAGAGTCGCCGCTGGTGGTATTGACCGATCTCAAAATGGATCGCCCCAAGGAGGGCATGGAGGTGCTGGAGGAGGTGCGCCGCATGGATCCGGAGGCGGTGGTGATCCTGTACACCGAGTTTCCTTCCATTGAAAATGCGGTGGAATCGCTCAAGATGGGGGCTTTTGACTATATTCAGAAAATGAGCAACAGCACGGATCTGTTGATGCCGCTTGAACGGGCGACCAAATTAGCCCGCGTGCAGAGGGAAAACCGTCTGTTGCGCAACAAGATGGACGATCTGACCGGGGACGCCGGTTTTTTCGGCGCTGTGGGCGTGAGCGCCGCCATTCAGGAGGTGTTTGAAAAAGCCAAGCGGGTGGCGCAGACCAACGCCACGGTGTTCATCACCGGCGATACCGGAACGGGTAAAGAGGTGCTGGCGCGGGGCATGCACTATTACAGTCCGCGGCGAACGCATACGTTCGTGCCGGTGGCGGTCTCAGCGCTGCCGGACACCCTGCTGGAGAGCGAGCTGTTCGGTCATGCGCGCGGCTCGTTCACCGGCGCTCTGGAGAAGAAAGGGTTGTTCGAAGCGGCTGATCATGGCACCATTTTTCTCGATGAGATCGGCGAGGTCGGCCTCGATCTGCAGCAAAAAATGCTGCGCGTGCTGCAGGATAAAATGATCCGCCGCATCGGCGATCTCAAAGAGGTGGCAGTGGACACGCGGGTGATCAGCGCCACCAACAAAGATCCGGAAACTCTGGTGCGCGATAAAAAAATGCGCGAGGACCTCTATTTCCGTCTTAACGTCATCCGCCTGCACATGCCCTCGCTCGCCCAGCGGCGCGAGGACATCCCCTTGCTCGCTTATCATTTTTTAAATGTCTATCGTTACAGCGGACGGGTGGAGGTCGAATCGATCAACAGCGATGCGCTGTTGCTGATGCAGCAGTATGACTGGCCGGGCAATGTACGAGAACTGCAGCATGCCATGGAAGTGATGGTGGCTCTGGCCGATCATCCGCAAATCCGCGTACAGGATCTGCCGGGCTTTATTCAGCCCAACCACCGGCAGGTGTTCATCCCCGCTCCCGAGGAGCCGCTTTCATTCAAGGAGGCGAAAGCCAAAGTGGTGGCGGAATTTGAAAAACAGTATATCGGTAAAATGCTCGAGTACTATCATGGCAATATCTCCAAGATGGCCGACGGCATCGGTCTGAACCGCAAGACGATTTACCGGCTGATGGAACAGCACCATATCGTCTCGATTAAAAGTCAGAATAAAGCGGAAAAATAATTCCTTCCCCGATAGCACTCACCAGGCGGCTCTCCGGCCGCCTTTTTTTTGCCACTGTAACAAACCTTTTCCAGCCCACTGTCATGTGTCTCGGAAAGCATTATGTTCTAAACTATTGCAAATAATGCAATTAATTATTTTGGCTCCGCAGGCGGTTGCATGCGTAACATCATATTTTCACTGGATTAATTGAATAAATTATTTAGTAAAAATATTTAATTATAGATACAATATTAACAATAAGATATGTCGTTGGCCGTTTTGTCGATTCTGGCATGATAATTGATCGAGTTGCAGCGTGAGGAGAACCTGCACAGTGCCATGCACCCGGTTTGATGGCCGGCGGCAGGTGGGGTTGCAGGGATGGAAAGAGAGATGGATTCACTTAAAAGGGACGGTGGAGAGAGTATGCAAAACCCTGCTTTCGTCAACGGTAAAAAGCGAATCGTTCTGGCCACGATGGACCGAGGCATGGAAGACGCTCTGAAAAAACATTTCACTCAGCTGGCCTGCGATTTTTCCTGTGTGCAGCGCAGTATGGAGGCACTGTCCGATTTGCTCGACCATGGCCTCGATTTGTTGATCCTGGACATGGACCTGTACGGCAATGTCAGCATCGATGTGTTGCCGGTCCTGCGGAGATTGCGGCCGCGCCTGCCGGTGGTGCTGCTGTCGGATGACCTCTCGCAAAACATCCGTACCATCGCCGCTGAACAGGGCGTCACTTATCACACGGAAAAGCCGCACGACGCCGCCGCCCTGGCCGGCCTGGTCGATGTAGCCGCCGGCATCATCGCCAAGCGCGAACTGCTCGCCCTCAACTGACTCGATCGATCACATCCAAATTGATGACTCGGGAGCTGCTGCGTCGCAACTCGGATCAGGCATCTTTGCGCACACTCTGCAACTTGGTTCGGCATCTGTCATCAATTTGGATTTTTTTTCACCACGCCGCATGTACTTTTCTCATGGGACATTCAGTCAACAGTTGCCCCTTCCAGTGTCCCTTTTTCTGAAGGTCGATTCAAATGATTAATTTAGTAAAGAATTTTTTCTTCAGTGAAGGTGTTTGTGTAATTAATTTATAAACAATGGATTGAATATTTAAATATTTACGGAAAAACAATTTCTTCAATGAAAAAGAGCCTGGCGACAGGCTCTTTTTTTTTGGCATGACATATGCCTTGAAGCAGGGTGATGGTGGATCACGGAGATCGCTTGAACGAGCGAGTGAGAGAGACCAAGTCAATTCGAAGGAGCCGGTGCATGCAAGTTTCGCAAAAGAAAAAACGCAAACCATCTAGGAACAGATTTCAAAAGATGCAGCCCGCCAGGACCAGAATACGCTCTCTCTGCCTGTTGGGGCTGATTGTGTTTTCGACCGCCGTGTGGGCCGGCGCCATTAAAGTAAAATGGAATGCCAACAGCGAGCCGGATTTGGCCGGCTATCGGGTGCATGTGGGTGAGGCCAGCGGCGTTTACACCAGCACCATCGACGTCGGCGACACCACCGAGCATGTGATCACCGGCGCAGAGTACGGAAAATCCTACTATGTGGGCGTCCGCGCCTATGACGACAGCGGCAACGAAAGCGAGCTCTCCGCCGAAGTGTCGATCACTTTGCAGGCCCCTGGGATCCGCGCGCTCCGTTCCGCCCATGGCCTGCAGTTGAGCTGGCAACGGGTTTTCGGCGCCGACTCTTATGAAATTTTTCGTGATGCGGATCCCTATTTCACCGCGGATCAGCCGTTCGTCCTCACGCCGGACACCACTTTTCTCGACGACACCTTTGTTCCGCTGCGGGATGCCGGCGTCTACTATCAGGTCGTGGCCCTGCGCAACGGCGCAACCATTTTCACTTTTTCCCGGATCGGCGGCTACACCCTGCATCTCGATAAGGGCATCAATCTGGTCTCCTTGCCGTTGATTCCGGACAGCGCCGGCGTCAACAGCGTGCTGGGCGATCAGCTGACCGGCGGCAGCAGCAAAGCTTCCTCCGATTACGTCATGACCTTCAAGGAGCAGAATCAGACCGAGACCGCCTGGAAGGTGGAGGGCACCGGCACTCCGTTGGACGGCAAATGGGTGACCGAAGACGGTTCGACGCTGTCGACGTTGTCGCTGCTGCCGGACCATGCGTTCTGGCTCTATCGTCGGGATGCGCATGTAGATTCTCTGTTCACGGTCACCGGCCTGGTCAGCAGCGATTCCAATCGGGTGCTGACGCTCAAGCAGGGCATCAATTATGTCGGCACCTGTTATCCGGCCACGGTCACACTGCCGAACAGCGCGTTGAACCGCGAGGGGGTTCTGCGCGGCGGTTCTTCCAGCGGTCAATCGGACAAAGTGCTGGTCTATCATCCCTTCGGCTACGAGTTCGCCTGGCTGGTGTCGGGCACCCGTACAATCTGGGATGGTCAATTTATGAATGAATCCGGAACGCTGGCTTCGCCGATTTCGCTGAAACCCGGTCAGGGGTATATCGTTTGGATTAAAAACGCCACCGCGCCGATTGCGTGGAACTATCCCAATCCGATTTTTAATAATTAGCCACTATTAGTGTAGGAGTGATGGTTATGAACACGAAGCGATGTTTCTATCTCTGTGTTTTGTTGCTGCTGGGTGCGGCGACGGTGGGATGGACGCAGTTATTCACCACGACCTTTGAAGCGTACACCAGTGTGGGCATCATGGAAGCCGACAACGTGACGCCGTTAAAGGGGAACTCTCAGCGCGGCGATCTGGTGCAGCTCCTCTGGGTGGGCCCGGACGGCCAGATCGCAGAGCCCGATTCCTTTGGCCACCCGACCGCGGATGATTCGCTGTTGGGCGTCACCTACATCGGCCACGGCTACCCCTTTAATTCCGATGAGGGATTGTTCGCCGCGGTTTTTCGGCACGAGTTGCTTCGGACCGGCAGCAAGGTCTATGTGCGCGCCTGGAACGATTCCGTCGCGGTGAAAGCCGGCTACGGCAACTCTCTGACCTACGTCATCAACAGCGACTTTGACAGTCACGATTTCGGTCTTGACTTTCTCGAGGATAACGCCT
>CAZKQR010000034.1:0-19056 GCA_964554965.1 uncultured Cytophagia bacterium | reverse complement strand
CGGAGCTTGGGAACGAGGGGGAAACGATGAGTCGCGCTCTGTCGCAGGGGATTGCTTCACTCCATGCGAGAACGTACCGATTCACAGGTGTGTCTGCTCCGTTCGCAATGACAGGGAGGGGTGAGGGACTGCACAGAGTTGCTGAAAAAACCTCCCAATCGCCCAGGAAATCCTTCTCCGGGCGATCGTAGGTCTAAAAGCTTGGGAGCGAGGGGGAACAGACCATCAGACATTCGCTGGCGCTTGATAAGGCGTCGGGGGTGGTCGGTTAAAAAAGGCGCCAGTCGCTGTGGATGAAATCCTTCTCAGAATTTTTTTGCCAGCACGCACACCGTTTTCGCCTGCTCCACCCGTCCCGCTGATTCATCGATGGCCTGCAGATAGACGATGTAGACGCCTATGGAGCATCGCCGCCCCTGTTCATCGGCGCCGTCCCAGACCACGGCGCCCTGCGGGCCGGATGATTCGTTGCAGCGCAGATAGCGCACCTGCCGGCCGGCGCTGTCGAAAATCTTGATGTGCACAACCGCCCGCGCCATGGGCAGAGTGTAGCCGATCTCCGTCTGGTCTTCGACGCCGTCCTGGTCCGGAGAAAAAGGCGACGGCGAGACCGACAACGTCACCGCGGCATGGCGTTCCGGCGCATGGACGCTGTTGCTGCGGCCGGCGGTATGGCCCGCCGGATCGATGCAAGAAGCCCAGTTGTTCGGATCACAGCTGTTGCCGTCCCAGGCCAGGCGCTCCAGAGAGACAAAACGGCCGCCGCCCCAGTCCGCGCTGTAGACCAGACTGTCGCTCACCGCGCCGTTTGCGTCATAGAGCACCATCTCATCGCCGCTGTTGTTCCATTCAGGCAAACCGGTGACGAGGAGGGTGCGGTTCTGCAGTGAATCCGCCAGACTCGAGTTGCTGAGGAGGATGAAAGAATTTCCCGGGATCAAATAGGAAGAAGAGGAGAGTTCCTGCTTTTTGCGGCTGTCGCGGATGGACCAATGAGCCAGGTCGACCGGATTCAAACTGGGATTGTAGAGCTCGACCCACTCCTGGCTTTTTTTATCGGTGTTGTAGAACACCTCGTTGATGATCAATCGATCGGCGGAAGGCGTTTGCGTAAACACACCTGCCGCCGTAAGCAGCCCCCACAGCACCCCCGCCCGTCCAAAAAAGCGATGGTTCATAGGGTCCTCGCTGATGGATGGGGCAGCGCCTCGTCCGGACGGCGCTACAAAATGATCGTCTGATTCCGTCTGGAGCCGACGGAGATGATGGACAGCGGCACGCCGGCCAGCTCTTCGATGCGCTTGAGATAGCTCTGCGCATGGGCCGGCAATTCGGCAAAGGTGCGCGCGTTCTGCGTCGAACAGTTCCACCCCGGATGGGTCTCGTAGACCGGCTGCACCTGTTCCTGTAGATCCAGCTCCGCCGGATAGTGCTCCAGCTCCCGGCCGCCGGTCCGGTAGCCGGTGCAGATTTTAATTTCGTCCAGCGAGTCCAGCACATCCAGTTTGGTGATGGCCAGATCGCTGAGCCCGTTGACCATGACCGCCAGGCGCAACACCACCATGTCGAGCCAGCCGCAGCGGCGGGGCCGGCCGGTGGTGGCGCCGTATTCGCCGCCCAGTTTGCGGATGTGGTCGCCAAACGCATCGTCGAACTCAGTCGGAAACGGTCCCATGCCCACGCGGGTGGTGTAGGCTTTGGCGATGCCGAGCACGCGGTTGATCTTGGTCGGACCGACGCCGAGCCCGGTGCAGGCGCCGCCGGCGATGGGATTGGAGGAGGTGACGTAGGGATAGGTGCCGAAATCGATGTCGAGCATGGTGCCCTGGGCGCCCTCGATCAACACCCGCTTGCCGGCATCCACGGCGCGGTTGATGAGCACCGAGACATCCTTGACATACGAATCGATACGGCGGTCGAACTCGACATAATCGTTGGCGATTTTTTCCGCGTCCATGGCCTCGCTGTCATAGATGCGCTGCAGCACCTTGTTCTTGCTCTCGATGATGGTGAGCAGCTTTTCCTTCAGGGTGGCCCGGTCCAGCAGATCCACGATGCGAATGCCGCAGCGGTCATATTTGTCCACATAGGCCGGCCCGATGCCGCGGCCGGTGGTGCCGATTTTGCGCGATCCGTAGTGGCGTTCACGCGTGGCGTCCAGCAGCTTGTGATAGGGCATGATCAGATGAGCGCGCTGGCTGATGAACAGCCGGCCCTGCACGGTGATGCCTTTTTTTTCCAGAAAGCCGATTTCATCCATCAACACCACCGGATCGATGACCACCCCGTTGCCGATGATGCACTGGGTGTGCGGATGAAGGATGCCGGAGGGCACTTGGTGCAGAACGATCTCTTCCTCCTCCACCACCACCGTATGGCCGGCGTTGGGTCCGCCCTGATACCGGGCCACAACATCGACCTCTGCGCTGAGCAGATCGACTATTTTGCCTTTGCCTTCATCGCCCCATTGGGCGCCGACGATAATCGTAACAGCCATAATGGTCCCTTAAATGTAAAAGACTCCGTTCCGCGAAGGTTCGGAGTCTTGCGTGATGAAATCGATGGAGAGGGATTAGAGTTTAAAAACTCTGTACAGCCGCCTGGACGGTGGGGTAGATTTCCAATACCGTCGTCAGTTTGGTCACCGTTAAAATCGTCATGATTTTATCCGGCACCGCCGCCATTTTGAGATGACCGCCGGCGTTGCGCAGCGTCGTCATGGCGCTGATGACCGTGCCGATGCCCGAGCTGTTGAGCCATTGCACCCGGCTGAAATCCAGAACTACTTTTTTACTGCCGGCGTCGGCCAGCTCGTGTATTTTGTCGTTCAGCATCGCCGAGTCGGAGGCGCCGATGATATTATCGCTGAGGCTGAGCACCACCACGTCGCCCAGCGGGTGTTGTTCGATTTTCATAAGGCGATCCCTGATCGTTACGCCGTGCGCGTGGCCGGCTTTTTATGCTTTTTCGCTTCCAGCCGGTTGTTCCAGTCCAGCACGAGTGCGGAGGCGATCCAGATGGAGGAGTAGGTGCCGATGATCGTGCCCATAAACAAGACGAGGGAAAAATCGTGAATCACCTCGCCGCCCATGAAGAAGAGGATGATCAACACCACCAGGGTGGATACACCGGTCAGCAGCGTACGGCTGAGCGTCTGGTTCATGCTCAGGTTCATGACCGTGGCCAGGTTGTCGCGACGGTGGATCTTGAGGTTTTCGCGAATGCGGTCATACACCACAATGGTGTCGTTGATGGAGTAACCGACGATGGTGAGGATGGCGGCCAACACCGTCAAAGTCATTTCCAGGCCCAGCACGACAAACAGGCCCATGACAAAAATCACATCATGAAAGGTGGCGACGACGGCGCCGACGGCGAACTTGCTGTCAAACCGCCAGGCGATATAGATGAGCATGCCGACCAGGGCCACCAGGACGGACATGAGTCCGGCGCGGCGCAATTCGCCGCCGATCTTGGGGCCGATCTGAGTGACGCTGAGGACCTCGTAGGGATTGTTCGGGAACACCCGGCTGAAATGGCTCTGAATGGCGTCCGCCACCGGAATGCCCTCCTGCATCATACCGACGCGAATCAGATAGGTGTTCTGCTCCTTGGGGCCGATCTGCTTGATCTCGGTATCGCTGAAGCCTGCGTTGCCGACGGCGCTGCGGATGTCGCCGATGGAGATGGCATTGGCGAACTTGAGCTCCAGCGACGTGCCGCCGGTGAAATCGATGCCGTAACGAAAGCCGACGAACACAATCAGGATCAGGCTGATGACGGTGACAATGCCCGAAAACAAATAGGTGTATTTACGAATGCCGATAAAATCATAATTGGTTTGTCGAAAAAATTCCATGGTCAATTCCTTCTTGAATGGATGGCGCTCCGAAGCACGGGTTAAATGGAAAGCTTTTTGATCGCATAATGGGTGGTAAAGTAATCCAGCACCAACCGGGTGACGAAAATGGCGGTGAACATGGACACCAGAATACCGATGCACAACGTGACCGCGAATCCGCGCACCGAACTGGTTCCAAACGTGTAAAGCACCAGACCGGTGATCAGGGTGGTGACGTTGGAATCAAGGATGGTGACGAACGCCCGTTCATAGCCGGTCTCGATGGCGGCGCGGATCGTCTTGCCGCCGCGCAGTTCCTCACGAATGCGCTCGTTGATGAGCACGTTGGAGTCGATCGCCATGGCCACGGACAGGATAAAGCCGGCTATGCCCGGAAGCGTCAGGGTGAAATGGAAACCGGCCATGATCGCCATGACAAACAGGCCGTTGAGGATCAGCGCAAAGTTGGCGATCAGGCCCACGGCGTTATAGTAGACCACCACAAAGACCATGACCAGCAAAAGGCCGATGACGGCGGAACGGGTGCCGGAGCTGATCGAATCCTGACCCAGCGAAGGGCCCACGGTGTTTTCGGTCAGCACACGAACCGGGGCGGGCAGCGCGCCGGCGCGCAACATCAGCGCCAGATCCTTGGCCTCATCCATGTTGCCGATGCCGTCGATGCGGGCGCTGCCGGAGGGAATTTTCTCTTTGATGTTGGGCGCCGAACCGACCTTGCTGTCCAACACGATCGCCAGCTGCTTGCCGACGTTCATGCCCGTGGTTTTGGCGAACAGCTTGGTGCCCTCACTGTTGAGCGTCATATGCACCTCAGCGCCGCCGGCCGATAGATTGGCATCGCCACCGCTGATCTGCACATCGGCGTTGGTGAGCATGGAACCCTGCAGCTCCGCTTCTTTCTTCACCAGATAGAGCTGCTGAAAGGACATGTCGCCCGAGTCGTAACTTTTATTGGAAAATAAAAATTGCACATCGCTGGGGATCACGCCGACGACCTCGGGCATCTGCAGAATACGCTGCACCGCCCGGACGTTCTGCGTCGGAACCGCGATGGCATCCGAATAGCGACCGCCCATGCCGCGCAACAGCGACGTGAACGGTTTTTCTTCAAAGGTCTTTTGATCAACGAGCACCGACGTGTCCGAGGACGCTGCCCTGGGTTCGGCCGGCTGGTCGCCGAAGAGCTCGTTCAGGCTGACCTGTTTGTCCGTGGCCTCTTTGCCATCCGCAATCTTGGCGGTATCCGCAGGAGCGCTTTCTTCAGTCGCCAGACCCTGACGTTTGGTGCGCAGCACTTTATCGATATCGTTGAGCACCGAACCGACGACATCCGCCTCTTTGACCAGCTTGAACTCGAGCAGGGCTGTGGTGCCGATGACTTTTTTAGCACGTTGAATGTTTTGAATGCCCGGCAGCTCAATGATGATGCGCTGGCTGCCCTCTTTCTGAATAGTGGGTTCAGAAACGCCGAACTGGTCGATGCGGTTGCGCAGCACTTCCAGCGTACGGTTGACCGCGTCTTCGGACTGGGCCGTGAGCTCTTTCAGAATCTCCTCATCCGATTGACCGCGACGGCCGAAATAGCGGTTGAGTTTGATATCGCGGTTTTCAAAATTGGCTTTCAGGGCGCTGAAAAAATCACCGCCGTCTTCATACTCTTTTTGCGTGGCTTTTAAAATATCTTCCAGGCGGGCATCTTTGTTCTTAGCCAACTCGTCCAAGAACTTTCGCAGGTCCACCTCATAGATCATGTAGGTGCCACCCTGCAGATCCAGTCCACGATGGATCGCCTTGCCTTCCACCTTGGCGATGCGGGCGTTCAACTTGATCAACTGATCGGCCAGCGCCAGAGCCTTATCCTGATCGCCGCTTTTCACCATGGCACGGAGCTGATTTTCAAGGTCACCGCCTGCCAGTGCGCCTTCAACATCCGCAGCGGACAAACCGGACACTTGATTGATTTGTCCAACCAGTTGTGTTTCCTGCTTTTGTAACCCGCTCAGCTGAAAGGTGGGGTATAGAGAATACAGAGCAGCTACGACAAGCAAAAGGACCAGAACAATTTTGAATAGTATTTTACGCTGCATCGAAGTGAGACCTCCTGGGAATGTGATAATTTCAACAAAAGCTTATAAATATACCGTTTTAAAGCATAAAAGTCAAATGAAAATCCTTTTCGCCTTTGCCTCGCCACTCGAGTTCGACAATGCGGCGGCTCGTACGGTCCATCGCACCAAACCGTAAGTGGCCGCGTAGCGCCGCCAATCGCCGACTTGTTCGCAAAGGAACCGGTAAGGCGACCCCGCCCGGAATTTATTCGCAGGGGATCAACTGTCTGACAACGTCGATGATGGTGCCGTCGCGGAATTCGATGAGCGCCACCACCCGGTCGCTGAATTGCGGTTTTTCCGGTACGCCGGTCATGGCAACGGCCATGGCGGCAAGCTTTTCTATCGGCACGATCGGCAATGAGCTGTGCCTGAGGCGTTCCTGCAGATCCTCGCGTCGTGGATTGATGGCGATGCCGCGCTCGGTGACGATCACATCGATCATTTCACCCGGCGCGGTGACGGTGGTGACGCGATCCAGAATGATGGGCACGCGGTTGCGCACCAGAGGCGCTGTGATCATGGTCACTCGGGCGTCGGCTGCATCGGTAAAGCCGCCGATGCCATGCAGCAGCCAGCCGTCCGAGTGGGTGTTGACGTTGACGTTGAAATCCAGATCGACCTCCGTGGCGCCGAGAACCGAGACCTGCAACATGTGCGCAAAGCAGCCCTTGCTGTGATAATTGTAGGAGACGAATGGATTGGTTTCCACGTGGCGCGGATTGTCGCGAAGCGATGCGACCGTATCCCGGTCGAAACTCTGGCCGTCCAACAGATAGCGCGTTAGACCACGGTTGAGCAGATCGACCATAAACCGCGTGCTGCCGCCGCGGACAAAGTCAGCGGTGACGCCGGCCGCAGCCATATAGTCGGCCATACATTTGACAAACGCCAGCGACACGCCGCCGGCGCCGGCCTGAAAAGAAAAGCCGGGTTCAGTCATCAGCCCTGAATCGCGGACAAAACGTGCGGCGTATTCTGCGATGAGCAGCCGGGTGGGGCTGCGGGTGATCTCGGTGGTGCCGGAGACGATCTGTGCGGGATCACCGATGCGCTCCACCGGCACAACGTAATCCACATGGCCGCCCTCGATGGTCCAAGGATGGCAGGGAAACGGCACCAGATGATCGGTGACCACCACGACCTGGTCCGCCCACAACGAATCGGCCAGGGCAAAGCCGAGCGGTCCACAGGCGGACGGGCCATTCAGCCCATTGGCGTTGCCGTGCGCGTCGCTGCAGGGAGCGGCGATAAACGCCACATCGATATGCAGATCCCCATCCTGGATGGCGCGGAAGCGGCCGCCATGAGACCGCAGCACCGCGGCTTTTTTCATTCTGCCCAATGAACAAGCGCGGCCGATGGGGCCGTTCATGGATCCTTCAACATGAGAGATCACGCCGGACTCGATCAACGCCACCAATTTTTCATGGGTGGGGAACAGCGCGGTCGGCGCCAGCACCAGATCCTTCAAGCCGCGCTGCGCCAGCTTTTCCATCACCAGATTGATGAGCATGTCGCCGTTGCGCAGGTGATGATGAAAGGAGATGGTCATGCCGTCGCGGATGGCGCACGCCTCGATGGCGGCGTCCAGATCAGGGAGCAGCTTGTTGGTATAGCCAGCGGCGGCACGGATGCGGCCGCCATAGCCGGCTCCTCCAGCCCCATCGGCGTGCGCGCCGGCAAAGGGTTTCAGCCGGCGTCCCTCCAGTTCGGTCGGCACCAGGCGGCCGATCGCATTGGCAATAAAATCCATAACCGATCCTTACGTGAGAAAAGGCATACCGCCTACAGGTCAAAGCAGGCCGTACTCTTTGGCCAAGGCCAAGGTCCGTTCCGCCCGCATCAGCACAGGCGCATCGATCATCTTGCCGTTCAGCACCGTGACGCCTGAACCGGTTGCCAGGGCCTCTTTCATGGCGGCGACGATCCGTTGCGCCTTGTCGATCTGTTCCGGCGTCGGACAAAAAACCTGATGGATCGGCTTGATCTGGCTGGGATGAATGACCCCCTTGCCGTCAAAGCCCAGGGCCACCGCCTCCTGCGCACTGGCCATCAGGCCGGCTTCATCCAGCACATCGGCATAGACCGTATCCAGCGCCTGCAGTCCGGCCGCTTTGGCGGCCAGCAGCACCTGGCTGCGTGCCATAAAACTTTCCCGGCCGTCGGCCGTGCGTTCCGCCCCGATGTCGGCGGTGAAATCCTCTGCGCCGAAACAGAGCGCCACCAGACGATCGCCGGCCTGCGCGATCTCGGCCGCGTTGAGAACCCCTTTCGCCGATTCGATCAGGCCGATGAGCGGGATCGAATGAACCAGCCCGAACCGCTTTTCCAGGCTCGAGATCAGCGCCTCCACCTGGAGAATATCGTTGCGGCTCTCACATTTTGGGATGAGCAGCGCGTCCGGCGCCATGGGAACGATCGCCTCCAGATCCTCGCCGCCGTAGGGCGAGGCCAGAGGATTGACGCGCACGATCCTTTCCGAGAGGCCAAAATCCACCTGCGCCAGGGCATAACGAACCAGAATCCGCGCCGCGGCCTTTTCTGCAGGCGCCACCGAATCTTCCAGGTCCAGGATCAGGCAATCTGCGCCGTAGAGTCCGGCGTTGATCATTAAATCCGGATTATTGCCCGGCAAATAGAGCCGGGTGCGGCGCAGCCGTTTGCGCTGCGGGGCGGCAGCGGCCCGCACGGCCAGTACACGTTTTTTCCCGGTCACCGGGCTCACCGCAGCCTCCAGCCGCGCGGCGAGGACAAAATCCAGCGCCCCCTGGTCCCGCACCACCACGCGGGCGTCTGCAAGGCCCAGCTCGGTCAGTGTGCGGTCGATCACCTCCAGCAGATGCGGGCCGAACAAAGCCTTGACCGAACTCTGCAGATGAATCTCCCGGGACGACGCCGGCGTCCATTCGATCCACACGTCGCCCTTTTGATCGCGGCCGGCGCAATAACGTTCGTTGGTCTCGGACATACCGTTATGCTTTTCCATGGATGGTGGATGGATTTCGAAAAGATCATTTAAACCGGCCTGTTTCTGAATGCGGTTTCGCTGGGCGTTCGCATGCAGGCAGAGCCACGGGTCGTGACAGCGGCTGGGGCATAAGCCGTTCCGCCGCAACACCGGTATAATATAAAAAAGCGTCCGAATATCCAAGAAAAAAAGAGGCCCTGGCCCTGAGCAAGAAAACTGTTTTATTTATCAAGAAATGTTTGTACACTGGAAAACGATTCACAATCCATGCCTACAAGGGAGAAAGACTATGTTTGATGAACCCGTTTCGCGCCGTCAATTCGGCAGATGGACGCTGGCCGCAACCGCCCTGGGAACTCTGGCCGCAGGATGCCGCACAAAGAAAAAACTCGGCATCGGCATCCAGTTATACACCCTGCGCGATCTGATGCAAAACGATTTTACCGGCACTCTGGAAAAAGTGGCGGGCCTGGGATATCCCGCCGTCGAGTTTGCCGGCTACGGTGGTCTTTCGGCGCCGCAGGTGCGCGATCTGCTGAAACGGTTGAATCTGCGCTGCTGCGGCACCCATGAGGGCTATGGCGCGTTGACGCCGGAGACGCTGGAAAAAACCATCGCATTCAACGCCGCCATCGCCAGTCCCTACATCATCTGCCCTTCGATGCCGCGCGAATTCCGCGAAAAAGGAGCAGACGGCGTTGGGGCGTTTGCCGACGCCATGAATCAGGCAGGAGAAAAAATCAAGCAGGCCGGCATGCAGCTGTGCTATCATAACCATGACTTTGAATTTCATACCGCAGACGGGCCTTCCGTCTTTGATCAGTTGCTGCAAGGGACCGATGCCGAACTGGTCAAGATGGAGATCGACACCTACTGGGTACAGCATGCCGGTTTGGATCCCATCGCGTTGATCAAAAAACTGCAAAACCGTTGTCCTCTGCTGCACATGAAGGACATGACCGCCGGCGAACCGCATACCTTTGCACCGGTGGGTCAAGGTGTGATGAACATCAAGGGGATTATCGAGGCGGGCCGCCGGGCCGGCGCCCAGTGGCTGGTGGTGGAGCAGGATCGCTGTGAGGGATCGGTTCTGGACGCCGTAGCCGGCAGCTATCAGCATCTGCATCGACTGGCGGGCTGAAGCCGAGCTTTAGCGCGGACGCAGGATGGGATTCAGCCGGCCGATCCGTGAGAGTAGCGTATTCCTAAAAAGAGGGTGGGCATTCAACCCACCCTCTTTTCATTTTACAGTTTGCCCTGCCGACGCATCTTTTCCAGGACGCTGTGCCGCCGGCCATAACCGAAATAGATGACGAATCCGATGAGCAGCCAGATCAGCAGGCGGAGCCAGTTTTCCGACGGCAGCGAGAACATCAGCAACAGACAAAACAGAATACCCAGAATAGGCGTGAGCGGCGCATAGGGCACGCGAAACGGCCGCTCCGCCTCCGGATGCGTATGGCGCATAATCAGCACCGCCGAACAAACGATCACAAAGGCCAGCAGCGTCCCGATGTTGGTGAGATCGGCCAGAATGCGCAGGGGAATCAGCGAGGAGAGCGCCGCCACCACCACGCCGGTCATCAGAGTGGATTTCCACGGCGTACGAAACCGGTCGTGAATGGCGCCGAAAAATTTTTGCGACAACAGGCCGTCGCGGGCCATGGCCAAAAGCACGCGCGGCTGGCTCAACATCATCACCAGCAACACCGAGGTGATGCCGGTGAGCGCGCCGATATCGATGACCCGTTGCGAGTAGTAAAGGCCTCTCTGCTTGAAGGCATTGGCCACCGGCGCGTGGATGTCGATCTGATCATAGGGCACCATGCCGGAGAGCACCAGCGCCACGGCAATGTACAACACGGTGCAGATGATCAACGAGGCGATGATGCCGATGGGCACGTCGCGATTGGGACGGCGGGCCTCTTCCGCGTGAGTGGAAACCGAGTCAAATCCGATGTAGGCGAAAAAGATGATGGCCGCTCCGGCGAGAACGCCCAGCGGTTCACCACCCGGTCCGCTCTGTCCCAGGATGGTATGGCCGAAGAAACTCAGGCCGGAATACCCATAAGGGGCGAACGGTTTGAGATTCTGCGCATCAAAATAAAACGCCCCGACCACTATGACAAACAGAACGATCGCCAGTTTAACGATGACCATGCCCGAGTTGAAATTAGCGCTCTCGCGAATGCCCTTAACCAGAATGATGGTGATAATGGCGGTTATGGCCACAGCGATAAGATCCAGATGGGCGCCGGTGGCGAGAAATTGTCCCGTCGCCGGATCAAAATCAAACGGCGGCGTGGTCCATTGATGTGGTAGTTTCAGACCAAAGCTGCCGATAAAATCCTGAAAATGGGCTGACCAGCCGTGCGCCACCGCGGCCGAGGCGACCGTATATTCCAACACCAGATCCCAGCCGATGATCCAGGCGAACAACTCGCCGAGAGTGGCGTAGGCGTAGGTGTAGGCCGAACCGGCTACCGGCACCATGGAGGCGAACTCGGCATAACAGAGCGCGGCAAAGATGCAGGCGATGCCCGCAATGATGAACGAGACCACCAGCGCCGGGCCGGCTTTGTCGTGCGCGGCAACGCCGGTGAGCACAAAGATCCCGGTGCCGATGATCGCGCCGACGCCCAGGCTGGTCAGGTGCACCGGTCCCAGCACACGGCGCAGCCGGTTCTCTCCTTTTAATTCCTCCAGCAAAAGCCAAAGCGGTTTACGGGTAAACAGCTGTTCCTTCATGCACTCCACTCCATTCCATAAAAGGCCCCTTCCCGGCTGACTGCGCAGCGCTTTGCGAGGGGCTGGTTCTATTCTATCTTATGCCATGACCGGCGCCGCAGACCGGAGCGTTCATTCCGGCCGCTGAGGATTTTTTTCTCGGGTTTTCAACAGAGGGATGAACATCCCCGCGCTGCCGAGCAGGACACAAACGGCGCCGACGGCCAGGCTCACTCCTTTATTCAGCCTTCCGCCCTTCATCCGCACTCATTTTTTGCGGTCGACAGCGTTTCTTCATACCGGCTGACATACACGGCAGCGGTGATATCGCCGGTCACATTCAACACCGTACGGCACATGTCCAGAATGCGATCCACGCCGTAGATAATGCCGATGGCCTCGCCGGGCACGCCGATGGTGATAAGGATGATCATGATGATCGGCAGAGATCCGCTGGGTACACCGGCGGTGCCGACGCCGGCCAGAATCGCCAACACCACCACAAAGATCTGCTGCGACCAAGCCAGGTGCACGCCGAAACACTGAGCCAGGAACAACACCGTAACGCCTTCGTAAAGCGCGGTGCCGTTCTGGTTCGCCGTGCTGCCCAGCGTAAGTACAAACCGGGCGATGTCAGGAGGAATCTTTAAATTTTCAACCGTGACGCGGATGGTGGTGGGCAGGGTGGCATTGCTGGAACTGGTGGAAAAAGCCATCAGCATCACCTCGCGGATATTGCGGAAAAAAAATCCCGGGCTCATTTTACCGAGATATTTCAGCAGCAGCGAGTAGGTGATGAACTGATGGATCAGCAGACCGGCCAGAACCACCAGCACAAAACGCAACAGCACCAGCAGGATGGAAAAACCCATGGTGGCGGTCAGATTAAACAACATGGCCGCCACGCCGTAGGGCGCCAGGCGCATGGCCATGGAGATCACTTTCATGGTGATCTCATACAGCCCTTCCAGCGCCTGTTTCAGAACCGCGGTCTTGCGCTGATCGCAGGAGGAGAGGGCGATGCCGATCATCAGGCTGAAAAACATGATCGCCAAAATCCCGCCGCCCCGGTACGACGGATCAAAGGCGCGGGCCATATCCTCAACGGGGTTTTTCGGCACCAGAGCGGTGATCACTTCATAGATGGGCCGGCTCTTGACTTCAGCCACCGCCTGGTTCAGCATCTGAGTATTGCCGGCAAAACGCTCGATCAGCATGGTGCGATCATCGGTGGACAAGGCCTCGCCGGGCTTGAACAGCGTCACCAGCGCGATGCCGATGATCACCGAGATCGCCGAGACGATCAACGTGTAGCCCAGGGTGCGCAATCCGATCTTGCCGATGCGGCTCACATCGCCCAGATCCGCCACACCCAGGGCCAGCGCGCTGAGGATGAGCGGTATGACCATCATAAAGATCATGCGTAAAAAGATATCGCCCACCGGCTTGATGAAAACGATGAGCGTCTGTATGGTTTCCTGGGAAAGGCCGGAATATTGGACGATCAGGCCTGCCAGACTGCCGATGATCAGGCCGAGGAATATTTTTTCGTGTAATTTGGGTTGATGCGCCACGGTTTTTCTTTATGTTAATTCGTAGATAATAGGATAATTAGCGGACATATTCAAGAAAAATATTCCCACCCGCCAGGCGCTTTAGCCCGCTGTGGCGATTTTGTCCCTTGACAGGATCACGAGGTTTGTATAAATATGGGCAAACGCCATGATACAGACGTAACTGAACAGGATCCCCGGCGTTATTCTCCAATGCCATCCGGTCGCCGCTCTGCGTTTGCCCCTTTTATTGGTTCGGTTTTTCATGGGAAAGGACCATGCACCTGGAAAAATACAACACCGATCTCGGTCCCTAGCGGCCGCACGGATCACCCACAGCAAACGGTGGTTTAATTCATTATTATAAAAGCCATTAAGGGGAGATCGACCATGAAAATCCTTGACTGTAAAAACTGTATGGTGAGCATCCTTTTTCTTCTGCTGGCCATCTGCGGGTGCAACCAAGACTCGCTTCCCGTCGCAAACTCGGAGCAAAATCTTCAGGAAATGAATCTTACCAGAATTACCGACGCGGGCTTGAAGGGTCAAACGAGATCAGCTTTGAAAAAATTTATTGAAAAAACCACTCCGATGCAGTATATTTCAGAGGATGCTCTGTTTGATTTTGAGCAGGCCTACCTGGTCCCTCTATCGGAATCGAATATTCAGATCGTCGTCATTGAAAAGCTGCACAACTCCCGTTCTTTAAACATAGCCCTCTTTGGGTTTTTGCGCAACGATGAGGTGTTGCCGTTTTTCGTCGTCAATGAAATTTGCAAGCTTGGCAAGAATCATTTTCGCAACAACCTTAGAACCGTTGAGGGCCAAATTTTCTTGACCTATGAGGTGAAAAACAAGAAAATCATCAGCCACAAAATTACAGACGACTGTTTGTCGGCCAGTTTAGCCAAAGCCTCGCCTAACGCCGTTGAAGCACTAAGCATTTTCAACCAGTGCGTCAAGGGTTGGTTTGAACGAATGAGCGATACACCTTCTTTCGGATTAGCCTGTATGGCTTTTGGCGCTCAGTGTGCAGCGGGCATTACAGGCAATTGCCTGGCTAAGCAGGTGGAATCGTGGTTCTAGTTTTACTTGCCGACACCCCGTTTGGCAAGATGATCACCAAGTGTGAAAGGGTTTGCCTTATGAACCGCAATCTGTTTTTGTTCATGGTGTTCGGCGCCCCCTTCTTTTCCGGTCTAATCCTGCTGCTGATCGACCGCTGGTTTCAGGTGCAATGGTTTAACTCCACGGAGCACATGGCGTTGATGATCTGTGTCTATTTGCCCTTGATCACCATTCTGCGCAGCCGCTACCTAAAAATTTCTCTCAAGGAGTTTCTGCTCTCGATGATACCCCTTTTCGGAACAAGCAGGCAGCTAAGACTGTTTCGCAAGCCCTAAACCTGCTTCGGGTAAAACTTTTATCATGATTTAAAGCTCCCTGGCTCGCCGGAGAGAGCCTTAAGAGAATCAGCCGGCATTCTTTACATCATCAGCTCACTGTCCGTATCTCCTGCAGAAAACCGCTCCATCACTCTTGCCAAGCCCGCATAGATGCCCTGCGGGCTTGGCCGCTTTTATCGCCTTGCAAATAGGTGCAAATTTTACTAAATTTTACCTAACTGTCATTCAAACAGGAACAGAGCGGCGGCGCCATGGCCAATACACAATTAGAATCCGGCAAAGCGGAAGAGTCCTATCGTCCCCTTGCCGATCGCATGAGACCGCAGCGGCTGGACGAGCTGGTGGGCCAGGGGCATCTTTTGGCTCCGGGCAAGGCGTTGCGCCGCGCCATAGTGGACGATCAGCTGGTCTCACTGATCCTCTGGGGCCCGCCCGGCACCGGCAAAACAACCCTGGCCAGATTGATCGCCCACGAAACCCGATCGCGCTATTTCAGTCTCAGCGCCGTCACCTCCGGCGTGGCGGACCTTCGCAAGGTGATCGCCGAGGCGCAGCAGTGCCGCCAGGCCGGCTCGCGCACCATTCTGTTCATCGACGAGATTCATCGCTTCAACAAGTCGCAGCAGGACGCCCTGCTGCATTCGGTGGAAGACGGAACCATTGTCCTTATCGGCGCCACCACTGAAAACCCCAGCTTTGAGGTGATCTCTGCGCTGCTCTCCCGCTGCCGCGTCTACAAGCTGGAGCCGCTGTCCGTGGAGGATCTGGGGCTGATCGTCGATCGTGCGCTGGCAGGCGACGCCCAACTGCAGGCCTGGAACGTGCGGATGGAGGAGGAGGCGCGGCAGATTCTGTTGAAACTCGCCGGCGGGGATGCGCGGGTGATGCTGAACGGCCTGGAGTTGGCCGCACAATTGGCGCAGCCGGATGACCAATGCGTGCGCACCATCGACCGCGGCTTGATCGAAGAGGCGTTGCAGCGGCGCAGCCGCCTGTACGATAAAAAAGGCGAATACCATTACGACACCATCTCCGCTTTCATCAAAAGCGTGCGCGGCTCTGATCCGGATGCCGCGGTGTACTGGCTGGCGGTGATGCTGGACGGCGGCGAAGATCCCCTGTTCATCGCCCGCCGTCTGTTGATCCTCGCCTCCGAGGATGTGGGCAACGCGGATCCGCACGCGCTGATGGTGGCGACGAGCGCGTTCACCGCGGTCCACTATCTGGGCATGCCCGAGGCGCGCATCACCCTGGCCCAGGCCACGGTCTATCTCGCCTGCGCGCCAAAGAGTAACGCATCCTATCTGGCGGTGGAAGCGGC
This sequence comes from uncultured Cytophagia bacterium, assembly GCA_964554965.1. GTDB lineage: Bacteria > Zhuqueibacterota > Zhuqueibacteria > Residuimicrobiales > Residuimicrobiaceae > Anaerohabitans. The sequence goes on along the minus strand of CAZKQR010000034.1, from coordinate 3,108 downwards.
GTTGAGCCAGGTCAGGGCTCAATCCCCGGAACAGGTGCCGCTGCACCTGCGCAATGCGCCGACCACCCTGATGAAGAACATGGGCTATGCCGACGGGTACAAGTATCCGCACGATTTCGGCGGATTCGTCGACCAGGCGTATCTGCCGAAAGAAGCCCAGGAGCGGATTTTTTACCATCCCACAGAAAACGGCATCGAGAAAAAAATCAAAGAGCGTCTGTTGATGCTGTGGCCGAAGAAAAAACGATGAACAAACCCTGAAGGTCAAGGCGCCGCAATCATTCCCGTGAGAAGCTTTCTGCTAAAATCAATCCAGTGGATCCTGGTGGGCTGCAGTGCAGTCTACGCCGCTGCTGCAGACACCAGCCGTGTCGACAGCAGCCGCGCAGCGGTATCGCCCAAGCTCAAGACCTCCGAGATCGACACCTCGATCAAATACGATGCGATAGAAATCGACAACTATGTCAAGGAACGCACCAGCACTTTCCGCGGCAACGCCGTGGTCGCCTACAAGGACATGACCCTGCGGGCGGCGCAGATCCGCATTGACTTTAACGACAACCTGGTGATCGCAGAAGGGGTGCCGGACACGCTGTGGGAGAAAAAAGCCGGCTCGAACGATTCCGTACGGGTTGTCCGCAGCAAAGGCGACCCGGTGCTGATTCAGGGCGGCACACAGATGACCGGCGTCAAAATGACCTTTAATTACAAAACCGACAAAGGGCTAGTGGTCCGCGGCCGGACCAAAATGGAGGACGGTCAGTATGTGGGGGAACAGATCAAAATGGTGGCGAAAAAAACCTTTAACGTGTCCAACGCCTCCTTTACCACCTGCGAGCTGGATTCCAATCCCCATTTCCACTTTGGCGCCCGGCGGTTGAAAATGATCGTCAACGACCGGGTGATCGCCAAGCCCATTGTTCTGTTTCTTGGCCGCATTCCGGTCGCCGCGCTGCCGTTCGCTTTTTTTCCCACCCAATCCGGCCGGCACTCGGGGCTGATTATTCCCCGCTACGGCGAAAGCACCCGCGAAGGCCGGTATCTGCGCGGTCTGGGTTACTATTGGGCGGCCAGCCATTACTGGGATGCCCGCGCCACCGTCGATTTTTTCGAGAAATCCGGCTGGCTCGTCGACGGCGGCCTCAATTATGCGGTGCGTTACCTGTTGAACGGCAGCATCAACGGCTCCTTCACCAGAAAGAACTTTGGCGAAGCGGAGAAAGAACGGCGCTGGGATTTGACCGTACGCCACAGCCAAGAGTTCGACGCCAACACCCGGTTCAGCGCCAACGGCTATTTTGTCAGCGATAAAAGTTTTTATCAGGATCTGTCCACCAACCTGTCGACGCGGTTGACGCGCGAGCTGCGCTCCAACGCCACCTTTTCCAAATCCTGGCCGCAGCACAAGCTCAGTCTCAGCGTCAACGCCTCACAGGTCCGCGATCTTGAAGACGACGTTACCACCACCACGCTGCCCCAGCTGACCTTTCGCAAAAGTCAAAGCCAGCTTTTCAATCCCAGAGCGGGCAAGGGCCGTCGCCGCAGCGAAAAATGGTACCACTCTTTTTATTATTCCTATGGCTCCAATTTCTACAGCACCACTCGAGAATATCTGCAGACCGGCGCTGAGCTCTTTTCAAAACAGAGCGAAACCGATCGCCGGTTGAACCATGACCTGGATCTGTCGCTGACCAGTCCGAAAAAATATTTCGGCATTCTGTCGCTCAACCAATCGTTGAGCCTGTCGGAGGACTGGTTCGATCGCACCAACGAGTACACACTGAACCAGGAGACCGGCCAGATCGAAAGCAGGGAAAAGTCCGGCTTTGCCGCCCGCCACACGTTCAGCTACGGCGCCTCGGCCTCCACCAAGATCTACGGTGTGCTGGCTCCGGGCATCGGCGATATCCAGTTGATCCGCCATGTGGTCACCCCTTCGCTGTCGTTCAACTATGTGCCGGATTTCTCCACTTCAGGCTGGGGCTATTTTCAGACGGTGACCGACGCCAAGGGTGAGACGGTCAAGCGCGACCGATTCCGCGGCACCTCTGCCTACGGCTCGCAGATGGTCAGCCTCAGCGTGCGCAACCTGTTTCAGATGAAAAAAGGGGTGGCGGAGAAAGAGAAGAAAATCGATCTGTTCACCATGGATTTCAGCACCGGATACAATTTCAAGGCCACGCAATACCGCTTGTCCGATATGCGCACCACCTGGCAGGCGAATCCGGCGCGCAATTTCAGCCTGTCCGCCGGCACCGGCCACTCTTTTTACGCCTGGGATCAGCAAGCCCGGCAACGCGTCAATCGCTATCTGCTGGAGGATTCGCCCTGGCAACCGTGGAATTACCTGCGCTTCACCTCCCTGAACCTGAACTTCTCCCTGCGTCTGGAGGGCAAGGGTTCAGGCGGCCCGGAACGGCCCGAAAACATAGAGGGGTACGACGAAGAGTATGAAAACCCGGAGGAGCCGCTGCGTCCAAAGGACCTGTCGGTTTTGGAAGAGAGCTCCCGGCGCGGCAACAACCGGTTTTACGATGAGGGCGTGTATCAGGGGCTGAACATCCCCTGGCGCTTGAACATGACTTTTAATTTTTACCTGGATAAATCGAATCCGGCGAGCGCGGTGAAACGATACTATCTGGATATCTCGGGCGCGGAGATGAGCCTGACCAAGAACTGGCGCATCAACTACAGCGCGCATTATGATCTGGAGAAACAGCAGATCGCCTATCATCGGTTTGCGTTTTATCGGGATTTGCATTGCTGGGAGGCGCAGGTGGACTGGGTGCCGTCCGGAATGAGCAAGCGGATTTATTTTCGCCTCAGCGTCAAGTCGCCCACTCTGCGGGACATCAAGCTGGAAAAACGCGGTGGCGCCGGCAGCGTGCTGGGGTATTGAGCAACACCTGCCGGAAAGACCTTCGCTCAGGCCGGCCTTGCGCGCTGTTGGTTGATAGAATAACTTACCACAAACACAACAATTAGCAGATTTTAAAATAATCAATGACCGGACAGAAGTAAATTGCATTATAAAATATTTTTCCTATATTGTCTCACTACTGTCCCAATATTAGTCAAATAAATTTAATTGATTAGCATTTTGATCGA
>CAZKQR010000033.1:0-19174 GCA_964554965.1 uncultured Cytophagia bacterium | reverse complement strand
GTACAATTACAGTTCACCACAAGTCTTTAAAATAGCTGAAAGTGGGGATGATTTCTTTTTAATTGAAAATCGACAGAGATCAAGTGGATTTGATAGGTGTCTGCCAGCCGAGGGGCTTCTTGTTTGGCATAAATTTTCTACGGGTATACTTGATCTAATTGAAGCAGATAACAGCCAGACTGATATTACCCAAACAGGAGATCCATTTCCAGGGTCTTCAAATAAGCGACATCTAAACGATTTTACTTCACCAAACTGTAAATATATCGATGACACAAATTCGAACCTTGTTTTGCATAATATTAGTGATGCTTCATCTTCAATGCATGCCGATTTAGGTGAAAAATGGTTCGGTAACATACCGGATGCCTTGACTTGGGAAAACACTGTCCAAGTCGGTGGAGACGTAACAGTCGGAACAGGCAAAACTCTAACAATAGCGTCAGGTACAAATATTAACTTTGCTACCATTGATTATACGTCTGGCGGTTCTAGTGCTGGAAAAAGTGAGTTAATCATCAATGGAACCCTCGAGGCAGATAATGCTACCTTCACTTGTTCCTCAGCTAATGGATATTATGGAGTCCGTTTTACTTCTACGGCTTCAAATACAAGCTCTTTGGAGAACTGTACGATAACCAATGCAGAATATCCAGTATACGTCAATAATTCAAGCCCAACTGTTGATGGGTGTACAATTTCTGGCGGCAATAAGGGAATATATGTCATCAATTCAAGTGCAGCACCTTTAATCATAAATTGTAATGTCACCGCCGCTCAATACGGCCTATATGTATCAAACAGCGCCAAGCCGAGCATTGATGACTGCAAATTCACTTCACCAAGTTGGTATCCTGCGTATATTGCCAATGGCGCTGACGGAGAAATTTCTCGATGCTTTTTCAGAGTGTCAGGCACACCCACTTACAATTATCTGTTTTATACTGCCGGTACTGGCACTAACCCCTGGGTAGGTGGCTGTCTTTTTGATTTGGGGCAGACAACAGTCACGCGTGCAGTTTATGCAGCAGGTGGCTCCCCCGAATTAGGCGACAATATCACCTACATTGGCGGCTACAATGATTTCCTCAATCTAGCTTCCGGTGAATACTATGTCTACAACACCACCGGCTCTACAATAAAAGCTGAGAATAACTATTGGGGCGCATCCAGTCCCCAAGATACTTGGTTCTATGGTTCAGTGGATAATTATCCATATTTTTCCACTTCGCAAAATGCAGGGCCAACTTGGAAGCGAGCAGTTGATCCAATTGTTGACGCAATTGCCGCCTATCGCAACAACAACTATCAAGATGCCAAGGACTATGCTACTCAGGCACTGAACGAGAAAGGCGACTCCCAAGAATCCGCCGAGGCGTTGTTTTATTATGCCAAGGCGTCATTTCGGCTGGGGACGCTGAAGGAAGACTTGCCGTACATCGAAAGCTATCTGACGGCAAAAGACGCGGAATTGGCACACCAAGCGCAAAATTGGGTAGCGTTTGCTTATGCCTCACAGAGAGATTTGAAAAAGGCAGAAGATATCACTTTTCAATCGCCCAAGGGAACTTTTGGCGAGAGAGAATTGCTGCTGCAATTGATTTCCTATTACGCTGCCTACGGAATGGAAACCAAGGTAGAGCGCTTGGAAAAAGTGTTTCTTGCTGGCGACTATCCAGACGACGTGAAAGATAGACGGGACGATTTAGCGGCAGCCAAAAACAATGCCGACTTGGGCATGTTCGGCAATGAAACTCAGCCCATAGAAACGACGCAAACAACAGCTAACGAAGAAACATCTCTAGTCGCGTATCCGAATCCTTTTAATGCCTCGACTAAGCTTGCCTTTAGGGTTGAAAATGCAGGACTCGTTTCGCTGGCGATCTATAACACTCTGGGTCAGAATGTACGCACGCTGCTCGATGCACCCATTCAAGCAGGGCGGCACGAGGTTGTCTGGGATGGCCAAGACGAATTCGGTCAAACAGCCTCTACCGGAATTTATCTGTGCCGGTTGCTCACAGGTAGTCGGCAACAAACCATGAAAATTCTCTTGGTCAAATGAGTGCCAAGGTAAACTGTTCCTTTTCTATTCGGGTGAGTCAGGAAAGCGAATCTTGACAAGGTCCCGAACGTGGTAAAACTCTGACGCCACGTAGCGAGGAGCCGGTATATAGATGGTAACGGCAATAGGCTAAGCGGCTCGACAATGTAATCTGCAAGGATGCTACGCGAAAGGCCAGGTTGTAACACAAGTGAACGCATAAGTAGCCTCGTAAAGAGCAATTGAGGTGGACGAGTCCCCATTTGATGGACGAAGTCAGCATCATCACACGAAAGACGCGTTTTTAAGAAAGCGACGTGTGATGACGCCTCCGGGGTATTAGCGGCGACATGGTCAGAAAGAGAGGAACGGGACTTGGGAGACCCTCGCAACCCGTGTTGCCCAAAACGCCACTTGGGAGATCTGGAGCAGTGCCCTCCAATAAGGCAACGAAATGGAGGGAAGTTGTAGAGGGAGTCGGAAGAGGTCATAGTACTGTGGATGAGTATGCAGCAAAACGTACTCGGAGGGAAGGGCCTCAGCTGAATGCAAGAGTCCAAAGAGACCAGGGAGTGTGTATTGCGCGAGCTATCAAGCACAAGCAATCTTCAGGACTTTCAGCGAAAGCTGTACATGAAAGCGAAAGCGGAGCCGAAGTACAGGTTCTACAGTCTATACGATAAGACGTATCGAATGGATGTGTTGACAGCGGCCTATCGCAAGGTGAAAGCCAACGGTGGAACGAGCGGGATAGACAAAGAGACTTGCAAGCAGGTAGAGGCAAGCGGACTTGAGACCTATCTTTGCGAACTTTAGCTTAAGATGAAGGAACGACGATATCGACCGCAACCAGTACGGCGAGTGTATCCCGAAAGCGAACGGGAAGCTCAGACCATTGGGTATACCAACGATACGCGATCGCATTGTTCAGACGGCGTTTCTGATGATACTGGAACCCATATTTGAGGCGGATTTTAGCGCATCGAGTTATGGATTTCGGCCACAGACAGGAGCGCACGGAGCGGAGCGAGAGATATACAAATACCTGAACTGGGGATGCCTAGAAGTGTACGATGTGGACTTGGAGAAGTACTTTGACACCGTAGCCCATAGCAAGCTGTTGAAGCTGCTGGCGCGACGAGTCGCCGATCAGCAGATACTCCATGTAATCAAGCAGTGGCTGAGCAGTGGCTATGTTGAAGAGGGTCAACATCGACAAAGTAGGAAGGGCACACCACAGGGCGGAGTGATTAGTCCGCTACTGGCGAACATCTACCTGAATCCTGTTGACCAGGCGTATGAACGGCAAAGACTTGAGACGATACGTCAAGGGTCGATACATATGATACGCTATGCGGACGTCATGATAATCTTGGCACAGAAGAATATAGATAAAGGAATAGGCCTGTTGCACCACTATGTGGAGCGGTTGGGATTACGCCTGAATGCAGAGAAGACACGGCGATTGCGGATGGAAACACAGGCGCAAGCGTGGAATTTCTGGGATTTCGATTCTACTATTCCAAGAGCTGGAAGAATGACAAGCGGTTGGTATTGGTATCGCCGAGTCCGCGGAGTCAGGAGCGATGTCGAGAAAAGATACGCACGCTACTGCACCACGGCATCCCGAAGCGAGTAAAGGATCAGGTCGAGGACGTGAACGAATACTTGCGAGGATGGGTGTCCTACTTTCGGGTAGGACATGCCTCAGCGGCGTTCCGCCGCATCAATAATTTCGTCAACAAGCGAGTACGCCATACTCTGCAACGACGAAAGGGGAGAAGCGGATACGGTTGGGGTCGAATAAGCTCCGACTACATCTACGGACAGTTAGGCTTATATTATGACTATCCGGTCTGTCGGCTATAGCTGGAAGGTATAAATATTCAGGAAAGCCGTATGAGGGAAAACCTCATGTACGGTTTGACGAGGGCTCAATAGGAATAGAGTGTCAGTCGAATAAACGACGCACAACTACACTATTGTTCTACTCTACAGTATCGTAGTGATCTTCTGAAAGCTTTCGCAAAACCACGGTCAGTACTATTTAGTGCTGGCCGTGGTTATTTTAGAAAGATCCAAATAACAGCTTGGACTTTTGCAAAGCATCCTCTGTCAAGCGCCTGATACCCCATTTTCTCAGCGCCAAGCCATTATGCGGCGCCCTCACCGTTTCTTCCCTGCCGATAAATTAGCTAATCAGAATCTGAAAATCAAGCCAAAGACTGTAAATGCTCTTTTTCATATTTGCCATTTTGGCGACGTTTGTTCCATCACGTTGTTCTAGCATTCGGTAGTGCTTGAAAAAAGTAACATCATTAACGGTCGTTTCAATACGCAGGATGACCTTGTACTTATCATACATTTTTGTGGACACCTTGCCCATGGTATGTTTGATGCGAGTGCCTTCATAGCGTACTTGGCAGTTATTCCCTGTTTTGTCTTTATAGTTGCCATGAAGTTTACGGCCGAGGAAAGTGGCAATGTTGTCCGGTTTAACGGTATGAATGGCTGTACGAATCAATTCATCATCTATACCGCTTTCTTTGGCAATGCGTTCGGCGTTTTCCCTGATTTTCACTCATAACTGATCAGCTCAATTGGGATAATCAAAGATGCGAATCGCATGAGCATAAAGCCAACTGGTAATACCAGGTGCATAACAAATCTGCGGCAGGGTGCCGGCAACGGCAAAGGCGGCAAGGACTGGCTGCGCTACGATAAAAGGAGTTTGGTGATAAACGGCGTCCCCACCACGCGCTGGCAGCGTGTGCAAGTGCTCAAGGGCTATGTTGGCCTGGAGGCCGAGGGCTATGCCATTGAGTTTAAAAACCTGCGCATTAAAGAGTTATAGCGGCCGATCCAGCCTGGGCTGTTATTTGCTCAGGCGGTTAACCTTCTGTCCTTTTTCTCCCCGCTAACGATAATAACGCTATGATTTGCAAAAATTATTACTTATTTTATATATCCTAAACAGGGAAGGCATCCGTATAACTAGAGGAGTTTTCAATGCGTAAAGATCTTTTAGCCCTGGTGGTCCTGGCGCTCTGCTTCAACGGCTGCGGAACCAAAAAAGGCATCAAGCTGGAAAAGGGAACCCCGCTGTATGATCTGGCCAAAGAGATTGCAAAGAAATATCCGGCCATGGATCCGGATGTCAACAAAGCCCTGATCTCGTGCAAATATTTCACCCTCACCCCCGGTTCTTTTTTCACCGAGTTGCAGCGCGGTATGGGGAAAAACACCGATCAGTTGAAAACGCTGGATGAAAAACGGCTGCAGGATTTTTTCAAGGCCAACGTTGAACGTCTCGGCGAACGCCAGCTGTTTTTGGAAACCGCCAAGGCCGAGGGCATCAAGGTTACGCCGGCTGAATTGGACAGCACCCTGCTGAAAATCTACACCCAGAACGGCGGGCAGGAAGCGTTCGCCAAACGCATCGGCGATCAGGGGATCACGCTGGATGTCGTTCGCCAGGATGTAGAGCGGGAAATGACCCTGCGCAAATTTTTCGATAAAAAGAACAATGAGATCAAGGTCGCTGCCGAAGAACTGGAGAGCGCCTACAACCAGGATAAGACCGCCAGCGTGCGCCACATCCTTCTGACCACCCGGGGCTTGAGCGATTCCGCCAAGGCGGTGAAGCGCACCATGATGCAAGGCCTTCTGGATCGCGCCAAAGCGGGCGAAGATTTCGCCGCCCTGGCCAAAGAGTACACCGAGGATCCGGGCTCCAAGAACAGCGGCGGTCTGTATGAAAACTTTCCGCGCGGTCAGATGGTCAAACCCTTTGAAGACGCCGCGTTCACCGTGCCGGTGGGGCAGCTGTCCGATATCGTCGAAACCGATTACGGATATCATATTCTCCAGATCGTGGACCGCAAGAAAGAAACCCGCCCGCTGGCGGATGTCAAAGCCGAACTGGAACAGCAGCTGTTGCGCGAAAAACGCCGCACCATGACCGAGACGCTGCTGGAAACTCTGAAAAAAGAAGCAAAGTATAAAATGTCCATCTAGTCGGATTCTGATGATTCTCTCTGTATCAACAGCCTCTGCCCGTCGTGGGTCAGAGGCTGTGTTATTTTCATCCTTTGGGTCTCACGTCTGCCGCACTGCGGCAGCGACCGCGTAACAGGAGGAGCGCCATGAACAGACTTTCATTATTCCGCGGAACACGGCCGCTTTGCTTCACCGCTCTGGCTCTTGGATTAGCCTGGGCGCTGCGCGGTCATTTCGGACATGAACAGGGCGCTGCCTGGGCCGGCGCTGTGGGATCTCTGGCCCTCATCCTGATCAGCGGGCGGCCGGACTGGCAGCGCAAAGCTTTGCCGGCGTCGTTGCTGGGCGGTATCGGTTGGGGCGTGGGCGGCATGATGAGCTACGGTATGGTAGTGGGATACGGACGATCCGGTGATTTTGCCAATGTGCTCTATGGGCTGTCCATGTTGGCGGTGATCGGCGGACTGTATGGTTTTATCGGCGGCGGTTTTTTAGGTCTGAGTTTAGAGTCCGAAAAGGATAAAAAGCCGGACTGGCCGGCGCTGCTCACGCAGATGGTGGCAGCCGGATTGTTGGTCTGGGGTGTGCTGATCTATCAGTGGGAGCTGTGGATGACGCCGCCGCGTTCCGAGCTTTGGGCCGCCTGCCTGGGCGCGGCCGCCGGCCTGGCCTGGTATCTGCAAAGAAACCGATTTCATCGCGCGTTGCGCACGGCACTGTGGTCCGCCTTTGGCGCCGGCTTGGGTTTCGCCCTGGGAAATTTTTTTCAGACCCTGGGCACAGTCAGTGGATGGCTTTTCAACTGGTGGAACGTCATGGAATTTACTCTGGGGGCGTGCGGCGGATTGGGACTGGCCTACGGAGTTTACTCTCAGGAATGGCCCGAAAGCGCCGAGGTCTCCGGCCGTTCCAGCACCCTCGCGCTGCTGGGACTGTTCATCGTACTGCCGCTGGTGAACGTGTGGCAGGCCTTCAGCCTGGAGGAGTTCATTCGAATGGCTGCAGGCCTGAATGCCGTGAACCCCGTTCAATTTGCTCACGCGCAGTACTATCTGGCTGTGAGCGGGGTGATTCTGTTCGCGTTCGCTGCCTGGTATGCCTGGAGAAAGCGCAGCACCACCACGCTGTTCTTCCTGTTGACCGCCCTTTATATTCTGTTGAGCCATTTGAAAAAAGGATTCTTTTTTCTCAACGACCTTTTGCAGCTGGAACAGTACGCCTATTGGCTGCTGTTTTTCAGCCTGGTATTGCTCTATTCCTCCTCTCGTTCCAAACCGTCCCCATTGTTTGCTGAGCATGAGCGGGCAGGGGGTTGGGTTGTGGCGGCAATCCTGGTGGCCGCCCTTGTGCTGATGGCCTTCATCTCCGTCGTTGTTTCAGCCGGGATCGCCGGCGGACAGCGGCGCTTTTGACGATAACCCGGCCGTCCAGGGAAGCAGCGCCGTCGCCCTGCGCATCACCGGACCGTCGGTCTCACTGAAGCAGATAAAGTGCTTTTTGTTTTTTTGCGATAATAATTTCTCTTGACAGTTTACTTAAATTAGGTTAATTTCTCTATCGATTTTTACGGTCGCCGGACGTGCGTGGTCCGTTGCCACTGTTTGATTCTGCGTACCGTGTTTCCCTCCTCAAATATCTTGTTCAAATCTTGCTGAATTCATCTGACCTGCAACCTGCGGCGATGAAGGATGGGGTGCAGCTGATTTCGAGGTAAAGGATTGAGCCCCGATGGAGGGTGATCACCGGCTCCGGAAAAGAATTGTAGGCTGTCCAAAACGTCCTATACAGTAATCCCCAATTTACGGTGTGAAAAGGGTCAAAATGAAAAGAGGTAGAATGAAGCTGCAAGCAAAAGTGGTGAGCCTGTTCGTTGTTGTCGGGCTTTTGCTGACCGGCCATACGGTGCTGGCCGGCACCTCCGGAAAAATTGCCGGCCGCATCATCGACCGGGACAACAAAGAAGGTCTGCCGGGCGTGAATGTGCTGCTGGTCGGCACCACCTGGGGCGCGGTGTCGGATCCGGACGGCTATTTTCAGATCATCAACGTTCCACCGGGAACCTACAAGGTTGCGGTCTCGATGATCGGTTACATGGCGTTGACCATCGAAGATGTCAAGGTCAACGTGGACCGAACCACCACGCAGAACATTTCGCTCAGCTCCAAGACGCTGGAAGGACAAGAGGTCGTGATCAAGGCGGAGCGCCCGGTCATTGAGAAGGACCGCACCAGCACGGCGTCCTACGTCGATGCAGAGACCATTCGGGATCTGCCGGTTCAGGAAGTGTCCGAGATCATCCAACTGCAGGCCGGCGTGGTGACCGGCGCCGGCGGCGATTTGCATTTTCGCGGCGGACGTTCCCGCGAGGTCGCTTATCTGATCGACGGGATTTCCGTTTCCAACGCTTTTTCCCAGGGCGGCGGCAGCAACGTGGCCATCGAAAATTCCATCATCAAGGAACTGCAGGTCATCAGCGGTACCTTTAATGCGGAATACGGCTCGGCCCAGTCGGCCATCGTCAATGTGGTAACCAAAAACGCCGAGACCGATTATCATGGCGAGATCCAGCTATTCAGCGGCGACAATCTCAGCACGCACTCGGACCGGTTCATCGGCATTAATAGGGTGGATCCGCTCAACGAAAAAGATGTTCAGGCCACTTTTTCCGGGCCGGTGCCCAAGTTGAAGAACGTCGGCTTTTTCGCCACCGCCCGCTACAATAACAGCGACGGTCATCTCTTCGGCGAGCGCCGCTATGCCGCCATCGATGGGTGGAAGATCGACGCGTTCCGCCATTGGTTCACCCAACGCAATGCGGATCAGCTCTCCTCCTACGGCCGCATTCCGGTCCCTGATTCGCTCAAGACCGGCGACCGGGCGTTGGTCCCCATGTCCGAGAGCGAGCAGCTTACGTTTACCGGCAAGCTCACCTATGTCCCCAAACCGGCCGTAGGCATCACCTATTCGCTGTTCGGCTCCCGCGGCGACAGCCGGGGATATGACGGCAGCTGGCGCTATGCCCCCGACGGCCGCACGCAGTATCGCGGGTACAGCCACCACCACTTTCTCGCTTTCCGGCATAGCCCCTCAGCCACGCTGTTTTATAATCTTCGCGGTTCTTATCAATATAACTATGGTCGTTCTTGGCTCTATGAGAGCACAGAAGTCGCGGACTATCCCGGCGCGAGCGGCTATTTGCCCTTGGGCGCGTCGGATGATCAAACCGGCTTTGTGCAGGGGGACAACCAGTACGGCCGCGGTAAAACGATCCGCAAAGTCTATATGATGAACGGCGATTTCAACTGGCAGGTGGATCGCGTCAATATGATCAAGTTGGGCTTTGAAGCACGACAACATGATATTCTTTATAATAATCAGCCCATGCTGGAAACCGACCTGTGGAAAAGCTACAAATACAGCAACGAGATCAACGGCAAGGGATTAGAGTTTTCCGAGTACTGGGCGCAAATGGGGAATTATTGGCGGAATTGGAACACCTTCTACGAGTCGGAAAAACTGCGCCTGGCCAACGCCATGGATGGCGATTATATGGATTACAATCGCAAGCCGCTGGAATTCGCCGCTTATATTCAGGACAAGATCGAACTGGGCGAGATCGTGCTCAACGCCGGTGTACGGTTTGATTATTTTCAGCCCAACGCCAAGACCATGGTGGACAAGCGAACTCTCTCCGAACAGATCGGCCTGCTCGGCAATTTGCGTGAGTCCGCCGCCAAAAAGCAATTATCGCCCCGCCTTGGATTTTCCTTTCCTGTTTCCGATCGTGGCGCGTTTCACGTCTCCTACGGCCACTTTTTTCAAATGCCCAGTTTTGAAAAGCTCTTTGAGCGGCCGATCGATGTGCATATGACGCCGTTGTTGCTGGCCGGCGCGAATCTGGGCGATGCGGACCTGAAACCGGAACGCACCATCGCCTATGAAGTCGGGTTACAGCAGGAGTTGAACGGCCAGTTCGGCCTGGACGTGACCTTGTTCTATAAGGACATCCGCAATCAGCTGGGACTGGAAGCGGTCAAGACGGTGGATGCAGTCGGCTATTATCGCTACATCAATCGCGATTACGGCAACGTTAAAGGGTTCTCCTTGTCGTTGGAGAAAATGCGCACCGGGCTTTTGTCCGGCTCCATTGATTATACGTTTCAATATGCACGTGGCAGCGCCTCCAATCCCGACTTTTTGCAGTTGATCGAGGTGGCCACACGCATGAGCGGCGAATCGATTCAGTTTCCGGAGCGCCAGATTCTTGCCCTGGATTGGGACCAGCGCCATACCTTGAATCTGGTTCTCAGCTTGACCAAGCCGGGCAACTGGGGGATGAGCTGCATTGCCACCGCCGGCAGCGGTTTGCCCTATTCCCCCTCCAGTGTCGAGCAGCTGGCGCTGCCTGACCGTGAGTTTAAAAACAGCGCGCGCAAGCCGATGCAGTTTAACGTTGATTTGAAAGCCAATAAGCAGTTCACCATGGGCACTTTGACCTATTCTCTCTTTTTCCGGGTTTACAACCTGCTCGACCGGCTGAACGAGAATTCGGTGTACAGGATCACCGGCCGGGCTACTCAAAACGCCCGCCTGCCCTATGACCAATTGGTGCAAATGCAGATGCTGCGGCAAGGCGGCCAGTTCACCATGAGTGAATGGGACAATGAGCCCTCCTGGTTTTCCGAGCCTCGCCGGGTTCAGGCGGGATTGGCCGTGCGCTTTTAATCTATCGAAGATCACCTGAGTGGTTGCAGGAAATTTTAAACGACAGGATGCAAACGTGATTACAATGAATCGATCAAGGTTATGGGTTAGAAGCTGGCTTGTTTTTGCAGCGTTTTTTGTTCTCTACCGGCCCGCTTCGCTGACCGCGGAGGACGCAGCCATTAAGGCACAATACGCCGGACCTGCGGCCGGCTATCCCGTCAGCTACCTGAGCTCGCACACTATGGCGCCGGCTTTGTTCAAGCAGACGGCCACGCCCACAGGTCTGCAAAGATATGTCCGTCTCTCCAAACATGACGGCAATCTGATTGAAACCGGCTGGGTCAACCAGGGCCAATTGGCAGACGGCTATTTTGACGGCGCGCCCGGTTGGAAGATGATCTGGCCCAAGGGTTCGGGCACGGAATACGGCTGGGTATTTTGCTTTTTCATCGGCGGCGAAGTCAAGGACGCCAAAGGCAATACGATCCATGTTTTCTCCTCGCGCTTTCACCGCAGCAGCATCAAACAATCGGCGGATAAAAGCCACTGGTATGACTGGAAGCCACTGCCGCGCTACTTTAATAATCATCACCTCAACTCCACCAGCTGGGATATCGGCGGCATCAGCGAAGATGTCGGCCTGGACGGGTTCCCGAATACTCAGGATTTCGGTGAGGGGGACGGCGTGCTGCAACAAGCGGAGGATTTCAACCGCAACGGCCTGCTGGATCACAGCATGATCAATGTATCGGAATGGGCCGCGATGACCAACCTGCGTGAAACCTGGCCCATCGACTGGCCGCCGCAGAGCTATGAGGGCGACTCGCGTGCGGTTACCGATACGCTGGGGATCGGACCCTGCAGCGGCCGCTGGAACGGCGAGTTCGGCTATTACGCCCGCGCGGACCAGGAATCCTACTATGTGATGGACGATCGCGAGAACGACCAGTTCGCCTACTATCCCTTTAATCTTCCCGGCACCGATACACCGGACACTCGGCCGTGGCCCAATGGCCGGCGCGGTTTGGGATTGACCATTCAGGTGCGCAATTACCAGTGGGTGGCGCGCCAGGCAGAGGATATCTTGATCTCCCGCTATGATATCGTCAACTATGGCAAGGCGATCGCTAAATCGGTGGTCGGTATGTACAGCGATGTGGATGTGGGCGCCACAGGCGCCATGGATGATTCAAACTTTGACACCATGGATGACATCACCTATGTGTGGGACAAGAGCGGCAAATCCAGCCAGGGTCTGCCGACCGGTTATTTCGGCTTTGCCTTCCTCGAGAGCCCGGGCATCAGCGACAACCGCATCGATGACGATCAGGATGGATTCGTCGATGAAAGCCAGTGGGACACCATTGACGACGACGGCGACTGGCGCAAGTGGGAGGACAATAACGGCAACGGCCAATTCGACAATGAGGATGTGAATTACAACGGCGTCTTGGACGCCGGCGAGGATGTCAACGCCAACGGCAAACTCGATCTGGAGACGATTTGGGATGATGTCGGTTCTGACGGCATCGGCCCGGATGATGAAGGGTATTCCGGCCCGGATCCCAATGGCAGCGAGGCCAACGGCAGGCCGGACCAGGGCGAACCCAATTTCGGCAAAACCGATAACGACGAGGCGGATCAGGTTGGCTTGACCTCTTGGTACCTGAAAGATGTGGACAACCGGCTGGCCTATGATGAAGAGTTCTGGACCGTGGAGGTTCAGCCCGGCACCTTTGCCATCGATGAAGAGTACACCCGCGACGTGGCCTTCAGCTACGGCAGCGGTTTCATTCGTCTGGAACCGGGCAAAGAGGGACGACAAAAGTATGCCATCGCCTGTTTGTGCGGCAATGATCTGCCGGATATTCTACGCAACAAGCGCACCATGCAGCGCATCTACGATTCGGATTACAATTTTTCCAAACCGCCACGCCTGCCCGTGCTGTCCACCATCGTCGGCGACCGCAAGGTGATCCTGATGTGGGACAACAACTCGGAGAAATCCAAGGACCCGATTTACGGCGCGGATTTTGAGATGTACAAAATTTACAAAAGCACGGACCCGCAATTCAGCGACATCAAAACCATTTCCGACGCCTTTGGCAATCCCCTGCTCTATAAACCGCTGGCCCAGTTTGACCTCAAGGACGGCCTGACCGGCCCGCACCCCATTCCCATCGGCGGCAACGGTTCGGGCGACGGACTGGACCTGGGCGTTGCCTATGACATGGGCGAGGACACGGGATTGCGTCATTCCTACGTGGATACCAATGTCACCAACGGTCGAACGTATTATTATGCGGTGGTGGCCGCAGATAAAGGCTATGCGGCGGATTTCTATTCCCGCGGCCTCAGCGATCGTATGAACCTCACGCCCAACAGCCCAACCGAATGCACAGCGGTGATTCAGACGAACATCATCGGCCAGACGATTTTTGTCGATCGCAACTGCGCGGTGGTGGTGCCCACCGAGGCGGCGGCCGGATATGTTCCGCCGCAACTGGAATCAGGCGTGTTGCACACTGCCGGCTTGGGCACCGGCTCCATCGAGATCGAGATGATGATCCCGGACAGCCTACTGCGCAATCATGAATACAAGCTCGCTTTCAAGGACGATGCCTCCATCGAGAAATTCGACAAGACCTTTAAAACCGGCTTGACCAGCGGCGCCATCCTGGTGGATATCACCAGTGGGGACACACTGTTGCGCGCCAAGGACAACTATAAGAGCGATGCGTTTGCAGAAAAATTATTTCACGGCTACAAGCTGAACATCAACAACGCGGATTCGATCAAAGTCGCCTGGGCCGGATGGACCAAAGGCGCCACCAATTTGATCGGCGATCCACGTGGGTACGATGCCCAGTGCCGGGCGGTGCCGCGCGATTATGAAGTGCGCATCCTGTCGCCGGGAGCCGACACCTCGTATTCCGCCGTTCCCGGCCGCGAAATCATTACCAACTATAAAGTTTATGATATCACCGATCCTAAGCATCCGTTTGAGGTGGTCTTTGGGCTGTCCGAAAACGGCGACTCGCTCAAGGGCGTGATCAGCGTCGGCGATCAGATCGCCATCAAAGCGGCGCCGCTGGTGGTTACCGTCGGCGGCGTGACCAAGTACATCTACACCGAGACCTCGTGGCGCATCAACTTTGCCCTGCCTCGCGGCGTGGAGGCCAGCTATCAAATCACACCGCAAAAAGGCGACGTTTTCCAGTTCCTCACCGAAAAGCCCTTTGACCGCAGCGACGTATTTACATATAAAGTCATCGGCGCGGAGGTGCGACAAGAATCGGTTGAAAACGCCATGGATAAAATCTATACCGTGCCGGATCCGTACATCGCGGCCAGCACGCTGGAAACACGGCTGGTCAGCCAGGATGTCGGCCGGGGCGACCGTCGTATCGACTTTGTCAACCTGCCGACCCAATGCAAGATCTCGATCTTTACCAGCGCCGGCAGGTTGGTGCGCGAAATTGAGCACGAGTCCATGGATACGGTGGGTCGCGAGAGCTGGGATTTGCGGACCAAAGACGGTCTGGAGGTGGCGCACGGTGTCTATTTTTATCACGTGGAGGCGCCCAACGTCGGCAGTAAAATCGGCAAATTAGCGATCATCAAATAACGGTGCGGATCAACGGGGGTTCATTCAAGCTTAGCTCGGAGTAGATCATGTTTCAAAAGATTACCAGCTTGATCTGTATGATGGCAGTGCTCGGTCCCGGGATGGTGCTGGCGCAGGAGAAGAACCGGACAACGGGCCAGTTTGTGACCGATGTGGCGGGGGTCGGCACCAGCGCCGCCACTTTCTTGGAGATCGGCGCCGGCGCACGGGCAATGGCCATGGGCGGCGCCTATGTGGCTCAGGCCACCGACGCCTCGGCGCTGTATTGGAACCCGGCGGGCATCGCGTTTGCCCCTGGATTCCAGGTAGAGTTTATGAACAGCAAATGGCTGGCAGACACCCAATATAATTTTGTCGGACTGGTGGCGCCCATCCCTTCGATTCGCGCTTCGGTGGGTGTGAGTTTTATCAGCTTGGATTACGGCCAGAGCCCGGTGCGCACGGTGGACCGTCCTGAAGGCACGGGAGAAAATTACAGCGCTCGGGACATTGCTTTCGGTCTTACCTATGCCATGGCGTTGACAGACCGGTTTTCCTTCGGCCTCTCCGGCAAATATATCAGCCAGCGCATCTGGAGTGAGTCGGGCTCCGCTATCGCCATGGACGTCGGCGTCTTTTACAACACCATGCTCAAGGGTCTGCGCATCGGCGCCTCGGTGAGCAATTTCGGCTCGGATATTCGCATGGCCGGCCGCCATCTGACCACGGTGGTGGACCCCGATGCAGCGGTGCAGAACTTTGACCGCGTACCGGTAAACTATAAGGTTGGCAGCTATTCTCTGCCACTGCTGTTCCGTGTCGGCTTGGCTTACACGCGAACCCTGGGCGCCTTCGGCACCCTCACCGTGGCCGGCGATGTCAACCATCCCAGCAATACCACAGAAAGCATCAATCTCGGCGCTGAGTATGGCTTTGCCAACATGTTTTATCTACGTGGGGGCTATGAGAATCTGTACGAACGCGATCATCAGAACGGCGTGACGTTCGGCGGCGGCGTGGAATATCTCCGCCGGGGCATGATGGGCTTTCGGGTCGATTATTCCTGGTCCGACTGGGGGATTCTAAAAAGCACACAACGATTCTCTTTGGGCCTGATGTTTTAGCCGTAGTCCTGCGACGCTCGCCGAGTGGAAGAGGCTACGATTCGGAAAGGAGGATACGAGTCCCTTTAAACAGCCGGTAGATCATTTCCTGTCGTTTTGCCATTAACTCTTTAGGAGGAATGCAATGAACAGATGGAGTGTTACAGCGGTTTTGGTAATCTTGATGGCCGCCTCAATCCTCACCGCCCAGACTGTATTGACCCGCGGTGATGAGGCTGAACCCAACAACTACTTTGCCACTGCCTCGATGATGCCTGAAAATACGCTGATGTTTGCGCAATTTTCAAGCCACACCGATGTGGATATCTACAAGATGAACATGTCAGCCGACAGCATCTATCACATCTATTCGGATTCCGTCAGCCTGCCGACCAGAATGCATGTTGAGATTTTCTTCCATGCCGACACCACCAAAAATCTATTCATCGGCAACCCCGACGGCCGCGCCGGCTGGAGCAATTTTCGCGTTGCCGGCTGGTCTCCGCGCGAGTACGGCTCCGGCGTCTACTATTTGAAGGTGACCGAACCCACGCCGATCGTCGCTCCCCAGACGGGCAACTATCGTATTCGCTACATCTCGCAAGGGTTGCAGTATTGGGCTGGTCTGCATGAGCCGGATGATTCTTTTCAGGAATCCTTCAGCCAGTTTCCGTTGCCCATCGACGGCACCCGTTTTAACGGTATGCTCTATGACCTGAACAACGCGCCGCACGGCTGGGACGACCGCGATATTTTCTACATGGTCGGCGAACAGGGCATGCGCCTGTGGGTGGAGACCGAACCGGTCCAGGGCAATCCGCACACCCGCGATATGGACAGCGAAATCCAAATCTGGGACGGCGATGGCAATACCAAGTTTTTGGCCAACGACGATAAAGACAACCAGGAAGAGGATTTCGGCGAAAACAACGTCTTCTCTCTGGGCGTGATGGACAGCCTGCCCTACTCCGGGCTTTATTACGTCACCATGACCGCGGTCTATTCCAAGTACGGCGGCGACCCCAACACCGGTTCCGATGAAGACCCCTCCACCGGCGGCTATATCGCTTACGCCTGGATGGGCGAGCGCTCCCAGGAGCGGGAACCCAATGACACTCCGGAAAGCGCCACCCCGTTGTGCGAAAAGGTCACCTCTGCGCAGATCAGCACGACGAACAACTTTCTCATTAACGGAAAGTTCTCATCGGATGGCGATGCCGACTGGTATGCCTACAATCTTAAAAGCACCAAGATGTACTTTTTCACCACTGAGAACAATGGCACCATCGGCGCCAACATCAACCTGGATGTCTATAATCGCGAAGACATGACCACCAATCTCGCCGGCAGCCAGGTGGCCGGCAAATACAACAACAAAAATTTCCGTTTCTGCGGCTTTATTCCGCCGAAGGACGGCATTTATCTGTTTAAGGTCTACCCGTCCGCCGGCTCGGTCACCGGTGCTTTTACCGGCGAATACCGCCTGCGCATGGGCTGGGCGACCTATCGCACTACCAGCCGCGCCAATGAGCCGGCGAACAATACCCAATCCGGCGCTATTGAAGTGAAATACGACTCCAGCAAAACCGTCGCTGCCATTTATCCAGCCGGCGATGAAGACTGGTACAAGTTCGAAGGCAAAGCCGGTGATATCATCGATGTCGAGCTGTTCAGCGCTCTCGACGTCAACGGCAGCCTGTGGGCGCGCGACCTGGATACGGTCGTCGAGCTCTATGATCCCAGCGGCAACAAACTGGAAAACGACGACTATCGCCCCGGCGCGGATCGCCACAGCGGTAACGTCTTTTCCGCCATTAAAGGCTACGTGCTGCAGGGCACCGGCACCGTCAATATCAAGGTCGCCTGCGGCTATACCGACCCCACGCACAAGGGCAACAACCCCATCGGCGTGTACCGTTTGATCGTTTACTCCAGCGCGGCTTCCCCGGCTTTTAAAGAACGCGAAAAGAACGACTCCGTTTCCTTGGCCATGCTGCTGCCTGAGGGCAAAGAGGTGGAGGCTACCTTCTCCAGCGCCGCTGATCTCGACTATTATAAAGTCGAGCTGCAAGCCGGCCGGATGTATTTTATCAATTCCACCCGGAGCGAACTCTCCGGCGAAATTCACGCCGAGCTCTATTCTGATGCCGACACCAGCAAAAATGTGTTGGACAGCAGTGTAGACGGCCGCTATAAGAACAACAACTTTCGCATTTCCGGCTTTTTGCCACCTGCGAGCGGCACCTACTATCTCAAGCTGACCTGCACGAACCCGGGCGCCGGCGCCTATGTTGTGCGCATGCGCAGCAGCGATGTTAAAGAGGTCGGCACTTTCCATGAACCCGACAATTCCATCGCCGAAGCGGATGCGCTGGGCGACTATCCGGTCGATGGCGTCACGGTCAAGACCGCTTTCTACAATTCAGCGGATCCCAAAGGGTACAATGATATGGATGTCTATCGTTTCACCCTGACCAAAGGGCAAGCCTTTGAGGCCAAGATGACCCCGGTGGGCGGCGAAACCTGGTTCCGCGACACGGATTCCTATATTTTCCTGGTCAATGCCAATGGGGATACCCTGTTGGATAACGATGATGATTCCGGCACCACTTATTCCAAAGTCGGCATTGAAGTGCCGGCCGACGGCGTATACTATGTGCTGGTGGCGGCGTGCTACAGCACTCAGCTGAATGACCCAGCCAACGACCGGAATCCGGGCACGGGCGATTACCTGATCACCTTCAGCGGCACCATCAGCGAATCAGAGCCGAACAACTCGGCTGATCAGGCCAACCTGATTCCGATCTCCAATAGCAGTCTGGTAGAGGCCAAGTTCAGCTCCGATGATTTGCAGGACTGGTTCAAAGTAAATCTGGAGCATGGCCGTTTCTACTATTTCAACTCGGCGGATTCCAAAGTGGGTGAAAATATCGTGTTGGAAGTCTACCGGGAGACGAGTCCCAAGGAAAACATCATTGACGCCACACCCATGGGACGTTACAACAGCAAAGATTTTCGTTTGAGCGGGTTTAATCCCCCGGAGACCGGCGCCTATCTGCTCCGTCTGAGCATGCCGGTGGGTGGTATCAGTGATCAGAACATTGGCACCTACAAGTTGCACGCGGCCGGCGGCGAACTGATCTCCGAGGTCGCTCCACTGCACGAACCAGACAACACTCTACAGCAGGCCAACGGGGTCGCCAAATTGGCCACAGACGGCAAAGCGGTTAAAGTGGCTTTTGACAGTGACGCCGACCTGGATATTTTCGCCATCGACGGCATTGCCGGCCAGACTCTTACCGTGACCATGTCGCCCGGAACCGGCCCGCGCTGGATCCGTGAGCTGGATTGCGGCATGCGCCTGTTGACGGCGGACAGCACCGTGCTCGCTGATAACGACGACTACGACGACTGGTATGAACTCAACTATTACCTGGGCGATGTCAGCTGCACCTATTCTCAGGTTAAGAGCGCCGCGCTGCCCTATACCGGCACCTATTACGCCGTGGCCATGCCTTATTATGGCACCGCCTATAAGGGCGGCAACGCCACGATCGGCAACAACGCCACTGGAAGCTATCACATCTCTGCGACCATGATGATGCCGACCGGAGTGGAAACTCAGACGGAGATGCCGCAAGAGTTCGCGTTGGATCAGAACTATCCGAACCCGTTCAATCCGACGACCACCATTCAGTACCGCTTGAAGGAAAC
>CAZKQR010000032.1:17281-19213 GCA_964554965.1 uncultured Cytophagia bacterium | reverse complement strand
TCAGCGATGACCATATTCGCGCTCTGGCGGTTGACAGCACCGGCAACCTCTGGGTCGGAACCGATCAGGGTTTAAACCTGCTCACCGCTGATCAGACAGGCTCTCTTCATCCCCGTTTCACCACCTTCGCGCATGCGGCCGGAGAGTGGAAGCGCCTGGCGCGCGACTCGGTGCGGACGCTGCGCGTCGATCGATCCGGCGCCCTGTGGATCGGCGCAATGCATGGCTTGCATCATCTGCGGCAGGACAACGGTGCGCTCCGGTTGCAGACGTTTGTCAGCGATCCGGCTGATCCGCATCGCCTCAGCAACAACAACGTCTATGCGCTCTGGGAGGACGAAGAAGGCTTTATCTGGGTCGGCACAGACGGCGGCGGACTGAACCGGCTCAACCCGGCGGACGGACGCTTTGACATCTGGCGCAACATCCCCCAGGACCCGCACTCGCTCAGTCATAATGAAATCCGCTCTCTGTTTCAGGATCGCTCCGGACTGCTTTGGGTGGGCACCTACGGTGGCGGCGCCAGCAAAGTCAACGTGCACCGCAAACAGTTCACCCACTATCGGTATGATCCGGATGCCCCGGACGCGCTCAGCCAGCCGATCATCTGGTCGATCTATGAAGACCCAGAGGGCATACTCTGGATCGGAACGCATGGCGGCGGACTGGACCGGCTCGACCGCCGGCGCAATCAGTACACCCATTATCGCGCGGATCTCAAGAACCCCAACAGCCTCAGCCACGACATCGTACGGCTGGTCGTCCCCGGACACCATGGCGAGCTCTGGATCGGCACCCACGGCGGCGGCATCTGCCGCTTTCAGCCGAAAAGCGGACGGTTCATCCGCTATCTGCATAACGACCGCGATCCCTATTCACTCTGCCACAATGAAATTCGCTCCTTGTTTCTCGACAGCGACAGTACCCTGTGGATCGGCACCAACGGCGGCGGCCTGGACCGCTTGGACACCCGTCCCGCACATGCCGCCGCGCGCTTTAATCACTTGCACAACGATCCGGCTGATTCAAACTCCCTCAGCAGCAACTATGTCCGTTTCGTTTTCAAAGACAGCGCAGGGCTTTACTGGATCGGAACGCAGGGCGGCGGCCTGGATGGCTACAACGCCGCGGCGGGAAGCTTTACCCATTTTCGCCACAATCCGGAGGACCCGCACGGCATCCGCAGCAATTATATTTTCTGTATGCACGAAGACCGGCAGGGCCTCCTTTGGCTGGGAACCTGGGGCGCGGGTCTGCTCCGTTTCGATCGCCACAACGGCGCCTTTACTTCCTTCAGCACCCGGGAGGGGTTGCCGAGCGATGCGGTGTACGGCATTCTGGAGGATGAACAGGCTAACCTCTGGATCAGCACCAACAACGGATTGGTGCGCTTTAATCCTGTCACCGGCTTGTGTAAAAATTATAACAATCGTGACGGCCTGCAGAGCAACGAGTTCAACGGCGGTTCCTTCTTCAAGAGCGCAAGCGGCGAGATGTTCTTCGGCGGCATCAACGGCTTTAATGCTTTTTATCCACAGACGATCAAGGACAATCCCCACATCCCGCCCATCGTGCTCACCTCGTTCCGCAAGATGAACCGCGAAGTCCATTTCGCCCGGCCCCTTTCCGAGGTCAAGGCCATCGAACTTGACCATCGCGACTATATCTTTGCCTTCGAGTTCGCTGCGCTCGACTATACCGCGCCGGAAAAAAACCTGTACGCCTACAAAATGGAAGGGTTGGATAAGGATTGGATCACGACGACGGCGAAAAACCGGCTGGCGCAATACACGACTCTGGCTCCCGGAAAATATGTCTTTCACGTCAAGGGGTCCAACAACGACGGCGTCTGGAATGAACGTGGCGCAGCGATCGGAATCGTCATCTCCCCGCCCTTTTGGCAGACGTGGTGGTTCCGGCTGCTGGCGCTGG
>CAZKQR010000032.1:0-17181 GCA_964554965.1 uncultured Cytophagia bacterium | reverse complement strand
TGTCGGCAAAGCCCATCAGTATGACGACATGACCGTGATTGTGATCAAGTGCTTGGCTAAAATCAACACCGAAGGCGGCGGAGGAACGCCGCCTTCGGTGGCACGCCTATCAGACGCTGCGCCAAAAGCCGGCTGACGAGTCAAGATCGCGGGCGAACATCCTTCCGCCTGCATGGGGATGTCTACTTTTTAATCGCAGCCAATCTGGTTCGCAGGGCCGAACCACCGTACGCGCCGACGAACGCCACCACCAGCGCCAGCAGCGTGAAAAGATTTTGCGTTCGAAAAAACCCCAGGATAGGAATCCAGATGCCTAAAGCCAACGCGAACAGCCACCAGAATTTGGGCCGTAAAAATCCGAAAATACCGGCGACGACCAGCAAAATCACGGCGGTCACGGCCGTATCGCCGAAATCCGGACGTGCGTTGACGTAGGTGATCAATCCACCGATGGCGATAGCGACGCCCAACAAGAATTTTTGCATGCGATGATCCCTCCTGGTTATTCTCGTCCAATGGGTAAAGAATCCGTAAAATTAATATAATCCGTCCTGCTATCCCATGCAAGGGAAAAACGATTCAGAGAAAGATACCGCCTCCGCACCTGGTGCGGAGGAAATAATTTCCCTTGCATCCGTTTGCGCCGGTTCGCATATTTATCCATGCAAGCGCTCAAACCAGCCCCGCTCACCACGCTTCAAGAAAGGAAATCGATGAAAGCACAGGACGAACGACTCTCGCTCTATCGCGCCGCTCTGCTGGAGAACACGGTGAAATTCTGGTTTCCCCGCAGCATCGATCTCGAGCACGGTGGATTTCTCCACTGTTTTGACCGCGACGGATCGCTGATTGACAGCGACAAAAGCGTCTGGGCGCAAGGCCGCATGAGCTGGATGCTGCTCACGCTCTATAACACCCTTGAACAACGGAGCGAATGGCTGGACTGGGCGAAACAGGGGCTGGACTTTATCGAGCGGCACTGTTTCGATTCGGACGGTAGAATGTTCTTCCAGGTCACCCGCGACGGCCGGCCGCTGCGCAAACGGCGCTATGCGTTCAGCGAATCCTTCGCCGCCATCGCCCACGCCGCCTATGCCAAGGCCACGGGGGACGACCGGTCGGCGGCCCGGGCTAAAGAGTTGTTCGACCGGTTCACCCGTTGGAATTTCACCCCCGGCCTCATGCCCGCCAAGTTTACCGACACCCGGCCCATGATCGGTCTCAGTCCCCGCATGATCACCATTGTCACCGCGCAAGAGCTGCGGCTGAATCTGGGCGACCCTTCAGTGAACAGCTGGATCGACCGCTGCATCGATGAAATTCAGCGCTGGTTCGTCAAGCCGGACCTGCGCGCTGTGATGGAGAGTGTGGCCCCCAACGGCGAGATCGTCGATCATTTCGACGGCCGCACGTTGACCCCGGGCCATGCCATCGAAGGCGCTTGGTTCATCATGCATGAGGGATGGTTCCGCAACGATGCCGCGCTCATCCGGCTGGGATGCGACATGCTGGATTATATGTGGGAGCGCGGCTGGGATGCGGAATACGGCGGCATTCTGTATTATCGCGATCTCTATCATAAACCAGTGCAGGAGTACTGGCACGACATGAAGTTCTGGTGGCCGCACAACGAAACGGTGATCGCCACGCTGCTGGCCTACACGTTGACCGGCGAAGAAAAATATCGCCAATGGCACAAGCAAGTGCAGGAGTGGAGCGATGCCCATTTCCTCGATCCCGGATACGGCGAATGGTATGGTTATCTGCATCGCGACGGCCGCATCTCGGTAGCGCTGAAAGGCAATCTATGGAAGAGCTTTTTCCATCTGCCGCGCATGCAATGGTATTGCTGGCGCCTGTTGCAGACACATACTCATCCTACGGCCAAAGGCAAGAGTCCGGCATGAAAGCCCGCGCTTTGATCCGCCGAATGGCAACAGCGGCCTGGCTCATGAGCTGTGTCTGCGCCGGGGCGCAAACGCAAACCCTGATCCTGAGCAACGGGCAGCTGAGCGTGCATCTGGCCGTTGACGGCCGGAACAGGCCCTTTATACGTGAGATAGCCTCACCCGCAGGAACATGGCTGAATCAGGCGGCGGCGCCGGGTTCTCTCCTGCAGGCGTGGCCGACGGAGGAAGAGCCCTTACAGGCGGATGACCCTCCGGCGTATTGGTGGTTGAACGAAGATTCACTCATCCAACAGGCCTACGCCGCACGCAGAGCAGGGGATCTCGAGATCATCTGGCACGTCGCTCTTTTCAAAAAAATGGAGCTGATTCGCCTGTCGATGGAATTGATCAACCATGGAGAACAGCGATCCATCCGCTGGTTTCCCGTGTGGGCAGCCGAGTGGATGCCGGCAGGCGCCGTGCACGGCTGGCAGGCGTTGACCTATGAGCCCCGGCAGGACCGTCTGGGAAAAGAGCCGGTGGTTTACTTTTCCCGCACCTACAGTTCGGACCGGCAGGAACGGCCGGCGCGCGGCGCCCCGTTTACCGGACAGCTCCCCTTCTGGTATCTGCAGACAGAGCGCGGCCGCTGCTATTTCAGCCTGGACTGGAGCGGCGGCTGGCGCGCGGAATGGTCCGCCTGCGGAGAACAGGCTGCGTTTCGTGTTTTTCTGCCTGAAGAAGAGACCCAGCTCACTTTGGCGCCGGGTGAAAAAATAGCCGGGCCGACGCTCTCCCTGATCCCTGTGGCAACTGGCGCAGAAAGAGAGATGCGCAGCCGCTGGCTGACTGTTCGCGATCAGGCTGCGCGCACACGTTATACCATGCCCACTCCATCCTTCCCTCTGATCTATAATCACTGGTACTCGGTGCGCTTTGCCCTGAGCGCGGCGTTTCTGAAAAATCAGATCGCCGCATGGACGCCCTATGGCTTTGACGCGTTCGTCGTGGATGCGGGCTGGTACGAACGGACCGGGGACTGGACCCCTTCCCGAGCCAAGTTCGCAGCTGGGGAATTTGAAGCGGAATTGGGAAAGCTGAAGCAGCAGAATATCCTGGTCGGCTTGTGGAGCTGTCCCTGGCTGGAAAGCGTGGGCGCGGCTGAACGGCCGGACTATATCGATCAACCGGGCTTTTATCGCGAATTCATGCAGGCCTGGGCCCTTGATCTGGCGGGATGCGATTTCACCTCCCGGCTGACCAGCCACGTTCGTCATCTGGTGGACAGCTATGGGATGAATTGGTGGAAATATGATCAAGAGTTTCTCGGCGACAGCACTCGGGCGGGGAAGATGAAAAACATCGCCGCTTTACAAACCAGCCTGGCAGCGGTTCGCCTCGCCTTTCCGAATCTGTTCATCGAAAATTGCATGAGCGGCGGCCGCATGATCAACGGCTTTACCGATGCCATCAGCCAGTCGCACTGGATCCGCGACGGCAGCGCCAACGGTTTGAAGCACAGTCGCTCCAACATCGCAGAGGCCTTGGGCGCCGTGGATTTCCTCGCGCCCGACAAGGTGCAGCGCTGGACCAATCGAATCGATGAAATTCATGATCAGGAAAGTCTGCGGCTCTATTGCCGCAGCGCCATGATCGGAACGTGGGGCCTATCGGCGGATTTGACCAAAGTGGATGCCGAGCAGCGGCGGATCATTCTGCAGGAGGTTGAAAATTATCGAAAGATAAACATCATCAAGGCCGATCAGCTCTACGATGTGATATATCCAACAGAGGGCAGAGCCTGGTGCGGCATCGTGTTTTACAGCCGGGCAGGGGATCGCGCCGCCGCCCTTCTCTTTCGCTGGAAGGCCGATGAGGAGATCAAAGAGGTGCTTCGCCTTCCCGGGTTGAAAGACACAGGAGCCTATGAGGTTTCGCTGACAAACGATTCCGGCGACTGGCGCCGCGATAGAAAACCCGCGGCCAAAGAAGTTAACCTTCACCTCAGCAAAGGGCGGTTCTCGCAGATGATCCTGGTCAAGAAAACCGTCTCCAGCCGATAACCTCGCCGGACTGCCGGGCCTGAATTCCCGCGAAAAAAAGAGGCCCAGACCAACCCCGCGAACGACTGCTAACGCACCAGGCTCATCTTGCCCCGGGCCGTATAATCACCCATGCTAAAACGGTAGAAATAAACCCCGCTGGCTGCCGGACTGCCGTTCTGGTCACAGCCGTCCCACCGCGCCAAATGATGACCTGCGCTCACGGGTCCGTTGAACAGCGTACAAACCTCACGGCCGTTGCGGTCAAAGATGGCTAGCCGGCCTTTCCCCGCCTTGATGCCGCTTGGCAACACGATGTGGATGAGCGTCGTCGCGTTAAAGGGATTGGGATAGTTGGAGACCAGAACCGGGGTCTGCGGAGGCTGGTGCTCTTTGTTCTGCAGCGGCAGTCCGGTTATCAGAATTCTGCCTGCATCATAGCCCTGGCCAGCCGCGTCCGCCAGATAGAGGTTACAGAAATCCGGCCGCAACGACGGCGCCATATTGTAGAGCAGGGTCCACTCCTCATCGGTAAGCCGATTGAAATTAACGGCAAGGTGCTCGTAATAGCTCATCATGGGTCCGGCGAAGGCGATCTCTTGTCCGTTCTGCGGCAACACCATCACGCCCAGGTTGATGGGACCGGTGCCGACGTGCTGCACCCAACCGACCAAGCCGCCATACTCATCGGTCGGTGTGGTGTGGACATCCGCCACAATATAGTCCTGCTTCCAGATGGGATCGCTCTCGCCGTACTCGACGTACAATCGAGTGTACCAGCCGGTGTATTTGCGCGGATTGCAGCCGAACTCGGTGTAGAGCGCTCGCTGCAGAAATCGCTTTTCCTGTTCGGTCTGCGGCTCTCCATTTCGTGTTCTCTGCGCGATGACGGCGAGCGTGTCGAACACCGCTCGGCACTGCCTGAAATAAAAAGAGATCCCGGTGGTAAGGCCCAGGGCGCTGAATTTTTTATCACCAGCCTCTGCCATATCGCGCAGGGCGGCAAACATCTCCGGCGCCGGCTCCACGTAGACCCGGGGGAAAGAGCAGGTGATACCCGCGGTGTAGGATTGTTTCGCATACAGCAGGTTGTCATGGCGCAACTCGGCCCATGAGCCCAACTGGGTGTTCATCAGACGTTGCCACCAGGCGGCGGTCTGCATGGCCGCGGGCAACGAGCTGCGATCCGCAGGCGGATTCAGCCCGCGAATGGCGGAGAGCCAGCTGTTGAACAGAGAACTTTGCCAAAAAGCGTTGTCATAGCCATCCACCAGCCGGCGCACCGCAGCCAGATTGGGTGCGTAATGAAAACGATCCAGTTCGGATTGCAGCAATTGACCGGCTGCGTCGTTGCCCAGCGCAAACAACACATCCAAGGTGGAGGGCAGCATGCGCGGGACGCGAATGCCGTCATAGACAATCTTGTCAAAGACCAGTTGGCCGGTGACATAGGAATCGATGATGAAACGCTGGCCGAGCAACAGAAAAGAGCCGGCCGGCTTGACGGCGTCCGGATTCAATGGATCAGACCAGAGGATCTGCGAATTGATGCGCTGGCCGGCGAACGGCCGTTTCGCCAGAGTGTCTTGAAAAACGGTTGTGGTAAGACTGTCGAGCAGTTGATCTGCTGCGGCGATGCCGGTGCACCGCTTCATTTCATCTAAATGCGGCAATGTCACATTATCGCACGTACCGATAAAAAAAGTAAGCACCTCGTCTATTTTATTATAATGCACTCTGGCCTCGGCCAGGTCGACCAGTTCCTGCAGAAGCAAGGCATCGATGATCTGTCGCTGAATATCCGCAAACGGGTACGGATCGTCGAGCTGCTGCGGCGGGATCAAATAGAACTCGGTTCTGCCCAGCCACATGACTGCTTTGAAATAGCGCGCCAGTTCCGGACGGTATTCATCCAGGTAATGGCCGCGCACCTGGAATTGGCTGAAATCGATGTCGCGCGTTGTGGAGGAAAAAAGGTGGTATGCGGCCGGTTTTTCCCCGTCGACCAGAGCCAAAAGTTCACGGAAAGAGGTCTGGTTGGCTTTGTAAAGCGGGACCGTCTCATTGTCCAGCAGCCGCCTGGCCACAGACAGATAGAGATCCACATCCCTGAGCATCAGCGCCAGTTGCGGCTGTTGCGCGTATCGCTGCGCCAGCTGCGGCAACGCCGCATGCATTTTGGACAGACAAACGGTCAGCTCAGGTAAAAGCAGGAGGACCTCGGTCTGTTTGAGAATGACGTCATAGGAACTGTGAACCGCATGCAGCACCGCATCGGCGCTGATAAAGAGCGGCAGATCCTTGACATAAATGTCCTCCAGCGCGGCCATAAACGTCGGATAGGAGAGCCGCTCACTGACCATAAAGCCGTTGCGGCGGATGAGCGCTTTTTCCGCCAGGGTAAGCCGAAAATGGGCGTCGACGCTGTCGCTGTACAGCGCGTTCTCCCAGGAAACCGGGGAAGTGGATTGAAAGGCGCCGGCCGGATAACGATGCAGCAGGCCTTGTGCGTCCAGCGTGCCAGTTGCCGCGAGAAATTGCCGATAGTCCGCCGGATCAAACTCACCGGACTGACCGAAAGCGACGACGGCCATGAAAAGCAGGTTGGCAAAAAATGTTTGTTTCATCAGATTTTCCCCAAAAATTCGACAGCTCCTCTTGTCATAGGGCCTAATCGGCGAGCGCCTCTGCCACCGCTCGCCGTCCAGGTCATTCAATCGTACAGCTCTCCACCTGGCGCAGCCGTGAGGAGGCCGTATCGATCTTTTCTACCCTTCTATGGTTCACCCTCACGTTTTCCAGTCGCAGCGATCGAATCGGCGCCGCCGCGTCGCCCTCTATCTGCCAGGCGGCGGCTGAGTTCGGTCGACCGAAAAATGTTACATTTCTCAACTCCAGACTGTCGATGCCGGCCCGTTCCACCCTGAACAGCGACCGTAGCCGTTCCGCATTGTCAAAACTGCAATCGATCAATCGAATGGCGCCGTAGCGTGCCGGGGAACCGTCGGCTTTCGGTCGCAAGCCGTGAATCAGCACGGATCCATAGGGCATGGAGATAAAACGGCAATGCTGAAAAATAAAATCACCCTGATCATGGTCCGTATAAAAGCCCAGGCGTATGGCGTTCGCTCGCATGTTCCAACCCAGCATGCCGTTAACGTTATGATTCCGCGAAGGACGAACATCATAAGAAGCGAAATAGTGGCCGGAGGCGAAGCAGTCATCGTTGCAGGCCACTAAACAGTCATCCACCCACACGTCCCAACAGCTGGCGGTGTTGATGCCGTCGGCGTACTCGGGCGTACACGCCGGCGGCGTAAAAATCTTGACGCCCCGGATGGTCAAGCTATCGCACTGGCGCGCGTTGATGTTGAAATTGCGGCCATTGCGGATCGTGATGCCTTCAATCAGAATGCACCGGCATCCGGTCAGAAATAGAGGGGATTGCGTAATCCACGGACAGGACGGATTGCTGGTATAATAGTCGATCATGCCGTGCTGATAGTTATTGCCATAGATCACATAGTTTTCATAGGCCTGATGATCGATGCCGCCTCGGCCGGAAATCGTTACGTTGCGGCATCGGTCCAACCACAAACCATGACGATGCATGTTTTCGCCGTTCGTGCTGCACTTGACTTTCAATAAACAACCCGGGGCGAGATAAATGGTAAAATCGTGGCCGGCGCGAATAGAGAGCTGATCCACCAGATAAATGCCCGGCGGAACGTACAGGGTTTTTCCAGATCCGTTCATATCCTCGAACGCCCGTTGAAAGCCATCGGTCTGCTCGATCAAACCGCTCGCATCGGTCAAATAGGACGACGCGTCCACCACGGCAGGATCCTTTTTGTTCATCGGCGGTTCCGGTGGATCCACCGCCACCATCAAGGGCGGCAGCTGATTGATGCGGACCACGTAATAACGCGGCTGATGGCCTTTTTCCGTCTTGAAAAGCAGTCTTTTGTTCCGGATTACGCAGGGTATATTCCACTCCAGCGGATGTATGCGGCACTCTTTTATTTCCTCCACCGAACGAATGTCGATCTCGACCTCGCCTGCGGCAGCCAGATGCGCATAGTGCAGATGCATGCAGGCAGGATCATCGATATGGCAATAGGAGGGCAATTTCGAATAGGCCACCGCCAGACGCCGGCGCTCTTCCGCGGTCATGGCCGGCATCTCTACGACCGGCACAGACGTACCCCCGGCGAACAAGCAAAAAGACCGGCTGGGCACATCACCGCTGAACGAATAAGCGGTTATCGCCCCCCCGGCGAATGCGTCCACGGCGATCAAAAGCAGGAGGCTTGCTAATCCAAGCCATGTGGGCCGGCGTGAAAATCCGGCCGGCCGTTGCACGGAAAAAGCTTTATTCATGCGCTGTCGCCTTTCAAGCCGATAAAACATACCTTGAATTTAAGAAAAATTATCTATTAATTCAATGGCGGCCGGCTGAAAAAAATTCACAACCCGATCACGTCGCCGACACCAGCGAGCCGGCGTTGGATCAGGAAACCCCATCGGCCGCTGTCCCGATGGATTGTTTTGCCGCTCCAGGTCTGATGGACACCAAGCGCATGAAGCCGGAGCGCAAAGATTCCTCCATAAAGGAGCGCTGTTCATGAAATGCAAAGGCATGCTTTTCCTTTTCACTTTCTCCTCCAGCTGGGCTTGCACGATCATCGGCGTCGGCCGCCTGGCCTCGGTCGACGGATCGGTCATTGTTTCCCACACCGATTGCGGACCGGACTCGCGCATTCGGGTGGTTCCGGGCCAAACCTTTAAAATAGGAGAACAGGCAGCGGTGTATTGGGGACTGCAGGACCCCAGGCAACCGCTGAATGCGCCCACAGAGATCCTCGGCTATATTCCTCAGGTTGCGAAAACCTACACCTATTTCCGCTCCGCCTATTCACACATGAACGAACACCAGCTGGGCATCGCCGAGAGCACGACAGCGCAAAAACCAGAGTTGGACACGGAAAAAGGCAAATGCGAACAGATTATGACCATCGAGGCAGCGCAGATTTTCGCCCTGCAGCGCTGTCGCACCGCCCGCGAAGCGGTCCGGTTGATCGGCGATCTGATGACCACCTATGGGTTTCTCTGCTCCTCCGGCGGATCAGAGGCGTTGTGCATCGGCGATCCGCGCGAGGTCTGGATCCTGGAGGTGTTCGGCGTCGGTCCTGACTGGAAAAAAGCCGGCGGTAAGCCCGGCGCCATCTGGGCGGCGCAGCGTTTGCCGGATGACCATGTCACCATGATTCCCAACTGGAGCATCATCAAGGAAATTCAGCCGCGGAACCAAGACGAATTCATGACGTCTGCCAATTACCTGCAGGAGGCCGTCGATCGCGGATGGTATGATCCGCAGTCCGGAAAACCCTTTGTCTGGCAGGAGGCCTATGCGCCGCTGCCGGAAGAGTACGCCACAGGCAGGTTCTGGCTCTTTTACTCCACCTATACGCCCCATTTGGCTGACTGGCCGGAGCGCACGCTGACCGGAGACCCGCTGCAGCCGATCAATGCCTATCGGCAAACCGTGGAGCCGTTGAGCCTCTACCCCTTTTCCGCCAGGCCGGAGCGTAAACTGTCGGTGCGCGATGTCATCGATTTTCAGCGCTCGGTATTCGAGGGCACCATCTACGACATCACCGCAGATCCCAACTGGTTGGTTCCCGCGGCTAAAGGCGGTTATGCGAAAAGCCCATTGGCCACGCCGTTTCCGAGCAATGATCTGCGCATGTTGCTCAAACTCACCAATCGCCGGCCTGTTGCCAGACATCGCGGTCACTATGGCATGGTGTGTCAATTGCGCGAATGGCTGCCTGATGCGATCGGTGGAGTGTATTGGGTCTATCTGGACAATCCCTATTTCAGCCCCTATGTACCGATCTACGCCGGCGTCACCGAGACCGCCGAATGTTACCAAATCTATCATCCGGACCAATACAGCGATCAATCTGCGCGCTGGACCATCGACTTTGTGGACAACCTCGCCGGTCTGCGCTTTCAAAAAGCGATCGAGGTGGTGCGCAGCGTGCGCGATCCCTGGGAAGCGCGCCTATTCAGCCGGCAGGATTCCATCGAGACCGAAGCGGCCAAACGGTACAAAAAAAATCCCGCAGCCGGCCGCACTTTTTTGACCCGCTATTGTGTGGAATTGCAGCAGCAGGTGCC
Organism: uncultured Cytophagia bacterium; assembly: GCA_964554965.1. Taxonomy (GTDB): domain Bacteria; phylum Zhuqueibacterota; class Zhuqueibacteria; order Residuimicrobiales; family Residuimicrobiaceae; genus Anaerohabitans. The sequence goes on along the minus strand of CAZKQR010000032.1, from coordinate 7,067 downwards.
CGTTCTGTTTATTCGCTTGCGGGAAACGTTGATCAGCCAATTCACCAACAATCGAGAATAAACCGGTTTCGCGCGAACTATTTGACCGGCGGGCTGTGCCCACCGGTGCAAAGACTGTTTCCTGCAGCCGGAAAATTCATTCATGGTCATCGCGGTTTGGGAGCCCCCTATGCACTCCATGGCAGCGGTCGTTCGCCGGATTTTTCTCCACACGCCGGCATATTCCATCCTGATTCCACTCCTTTTGCTGGCATCGCCGCTTCCGCTTTCCGCCTGCCGTTATACCGTTCGCGAGATCGGTTTTTCCACCCTGACCTCTCCGGCCTATCGTTTGACCGTTTCCTATTCAAAAACGGTAACGCAGCAAGAGTTCGACCGGCTGGCCAGGCTCTGTGAAAAAGCCATGACGGAATCAAACCTGACCATCGAGTTGGACCAGCGTCCAACACCTCTTCAGGATGATCCTGTTGCGATTCTGACAGTGGACAGCCTGAACACGCCTCTCGTTTTCCGCAGCGGCGGCCGAACGCTGTCTACCTTTATTCCCGCTGTTCTGCAGGAGGTTCTCTCCTCATCGACGCAAAAACAGATTCTGCACAACATCGTGACTGCGCACGCGGTCCTTCTGTTCATCAGCGGAACGGATCCGGAGCAGACGCAACGCAGTCGGCTGGCCATTCGTCAAGCCCTGCAACAGATCGAGCCGGTTCTATCCCTGATGCCCAAACCATCAACCGCGCCGCCGGTCGTGCTGGAGATGCCGGTCTTCCGTCGCGGGCAGGAACATGTGCTGCTGTGGAGCCTGGGAGTGTTGGAACAGGAAATCGAACCCACCGCCGTCGTCCTATATGGCCGCGGCCGCCGAATGGGCCCGGCCTTACAGGGGGATAAAATCAGCGCAGAGGCGATCTATCAGCTGCTTTCGCTGGTGGGCGCCGACTGCGAATGTGATCTGGACCGATCCTGGCTCTTGGGCCCGATGATCCCCCTGTCCTGGACAAAAAAAACGCAAGCGCAGGTGGCGCACTCGCTTGGCTTTGATCCGGAAAATCCGCTGGTCAAGATAGAGTTGTATCGAATCGCCGGAATGCGGTCTGACGAAAGTGCTGGACCACCGTCTTCTGTCCTTCCTTTGAATACAAGCGCTGAAATGGCCAAAACGAACCATACAAACGCTCCCGCGACAAAAACAGCCCTAGGTAAACGTGTCGCATCGCAAGTGCTGATCTGGTTTTTAATCCTGTCGGTGGTATCGATCTTGGCCGGCGCCCTCATCATCCTTTTTCAGAAAAAAAGGAGATCACTGCCATGAACAGTGCAGGAATCGCGATTCCACATGCGCGCGGGAGCTGTCCGCGACCGTGCTGCAGCATGCCAAAATGGTTGAGAAGGGCTGTTCATTGGCTTCTCGGCTTCATAGCCCTGAGTTTCAGCTGCCGTCAAGAGCAGAGCGCCATTCCATCGGGCCATGGCGGCTGGGCGCCGGATCATGTTCTGGCCCGGTTGGATCATCCTCGCGGCATTGCTGTGGTGATCAGCGACACCCTCTCCAACCAAGCGCTGCAGCTGGCGCAACACAGCGAACTGTTGATCTACCTTCAGTTGGCCGATCCGCACCGAGTGGCGCACAATCGTTGGTTGGCGGATCAATCGGGTCTGTTGAATTCGCGGCTGTATATCGAGGCCGGGGCTTCTTCCCGCATCCATCTGGCGGACAACCTGGCCGATGCCGTGATCCTGGAGCAGGGATCACCTTCCGAATGGGAAAATGAAATCCATCGTGTGCTGCGGCCCGGGGGCAGGGCGTTCACAGGTAAACAGGAATGGACCAAACCGTTTCCCAAAGGCGTAGATGATTGGAGTCATCCGCTCCACGGTCCGGACAATAATCCGCAGTCAAAAGACAAAGTCGCGGTGGCGCCCTACCTAACCCAATTTCTGGCAGAACCGCACTATGCGCCGGCGGCGCAGGTGGCTGTGGCTTCAGCCGGCCGGCTGTTCAAGGGATTCGGCCATATCGCCTTTCACGAACGCGAAGAGGCCTATCTGAACAAACTGGTGGCGTTCAACGGCTATAACGGCGCCCTGCTTTGGCAGCGCGACCTGGTCCCCGGCATCATGCTGCATCGCAACACCATCATCGCGACGCCGGACCTTCTGTACGTCGGCGACGACAGATCCTGCAAGCTGTATGACAGCCGTACCGGTGAATGGAAAGGAGAGATCGCTCCGGACGCCGTAAAAGCCGGCGGAACGTTCTGGAAATGGATGGGCCTGCAGGACGGAACGCTCTACGCACTGATCGGCGAACAGGAGATGAAAGATCCGGTGATGCGCTGGGGCCGGGAAAAACACGGTTGGCCCTGGGATGCCATCTCGCCGGGATTCAATCAGCAGGATCACCCGTGGGGATTTGGCCGGGATTTTTTCGCCATCGATGCAAAAACCAGAAAAATTTCCTGGCATTATCATGAAGAAGAACCTATCGACGGCCGTGCGCTGTGCATGAACAGCGATCGCATTTTTCTGTTCCGCTTCGGCGCCTATTTGACCTGCCTGGATGCACGCTCGGGCAAAAAACTGTGGCGCAAGACGCCGGAGAACGCGAAAGAGCTGTTCACCGCCATCGGCGCCTATCTGCATCGCCAGGGATGGGAGACCAACTGGCGCTCGCGCAACTATCTGCAGTGCAGCGATGAGGCGCTCTATTTCGCCGGTCCGCAGATCGACAAACTACTGGCGGTCTCTGCCCGCGACGGCCATGTGCTCTGGGAAAATCCATTCAACAATTTTCAACTGGTCCTGCGCGACGACGGTCTGTATGGCATCGGCGGCATCTGGCGGCAAAACGTCAGCAAGAAATTCGATCCGCTGACCGGAGACATCCTCGCCGATCTGCCGATTGCACGCCGGGCCTGCACCCGTCCCACCGGCGCCGCGGACGCCATCTTTTTCCGCGCCGATGACGGCACCGTCCGGCTGGATATTCAGACCAGCCGGCCGCAATGGATCTCGCCCATGCGTCCACCGTGCTTTGACGGCGTCACCATCGCCAACGGTCATCTTTACTGGTGGCCCTTTGTCTGCGATTGTCAGCTCTCCATCTATGGTCTCACCGCGCTGGGACCAGCCGGCGATTTCAACTTTTATCCCACGGCCATTGATTCGGAACGGCTGGAGACCGCCGTTGCCGATTCAAAAAGCATCTCCAGCCTGCTGCATGATCCGGCCGACTGGCCCACCTTCCGCAAGAACAACATCGGCAATGTCACTACAACGGCAACGATCACCGATTCCGGCCGGACACTGTGGCGGTTTGCGGAAAGCCCGGCGGAAATGCCTGGCACAGAGATCCTCGGCCACCCCTGGCGGGCTGAACTGACCGCCCCGGTGACTGCGGACGGCCTGATTTTCTACGCCGGCAGCGATGGATCCGTGAACGCTTTGGATGAGATCACCGGCGAACGGCTGTGGAAAGCCCACACCGGCGGAGCGGTGCGTTTTCCACCTACCGTCCATCGCGGACAAGTGCTGGTGGGCTCCGGCGACGGATGGATCTACAGCTTTGCCGCGCGCACGGGCCAGATGGTCTGGAGATTTCGTATCGCTCCGGCTGAACGCAAGATTCCGGTTTATGGCAATCTGTTGTCTACCTGGCCAGGGGCCAGCGGCGTGCTGGTTGAAGACGGCGTGGCTTATGTGGCCGCCGGCATCCTCAACTATGACGGCGTCTATGTCTATGCCCTGGACGCAGAGACCGGAAGAGTGATCTGGCAAAACAACTCTTCCGGCCATTTGTTGCGCGAAGCGCGAACAGGCGCCGGCGTGCAAGGACACCTGTTGATTCACGACCATAAACTGTATCTGGCTGGAGGGACCTCCCTGTCGCCGGCCGTTTATGATCTCTCCACCGGTGCATGCTTGAACGATCCAGAGCCGCTTAAAACCTGCGACACCACACACCCCAGAGGATGGGAGCTGTATCTTATCGGCAGCCGGGTTGTGGCTGCGGGCAAACCGTTTTACAGTCGCAGCGATCAAATGGTTTTTGATCCTACGGTTGCCGACAAGCTGCTGCACAGCCACTGCGGCGGCCGGGACATCCTCTGGGTTAATCAAAGCCGACTGTTGTGTCTGCCGCGCATCGACGAACAAACCCTGAACGATTGCGTTGCCGGCACTCGCTACCTCGGCTTTTTCGCACCCCTATGGAAAAAACTTTCCGGCCCGCTGAAACCGATCTGGGAGCACCCGTGCCCCAACAGCATCGCCATGGCGGTGGCCCGCAATGCCGTGGCCGTGGCAAATGCCGACGAGTTGGCCGTGCTCGACCTGCGCAACGGCAAAACGCTGTGGCGGCAGACGCTGGAGTACGCCCCCCGGCCCTGGGGTCTGGCGGTGAGCCGCGCCGGCCGCGTCATTCTGACCCTGGAGGACGGATCCGTGCGATGCTACGGCGGCGCCTCTACGGCCGCCACCCCGTTCATACAGTCCAACAACACCTACTTTGTCGATTCAACCCGCATCGTTCTCGGCTGCCATGCGAGCGATGCCGAGATCTATTACACTCTGGACGGCAGCGAACCCACCCGGAGCTCCGAACGCTACCGAACGCCGTTTCCAGTCAAGGACTCCGCCACTCTGCGCATGCGGGCCTATGCCCGGACTGGAGTCGCGGGTTATGTGGTTTCCGAGGTGTTGAAAAAAGTGGTTTATGAGCCCTCGGCTACGACCTCATCCCTGGCGCCGGGCCTGCGCTTCGCCTATTATGAAGGCTCGTTCAACAAGGTCGCGGATATGGAACGAATCCAGCCGACGGAAACCGGGCTGATGATGGAATGCCGATTGAAACCGCGCGATGGCGTCGAAACCTTTGGCTATGTGTATGACGGGTATCTGCTGACGCCGGCGGACGGCGTCTATACGTTTTATCTGCTCTCCAACGACGGCAGCAAATTATACCTCAATGGCAAAGAACTCATCGACAACGACGGCCCTCACGGGGCGTTTGAAAAATCGGCCACGCTGGCGCTGAAAAAAGGAGAATACCCCATTCAAGTGAAATACTTTCAGGCCGGCGCGGGAAAAGCCCTGCGCATCGGTTGGAGCGGGCCGAACTGGACCAAACAGGGGCTCACGGCCGAGACGCTGTTTCATCAAAAATAGACCATCAACCTTCACCGGCTTGTTACGCCGGTGAAATTTATTCCACATAGTCCGCCGTCACCGGTTCGCAGGGTGAAAGGATCCTGCGGCCAAATCGGAGGACAACACACACGCCAAGGAGGGAACACGCATGAAACGTAGAACTGGACTGCTCTTCATCACAACGCTCATTCTTGTTAACGCTCCGCTGTACAGTCAGGACAGCAACAACAAAAAATGGAAAATCTCCTGGCAGGCCAAATACGGACAAATCGAAAACATTTTCCGCTCTTATGCGATGAAATGCGGTTCCGATATCGATAAGGACGGCAAAGGGGAAATCCTGCTCAACGACGGCGAGACCACCCGTTTTTCTCTCTTAGAAGCTGTGGCGAACGACAGTTTCGCTCTGGTCTGGCAGATCGAGCGCCCGCATCAGTCCGCCCTGAGAAGCCTGGCGGTGACGGATTGGGACCTCGACGGCCTTCAGGAGGTTTCGGTGATCATAGATTCTCCATTGGGAGAAATGCCCGGCGCTGTATACGAATGGACCGGCGTGGACAACGGCCTTCCGGCTGGAGACGCGCCGACCACTGATTTCGATCTCCCCCGCAACAGCGGAGGCTCGGTGTGCGTAGAGGCCAGTTCCGTGCTCTGCCAACTGGATGGCGATCCAGGACCTGAATGGATCCTGCCCTATTTCCGCGGCAGCGGCATCTCGATGGTGATCCTGGAGCTGTCAACGGGCAGTTTTGAAGGATACGGCTGGGATTTCGATCTGCTCGACGAATCGCCCGGCCAGGTGCGCACGGTCGAAGCCGGTGACCTGGATAACGACGGCGCCATGGAGATCGTCGCCATGGACAGAGAAAGCAGAAAACTGAGGATCGTGAAAAACATGGGCATCGATGCCTATCAAACGGTCACGAGCATCCAGTCGGACAATGTCAGTTCCACCTACACCTGCAACGCCGTAGAGTCTCTGCGCATGCTGAATCTCGATGGCGGCATGCCCGAGCTCTATCTGCTGGATGACGGCGGCAGGATGTATGTCATGAAGCATCAGGGCGATCTGTCCTCTCCAGCCCAGCTGACTTTCAGCAAAATCCTCGATCTCAACGACCTCAGCACGGCACGAGGCTTGGCCGTGGGCGATCTCGATCGCGATGGCAAGCCGGATCTCTATTTCGGCAATACCAAAGCCAACCGCGGCGTGATCATCTATGACCTCGAATACGAGGGCGGCGATGTCACCAGCCCGAACAGTTACAAACTCTATGAGGTCTGGCGTCACAATTTTGCTTTCGGTGGAACCCTGGAGGTGGGCAATATACGGATCGGGGATCAATTGGGCGGCGTGCAGGATCTGGATGGCGATGGTCTGAAGGAATTGGTGATCGCCTTTGGCACATCACAGAAGGATTTGCCCGCCATCCTCGTGCTGGAGAACACGTCCGAGGCCACCGACGTGGCGGATGGTCCGGTCAGGACGTTGCCCGGCTCTTTTCATCTGCAGCAGAACTTTCCCAATCCGTTCAACCCGGCCACCGAGATCAACTACGAGATCCCACAGACCAGCCATGTGCGGTTGGAGATCATATCCTCTCTGGGACAATGCGTTGCGGTGCCGGTGGACGAGGTCCAGACGGGAGGAAGCCACATCGCTCGCTACCAAGCATCGTCCCTGCCCGCCGGGTTGTATTTCTATCGACTGACCGCTGACGGTCTTTCACTGCAGAAAAAAATGCTGCTGGTGAAATAACATCGATCAGGAAGGAGCTGCACGGCCATTTTTTTGTCTTTATCTTGATGCTTGGGAAAGCCCTTCAGGAGGCGCGGACAGGGACGTCCGCGCCCCCAAAAAACAATTCCGGAGCGCGGAGCTCCAGCTCCGCGTCTAAGAACGATTGCGTGCTTGGAAA
>CAZKQR010000031.1:0-19245 GCA_964554965.1 uncultured Cytophagia bacterium | reverse complement strand
ACCCGGACCCATTGTCCGTTGTCCGTTGTTGACAGAATGAGCAGATAGTCGTTTTGATGTTGCCGGAACGAATAAGCCACCCGCGAAGGTTCAGAGGCGGCGAACGCCAGTGGCTCCACGGTCAATTGCTTTTTCAGTTCCATGGCCACCAGATAGGGCTCCAGTTCGGCGATCTCTGAGGTGACGGCCAGAATCGCTCTCCAGTAGGCCGCCTTGGTGGAGCTGAGTGTTGAACCCCACCACAGCAGGCCGCGGGCGCCGTGCAGAATCGCCTCGTAGGCCATATGGCGCGATTCCCGAAACGAGGGAAATCCCTGTGGATCCATCTCCTCCGGTTTTTTTGTGGTCAGCTGATCCCATGAGAACGCCTGCAGCACCATCCACACCGGTTTATTCGGTCCAGAGGCCTGCATGCGATCGGTGTAGGCGCCGACGGCGGACAGATTTTTGTCGATCAGATCGCTGTGTCCGTTGTGGCCCACGCGCACCGGATAGATGTCGCAGCCGATAATATCCGCCAGAGCGGAAAAGCGCGTCAGCTGCGCCACCGAGTTGCGCGGCGCATGGTTAAACCACACCGGCCGGCGCGGATCAGCTTGCCGCAACGCTGCCAGCCCTTTTTGAAAACCGTCTGCCAATCGCCGGCTGTTCTGTTCAAGATTCAACAGCAGGCTGTCCAATTGGGCTTCCGTAAGATCGGAACGATCAAGTTGTTTGTCCAGATTCGGATAGAAGAGATTCCACAGCGCTTCGTCCGGCGCCTCCCACACGGCCAGTGCCAGATGATCTTTTAACGCAGCCGTCATGGCTAACAAGTTTTGTTTCCGTTGGGCCGTGTTTTGGCTCAGGTCCAGATTCATGCCTGTGTTGACCCAGGCGAACAGCCCGGCGGTCTTGGCCTGATCCAGAGACCTCGCATCGGCGCCGCAGTGGACCAGATTGATTCCGTGCTGCGCCAGTTCGAGCAGTTCGCTGAGCGTGCCGGGATTATGATAGGTGCCGAGAATAAAACGGCGCTGGCCGTTTACCACCAGCGTTCCGTCCTTATCGAGCGTGCTTTGGCCAAAGCCGCTGAGGGGGATCAGCAGCAGGCAGAGAGCAAGAATTATTTTTTTCATCGCGGCTCCTGGGTATCAATCGATCTGTTCACGGATTTGTCCGCTTTTCCGGTTGCGGAAGATTTTTTTCAGCCGGCCGTCCGGCATCACCTCTTGTTTGACGAGTTCCTCGGCCGCTGAATCAGCGGAACGGGGTTGCGCGGAAGGCGTTGCATCGTCGCTTCCACGCCAATCGCTCAGCTTTACGGGTTCCCAGATCCGGCTCTTGGCCGAACGGTAGCAGGCGTCGATGATGGCGTTGACGACATAGCCGTCATAGAAATCCTCCACCGGCTTTTTGCCCTGATCCATGGCTTCAAAGGCGTCGATGAACATGTGGGTGTAGCCCAGTTCATTGGCCTCATCGCCCACGGGAAACAGCCAACCCTTGTCGCTCTCGGCCTTTTCCGCCACATAGCCGCCGGCGCCGACGTTGGTGTAATACTGAAATCCGGTGCGCAGGAAATGGTCCAGCCAAATGGTGCCTTCGCTTCCCGCCACCTCATCGCGCAGATCCATGCCGCCGCGGAACGCCCAGCTCACTTCGATCTGGCCGATGGCGTGGTTGGCAAAGCGCACCAGGGCGATGGCGTGGTCCTCGGCGTCGATCTGATGCATCAGCGTGTCAGCCCAGCACATGACTTCCACCGGTTTGATCTTCTTGCCGATAAAGCTGCGAATGATCTCCGCGCAGTGGCAGCCCATGTCGATGAGCGCGCCGCCGCCGGCCATCTCCCGGTCCCAGAACCAGGCGCTGTGCGGCCCGGGATGGGTTTCGCGTGAGCGCACCCATAGCACCTTGCCCAGCGCGCCTTTGTGCACCGCGTCCAGCGACTTGAGCGTTTTGGGCGTATAGACCAGATCCTCGAGATAGGCGTGGAACACGCCCGCTTTTTCCACGGCCTCGAGCATACGTTTGGCCTCCTCGGCGTTGCGGCCCAGCGGTTTGGTGCAGAGCACCGCTTTGCCGGCCGCTGCGGCCATGGTCACCGCCTGCAGATGAAGATGGTTGGGCAGCCCGATGATCACCGTGTCGGTGTCCGGATCCTCGATCGCCGCTTTCATGTCGGTCGTATGATTGGGGATGCCCCAGTCCGCCGCCAGGCCGGCCGCGCGTTCCAGACTGCGCGAATAGACCGTGTGCATACGTTCGCGGCTGCGGTATTTGTGCAGCGTGTGGGTATAAAAGGCGCCGATAAAACCTGCGCCCAGCAGAGTGATGCGATGAGAAGCAATCATGCGAAACGCTCCCTTTAACATAGGATCATGAAGGATTACAGCATTAGATTCAACCACAGAACGCCCCAGATCAGAGTGGCCAGGGTGATCAGCGGACCTGATTTAAGGTATTCGCTAAAGGTCAGCTGAACGTTTTTCCTCGCTGCGCTCTCCGCCACAATGAGGTTGGCCATGGAGCCCAACAGGGTGAGATTGCCCGCCAGGGTGGAGGACATGGCCAGGTTCAACCAGGTCTGATGTGGATCCGCCAGATGCGGCACCAGGGGCCGGAACAGCAAAACCGCGGGCACGTTGGACACCAGGTTGCTGAGCAGGGTGCTCACGGCGCTAAAGTACGCCATGCCGCGCTGGGCGATGGGGCTGAGCACCACAAACAGCCGGCCGCTGAGCCCGGATTTTTCAATGGCGCCGGTCACAACAAACAGGCCGGCGAAAAAAACCAGCAAGGACCAATCGATCTCTCTGAACACCCGTTCCGGTTTGGTCCTGCGGGTGATCAGCAGCAGCGAGGCGGCCAGCAGAGCGGAGAGTGGAATCGGCAGATGGGTGAAAAAACCGATCAACATCAGGGCCACTGCAATGCATCCTTTGATCAGCAAGGGGCGATGGTAATGCGGCGTCTCCAGCGGCGTTTGTGCAAAACGGCCGGAAAAAAATTCATGGCGATAGACCAGCAGGAGCAGCAGCCAGGCCAGCAGCAAGCCGCCGATCGCCACCGGCGCCAGATAGCGGCAGAACGCGGTGTAAGAGATGCCCGACGCCACGCCGATGATCATGTTCTGCGGATTGCCGGTGATGGTGGCGGTGGAGCCGATGTTGGCCGCGGTCGCCAAGCCCATCAGATAGGGAAGCGGATTCCGTTCCAGCGTCAGCGTCATCTCCAGCACCAGCGGCGTGAACATGAGGACGATGGTGTCATTGAGGAACAAGGCGGAGAGCACGCCGGCACTGATCATGATCAACGCCAGCAATTGTTTCGGCGATCGCGCCCAGTGAATGACTTTGTAGCCGATCAGGCGAAAGAAACCGGCGAGACTGAGGTTGACGTTGATGACCATCATGGCAAACAGGAGCACCAGGGTGTCCAGGTCCAGGCTGGAATAGGCCTGCGCAAAAGTGATGGCGCCGACCAGAACCAGCGCGGTGGCGCCCACCAGTGCGATGGTGGCGCGGTTCATGTGCAATCGCGGCAAACTGCCCACCGCGACGCCCACCAGCGTGATGAGGACGATGGCGGTGATGGTCCAAAAGCCCGGCTGCAGGGTCGCGTGTTCTAGCAGGGTGTTCAAAACGTTCCGGCGATGAGATTATTTTCCATGATCAGAAGCGTTTGGTGTGAAAGTGGCAGTACGGCGTTTTGCCGGTTTTTTCGTAATAGTCTTGGTGATACTCCTCACCGGGCCAAAAGGTCTTGGCCGGCACGATCTGGGTGACCACGTTCAGCCCTTTCTCCTTCAGCAGGCTGACCAGCCGCTCTGCGGTCTCTTTTTGCTCGTCATCCACATAAAAAACGACCGATCGGTATTGATCGCCGATGTCCGGTCCCTGACCGTCGGCCTGGGTGGGATCATGGATCTCAAAAAACAGCTTGGCGACTGCTTCAAACGTGGTCAGCTTAGGATCAAACGCGACCTCCACGGTCTCCGCATGGCCGGTGTTTTCATAACACACCTGTTTGTAGGTGGGATTTTTCGTATGCCCGCCCATATAGCCCACCGTGGTGGAGAGCACGCCTTTAGCCTGTTTAAAATAGTGCTCGGTCCCCCAGAAACAGCCCCCGGCAAAATAAGCTTTTTGTGGTTTCATGGTCTCCGCTGGAATGAATTGAAGAGAGATGGAATTGACGCAGTGGCGAACGTTTTTAGCGGTAAATCCCTCGCCGGTGAACACGTGGCCGAGATGGCCGCCGCAGGCTGCGCAGAGAATTTCCACCCGCCGGCCGTCGGCGTCGGGCTGCCGCCGGATCGCGTCGGGCAGGGCCTCATCAAAGCTGGGCCATCCGCAGTGCGAATCGAATTTGTCCGAGGAGCGAAACAGCGGCGCGTCGCACTGTTTGCAGACGTAAACGCCGTTTTCTTTATAATGAACATATTTTCCGCTAAAGGGAGCTTCTGTACCTTTGTTCAGCAGCACCCGTTTTTCTTCAGGGGAGAGTGGATTCACTTTCATTTTCTTCTCCTGCGGTTGAGCTCCGCTGAAAACCAGCAAAAGCAGCCATAACCCCGCATGGATCATCGCTCGCATAGGTATCTCATGGTTACAAAAACGTTCACAAAGGGTCAGCGTTCTTTGGACAGCGCACGGTGCGCAGCGTTTCTGTCTTTATGCAGCAGCGAGGCCACGACGCCGGCCGCCAGAATCGTAAAGATCACCGCCAGCAGATAGAGGTTGAAAAAGTCGCCCAACAGGGCTTTGAGCCAATGAACGGTCAACATCTTGATGCCGACGACCAGCAGAACCAGGGCCAGCGCCGGTTTGAGATATTTAAAGGAATGCATCATTCCCGACAACGCGAAATAGAGCGAGCGCAGGCCGAGAATGGCAAAGACGTTGCTGGTAAAAACCAGAAAGGGATCGGCGGTGATGGCAAAGATGGCTGGAATGGAATCCACAGCAAAGATGAGGTCCGTCGCTTCCACCATGATCAGGGCGAGCGCCAGCGGCGTCAATAGTCTTGTGCCGCGGGCGGCTTGATCCACAATGGGATCCGCCGCCGCCGGGCTGTCCGGTGTGGCCTTTTCCAGCGAGGCCGGGCTGCCCGCGGTCACCAAAAAATGTTCACCGTGATAACGGCTTGTCACCGGCATCAGTTTGCGCATCCACCTGAGGAGAACATTGCGCTCCGGATCCATCTCCTGGCCTTTGAGAAAGAGCATCTTGATGGCGGTGACGATTAAAAAGAAACCGAACAGATAGAGGATCCAGTGAAAGCGCGAGATGAGCGCGGCGCCGATGCCGATCATCAGACCGCGAAGCACCAGCGCTCCCAGCACGCCCCAGAAAAGAACGCGGTGCTGATAAAGGGCAGGGACTGCGAAAAAGCCGAAAATCATGGCGATGACAAAAATATTGTCGACGCTGAGGGACTTTTCCACCACATAGCCGGTTAGATACTTGAAGGCCGCTGATCGGCCGTCGTTGAACACATTGTCGGCGACATCGAGCGCAGTGCCCAAGCCCAGCCACTGCCGCTCATAGCCGAAATAGATAAACAGCGAAAACGAGAGTCCCAGCGCGATCCACACCGCGCTCCAGGTCAACGCCTCTTTCATGCTAACGATGTGCGATTTACGATGGAACACGCCCAAGTCCAATGCCAGCATCGCACAGATGAAAAGGAGAAATCCAATCCAGAGCAAGATCGTCATTTACTGCTATTCCTGTCTATCGAGAGGGGATTAGGCTTTTGTCGCGCCGGTCGCTCCGCGGGCCGGCCCGATGACCAGCCGGACCACGTTCTATTTATTTTGGATAAACGTGCCGTTGTTAAAGGCTTGAAACGCGGCCGCCAGTTCTTCCTGGGTGTTCATGACAATAGGTCCGCGCCAGGCGATGGGTTCTTTGAGCGGCCTGCCGGACACCAGCAGAAAACGCGCCGGCTTTTCCAGCGCCTGAACATGGAGAACATCGCCCTGCTTCAGCAAGGCCACGGCGCCCTGTCCCACTGTTGTATTCGCCACGCGCAGTCCGTTTTTGAACACCGCGACAAAAGCGGTATGGCCTGCCGGCACCGGGCGGCTGAATTCAGTCTGTGCCGGCAGGTAGACATCGAGATATTCCGGATCGATCACGACATCCTCCGCCGGACCGCGTACCCCGTCCACCGTGCCGCAGATAACTCGGATCTCGATGCCGTTCGCTCCGCGTACGCGCGGAATGGCGTTGTCTTTGATTTCGCGATAACGAGGCGCCATCATCTTGTGCGTGCTGGGCAGATTGGCCCACAGTTGAAATCCGAACATGCGGCCTTTTGCATCCCCCTGGGGCATCTCCTGGTGGATAATGCCGCTGCCCGCAGTCATCCATTGAACATCGCCCGTATCGATGACGCCCTTATTGCCAAGGCTGTCGCCATGCTCGCAGGAGCCTTCGATCATGTAAGTGATGGTCTCGATGCCGCGATGGGGGTGCCAAGGAAAACCGTTGCGATAGTCCTCCGGCCGGTCTGAACCGAAATAATCGAGCAGCAGAAACGGATCAAAAAGCGATGCTTCGTGGTAGCCGAACAGGCGCTGCAGCCTTACGCCGGCGCCGTCTATGGAGACCTGTCCTGCAAAGATTTTTTCTACTGTGCGTGGTTGTTTCACCGGTTACTCCCAATACTAGGAGGCCAAGGCCACAAGCAGGAGAGCTCCTGCCGGGCAGCGCCTCGCTGGTTATTTTTTTCTCCGCACCAGGGCAAGTCCGCCGAATCCGCCGACCAGGGCGATGTAGAAACCAAAATCATACCACCAGCCGGTGTTGATCGGTTCATACACGCGAATCTCGGGGTTGAACAATCCCCAAATCAAGGAGATGGGTGCAATCCAACCATGCCAGATGCCGAGCAGAAACCCGGCGGGCTTTTCGGTGCTGCTGGTTCCACTGCCTGGCGCACAAGAGGCCATCAACGCCAGGAGCGTCAGCAATAATAAACATAAAAAAACTCTACGGTATTTCATTTTTCTCCTCCTGGCTGATGATCAGTGAGGCAGAACGGTGTGCAGCTGTATCCCGACGCCTTCCAGGGGCAAGGCGATCAAGCGGCCGCCGGTGGGCCAGGCCCAGCGGGTGCTTTCGCCGCTGATATAGCCATAGGCCAGCCAAATGCCGCTGTGATGCCGGCCGTAGTAAGTGTTGTAATGATCGTGGCCGCAGAAACAGGCGCGGATGTTGCCCTGGCCGGCAAAGGTCGCCAAGGCCATGCCATCGTCCTCTTCAAAACAGACCGGCTCTTTTTGTTCGCCCTGGATGTCCTCTTCGGCCAGTTCGTGGTACTGCTTGAGCGGGATGTGGAAAACAGCCAGGGCCGGAACGGTCTTTCCCGCAAGGATTCTGGACTCATCCGATCGCCGTTTGTACCAGGCCAGGCTGGCGGCGCTGATCTTTTTTCTGCCGGGCTCAGAGCCGCTGTCAAAGGCATAAATCTCCCACGCCGGGCCGGGCCGGGATGCCTCGACAAGGACCACTTGGTAGTCGTAAGCCGTTTGGCCGTCAGCCGGCTGATGGCGGCCGAGAACGCCCCAGCGGCTGCGCTGGACTGCAGCATACAGGCTGTCCCGGCTTCTGCCGCCCTCGGGGTCGTGATTGCCGAATACCAGCAGCCAGGGGCGCTGCCACTGATCAAAGATGTGGGGCACATAGGCCAGGGCCATTCGGTTGAGCGATGAATCGCCGGTAAAACAGTCGCCGGTGATGATCACCGCATCCGGATTTTGCTGCTCCACCAGCGCTTGCAGGCGGCGAAAAGTGCTCACATCCTTCAGCACTCGTTCCACATGCCCCAGATGAAGATCAGTCACCTGCAGCAGGCGCAGGGAATCTCTCCCGGCGCTGTGCAGACGAATCTCAAAACGATCCGAAGCATGGCGGATGATTTTGCTTTCCGCCCTGGTGATCAGCGGCAGGGAAAGCAGAGTAAAGAGAACCATTCGCCGTGCATGGCGTTGGCTGAAAAGAGGCTGATATAGGAATGTAGCTTGGCGTTTCACCGGCGACCTGCTGTTTGTCTGTTGATCGAGGCCGCAGCCTCAGTCTGCTCTGATTATTTGACGATGGGCCACAGCACGATGTTGCGATACAGAACCCGGCCGTGATCGCCCTGCAGATAGAGGGGGCCTGGGACAAATTCATCGGCTGTGAGCGCGCCGCCGGTGCAGCCTTGCAGCGGCTGATTGTCGATGATGGTTTTCCCGTTCAAGATCACGGTTACATGGCGATCGCAAAGGATCATCTCGAGATCCTGCCATTCGCCGGCCGGCTTTTCCGCTGCCACAGAGGGGGTGATGCGGCTGTAGATGGCGCCCATATTGTGCGAATCCAGGGGCAGGCCATAGCTGTCATAGATCTGCACCTCATAGATGCCGCGCAGATACACGCCGCTGTTGTTGCCCTTGGGAATATTCACCTGCAGTTTTAATTTAAAATCTTCAAAAAGGGCTGTGGTGCGCAGATTGCCATAGTTGATATGAGGCCGGCCTTCGGGCTGGACCGGATCATTGACCAGCGTGCTGTTTTCCACCTTGAAACCGTTTTCGTTCTCCGGATTGGTCAACGTCCAGCCGGTCAGGTCTTTTCCGTTGAACAGGGTGATCGGCTTGGCGTATTTGATTTTACTTAGATCCGGCGCCTGTGGCAGAGCGGCTATCTTTTTGCCGGTAAATCTGGTTTTCTTGATGCCCCGGCCGTCGTCCTGGCTGCGGTACAGCGTTCCGGCAAGCATGTCGTTGTGCAGCGTGCATTCCAGCCATTCCGTATTGATCTGGGTGCGCAACGGTTTGCCGTCGGCATCCTTGCTGCGCACCATTTTACGCGTGCGGCTGATGAGCAGGGTTTCATCGTTGAGCACCACATAGTCTACTGGAACGACGCTGCCGCCGTACCAGAGGATGTCGGCGTCCAAATAGCCTTGTTCCTGCCGGACTTCCAGCCAGCCGGCGCCGCCGGGCAGAAACAGAGCCCAGCGCCCCAGCCAGGGCTGTATCGGATCAGAGGTCTGTGCCACCGCGCCGGCGCATACAGCCAGCAGCATGAGAAAGGCCGCAACGATTTTTTGGGACATGGATGGCTCCTTTTGTTTGAGTGAACCGCAGATCAAGGGAATGGACGTGCAGGGGAAGCGTCTGTCTGGATGACCTGCAGGGGATATCTCGAACCGCTGGGAGAATATACATGTTTCCCTGCAAGAAATCAAATTCAAAATCTTGCCGTCAAAGGCGGGGAATTTAACCATATTTTAGCGTGTTAAGAGTTAAAGATTGCACTTTCGCCGCTGTCGTTTTGAGGGGCAGGGGACCAATGGCAGAAAAGCGAAAGTAGCCGGATTCAAAACCGTCATCCATGCGCAGGAGGAAAGTATGGCAGATTTAAAAACAGGCGACAAGGCGCCGGCCTTTACGTTGCCGTCCAGCTCAGGGGGCAGAATCTCCCTGAAAGACTTTGCCGGTAAAAAACGGGTGGTGCTTTATTTTTACCCCAAAGACGACACCTCCGGCTGCACCAAAGAGGCCTGTTCCTTTCGTGATTACTCGGTCAAGCTCAAGGCCAAGGACACGGTGGTTCTCGGCGTCAGCGCCGACAGCCTGGAATCGCATGAAAAGTTCATCCAGAAATACAATCTCAATTTTCCCCTGTTATCGGATGTGGATCATAAAGTGGCCGAGGCCTACGGCGCCTGGGGTGAGAAGAGCATGTATGGAAAAAAATATTTTGGAATGATCCGAAAAACATTTATAATAGGCAAGAACGGCAAACTGGAACAGGTGTTCCACAAAGTGAAAGCCGAAGAACATGGAAAGGAGGTCCTGGATCTGCTTTCCTGAGAACGAAGGGACGCACCTATGCAACTTGCTTATGGGGATTCCCGGCTAGAATTCCCCCTGCCGGCCGGAGTGGAGTGGCAGACGCTGGACCACAGTCCTGTTGATGAGCGGCCGGCCGCCTCGCTCGCTGAGGCGGTGGATGATCTGATGAGACAACTGTCGACGAGACGGCTGTCGAACCGAAGCAGACTGCTTGTGATCATTCCGGACCATACCCGCCGTTGCCGGGTACACGATATCCTGCGTGCGCTTTTACCCGCCCTGGAGCAAAAATTTCAACCGCAGATCGCCATTTTGATCGCCAATGGCAGCCATGTGCTGCAGCCCGAATCGACCATCCGTGAGTTGGTGGGAGAGGACGTGTATGATGCGTACCCGGTGCAGCAGCACGACAGCCGCAATTCGGCTGCGCTGGACTATTGGGGCATGACCAGCAACGGCACGCCGGTCTATTTGAATGAAAAGGTCAAATGGGCGGACTTTATCATCACCATCGGCGGCGTTCTGTACCATTATTTCGCCGGTTTCGGCGGCGGCGCGAAAATGCTGCTGCCCGGCGTGGCGGGTTATGAGACTGTCCGCATCAACCATCGCCGAACAGTGGATGAAACCACCGCTGCGATGCACCGCGGATGCCGCGAGGGGGGACTGGACGGCAATCCGGTGTTCGCCGATCTGGCTGAGGTTGTTCCGCTGCTGCCCAACACGCTCTCCCTGCAAGTGGTGCTGAACCGACGGCAGGAATTTGTCTTTTGCGAGGCCGGGCCGTTACTGGAGGTGCATCAGCGGGCGTGCGCTTGCGTTCAGGCTGTTTACAGCATTCCGATCAAACGCAAAGCGGATGTGGTGGTGGCCAGCGCCGGCGGTTTCCCCGGCGACGTCAACCTCATACAGGCGCACAAATCGCTGCATCATGCCTTTCAGGCGGTGCGGGAAGGCGGGTCCATCGTGCTGCTGGCCGAGTGCCGCGAGGGCGTCGGCTCTGCAACCTGCATGCCCTTTTTCGACGCCGGCGATAGCGTGGCCATGGGCAAACGCCTTCTGGAGGCCTATCAGATCAACGGTCAGACCGCGCTGTCCATTCGAATGAAAGCGGAAAAGGCTTCGGTGTATTTGATCTCCGCTCTTGATCCAGAGCTGGTGGCCAAGACCGGAATGATCCCGGTGGACTCGCTGGAACAGGCGTGGGATAACATCGCCCCGAACCTGAACAGCGACGCCTTTGGTTATGTGATGCCCAAGGCATCCACCTATTTGCCTATTGTGGAAGGATAAGAGAAAGGGTCAAGGGCTTGCCGAACCGCGTTTTCAAACGGTCTGCAGTTTCTCTTTCAATTGGTGAGCCCAACCGGAGATAAAGTTCCAATCGCGCGTATCCACGCTGCCCTGTGCGGGAATTCCGGTTTTTTCCAGCACCCGCTTCATCAGCATCTGCATCACCGGATTCAGTTTGTCGAAATCTATTTTTCCGCCAAAAGATTCTGAACTGATGATGCTCAGATCAGGATATTTCTCATAAATCTGTGAGAGGTATTCGTGACGGACCTTTTCACGGCCGACCTGGCAGTTGGCTGTGAGGCAGACCAGGAACACAGCGATGTTTTTCTGCCTGAGGGTTGTTCGATTTTGCGTCAGAAAATCAATGATGCTGACCAGGGGTTGATCAGCGCGGATCGAACTGCCCAGCACGATTGCATCAAAAGGGTTGACGTCCGTTACCGCCTCCATGGTCTGGAGGGTGACCTGCAGAGCAGGGGGTTCTTGGAGAATTTGGCCGATTTTTTCCGCAATTTCCTTCGTAGATCCAAATCCGCTGGCATAGGCGATCAGAATGTTCATTGCCGGTCCTTTGTGGCCTAAAAGTGTGGTAATTAACGGCAAAAAATGATAGGTTATGGCGGGTGATTCCGCTGGCCGGTCGCAGCCGTTGACTTTTGATGCGTTTAAACGTTTTTTGATGTGACCGGATGGCGGCGGTGAGCCGTTCGCGCCCAAGCACCTCATCCAAATTACCATAACATCAACATACTAAAGAAAAATTCCATTATCTTTTTAATCATGCGAATTATTTTAATACAACCGGCCCTGGAAGATTTTTATTCAACCCCGATACGGTTCTATCCGCTGGGTTTGCTCTATGTCGCCGCCCTGCTGCAGCGGTGCGGCCACACCGTTGCGGTTTTAGACTGCCTCACGCCCCGGCGCCGGAATGTAAAGCCTGTGCCGCCCGAGTTGCAGTATCTGTTGCCGCTGTTCCGCGACAATCCCTATCTTTTTCAAGCCTACTACCGTTTCGGCGCTGAGGACGACGACACGCTGCGCCGGGTGCAAGCGTGGCGTCCGGATCTGATCGGAATCTCCAGTCAATTCACCGCTTATTTCGCTCAAACCGCCGGTCTTGCCCGGTTGCTGCACCAACAGCTGCGTGTACCGGTGATTCTCGGCGGGCATCATGCCACCGCTTTTTCCACCGAGATTCAGGAACGATTGCCGTTTGTGCACCGCGTGTTGACCGGGCCGGCAGAGTCGGCGCTGCCGGCGTTTCTACAGGAGAGCGGTCATGGCATGGCGGAGGCGGTTGAATGGCGCGATCTGACCCCGGCACACGACCTGGCGCCGGAGGGCGCCTACCGGTTTGGCAAAAAGAACGGCATGTCTCTGGTCGCCAGCCGTGGCTGTCCTTTTCGTTGCGATTTCTGCAGCGTGCACGCCATGTTCGACCGCGGCATCAGCTATCGTCCCGTGGCGGCTGTGATCGAAGAGATGCGATGGAACTTTATTCACAAAAAAGTGCGCGTGTTCAACTTTGAGGATGATAACCTTTCCTGGGACCGCTCCTGGTTTATCGAGTTTTTGCACGCCGTGCAGAACGACCCGGAGCTGGCGCAGTGCGAATTGACCGCCATGAACGGTCTGTCCTATGCCACTCTGGATGAAGAGCTGTTGCTCGAGATGAAAAAAGCGGGGTTCCGGCAGCTCAACTTGGCCTATGTCACCGGCGATGTGGGCCTGCAAAAAAAATATCACCGGCCCGGACAAGTGGATTTTGCCGCGCTGACGGCTGCGGCCCGGCGGTCGGGATTTTTCGTCACCGCTTATGTGATCATCGGGTTGCCGGAACAGACCTATTGCGAAATCAAAGAGAGCATCGATTATCTGCTGAGCCTGGGAGTGCTGGTCGGTCCCTCGGTTTTTTATATACCGCCGGCCAGCGCGCTCTATCGCCGGTTGCCGCTCACCGAGGCGATGCGCAGCCAGTGGAGTTTATACCGGTCTTCGGCCTTTGCGGTGGAGACGGAACACGTGACGCGCGAGCAGCTGGTGGAGCTGTTCGCCTATTGCCGGCGCCGCAATCTGGAGCAGCGGGAGAACACCAAGTATAGTGCAACCAACGGGTGATGCGTGCGAAAATTATCTTTTGAAGAGTTGCAGGCGAAGAAGCTTGACCTCACCGGCCGGCGCCTGCCGGTTTCGGTTCTTTTAGACGATGTTCGCAGTCTGCACAATGTCGGCGCCGTGTTCCGTACCGCGGACGGTGCGGCGGTGGAGCATGTGCACTTGTGCGGCATCTCCGGCACTCCGCCGCGGGATGAAATCCGTAAAACCAGCCTTGGCGCGGAAGAGAGCGTGCCGTGGTCCTATCACCAGGATCCCGTCGGCCTGGTCCATGACCTCAAGCGCCAGGGCCGTCAGATCGTTGTGCTGGAACAGACCACAGCCGGCGTCGATTATCGCCGCGCCTCTTATCGCTTTCCGCTGGTCTTGATCGTGGGACATGAATATCAGGGCGTGGCCGAGGAGCTGGTGGCTCTGGCTGATCTCGCCATCGAACTGCCCATGCACGGCGTCAAGCACTCGCTTAATGTGTCGGTGGCGTTCGGCGTGGCGGTCTATGAAATCCGGCGGCACTGGGAAGAAACCTGCGGCCGATAGTGTTGTTGTGGGGAGATGGTCCGGCTTGGTTTCGCCGCATTCTTGATGAGTGTCTGGCGGGCGGCCGGCGGCAATATAAAGGACGAGAGCCATGGACTTGGAAACGGGTGAACGGCCGGCGCGCTTGGGACGGTACGCTAAACGCGGTGTGATCTATGCCGCGGTCAGCACCGCCGGACTGCTGTACGAATTTTTCTGGGATCGTCCGATTAAATGGCTTGCGGTGGCGCTGTGGTTTCTCATATTGGGCCTGGGCGTCTATCTGCTGCTGTTCAAAAAGGATTAAACGCTCTGAAGCAGACTCTACGGCATCTCTGTTTTTTCCTGCTGACAGCGTCCACACTGTGGGCGCAGGGCAAGGAGAGAGCGATCGCAGCGGTGGCGCCGCTGTTACGCGCGGCAAACGAAGCCAATCCGATCGATGTAGTGTCCTATCATGCCCGCTTGCAGCTGCTGCCGCCGCGGCAGTGGATCGAGGGAAGCGTCGACATTACTCTGACGCCGACAGAAACGCTCTCGACGTTTTTTCTTGATCTGGTCGGTCTGCAGGTGGATTCGGTGGTGTGCCGGGACCATGCGCTGCGATTTCGTGTTTTATCGCCCCGGCTCTGGCTCGAGAGTGAGAACAGTTTGGCGCCGGGCGATACGTTGCGGTTTACGCTGTTCTATCGCGGCCGGCCCGGCAACGACGGCTTTGGCGGCTTTTTTTACCTTGATGAGGTTCTCTTTACCGTGGGTCAGGGCATCTATTCGAATCCACCCTCGATGACGCGTTACTGGCTGCCCTGTCATGATGACCCGGCTGACAAGGCGTATTGGTCTGCGGAGATAACGGCGCCGCGCTCTGTGCAGGCGCTGTCGAACGGAAAGCTGCTAGGGAAGACAGAGCAGGATGCGGTGACGGTTTGGCATTGGCGTGAGGCTCGCCCCATGTCCACGTATCTGATGGCTCTTACCGCCGGCAACTTGGTCCATTTTAAAGATCAGCTGGTCTCAGTGGACGGCGATGTCATCGCATTGAACTTTTACGCCCGTCCTGATCACGAAAGCATGGCGAAAACGGATTGGCGGCGCACCGGTGAGATGATTTCGTTCTTTGAGAAAAAATTCGGCCCTTATCCGTTTGATTCCTACGGCATGGTCGAGGTGCCCATGCACGGCGCCATGGAGCATCAGACCCTGACCTCTTTTTCCACCTACCTGATCACCGGCAACGGCGAATACGAGAACATCGTGGCCCATGAACTGGGTCACCAGTGGTGGGGAGACTGGGTGACGCCGGCGGATTGGCGCGACATCTGGCTGAACGAAGGCTTTGCCTCCTATTGCGAAGCGCTGTGGAAGGAACACCTGCACGGAGCCCAGGGCCTGCGTACCACGATGGAAAATTTTACCGCCGAATATTTTTTGGAAGCGGATCGGCTGGGTTCTTTCAGTCTCTATGATCCCACGTATCTCTGGGGCGCTACGGTGTATGAAAAGGGCGCGTGGGTACTGCATATGCTCCGCTTCCTCCTCGGAGACTCTTTCTTTTTCACCGCCCTGCAAACGTATGGAGAGCATTATGGCGGGAAAAATGCAACCACCGCTGATTTTGCGCGGGTGGTCTCTGAGATCTATGGCAAAGATCTGGATTGGTTTTTTCAGCAGTGGGTGTATCGGCCCGACATACCGCAATGGAGGGCGACCTGGCAATGTGAAACCAGCGGTCCCCGGACCTATGAACTGCAGCTCATGATCGAGCAGAGACAACGGAACGGCCTTTTGTTAAAAGCGCCGGTGGAGGTGGAGATCCGCTTGCACAACCGCACTTTACGCGACACGGTGTGGGTGGAACGCTCCAGTGAAACCTTTGTCTATCCGTGTGAGGAGCCGCCGGTCACCGTCGAGGTGGATCCGGATAACTGGCTGTTGAAAAAGATGGCCGTCATCGGTCAGGTGGTGCCCAGCGGACTAGTCGCGGACGCGACCGGCCTTACCGTCAACTATCCGAATCCGTTTCTACCACGAACACATGGTTGGACGCATTGGCAGCTGCAGGTGGCGAAGGTGAATGCCGCCATCCCGCTGTCGGTAAAAATCTACAACGCCCGCGGCGGCCTGGTGGCGACTCTGACGGACGGCAAGTACAGCGCCGGCGTCTATACGCTGTCCTGGGATGGGAAAGACCAGTCCGGAGGCCGAGTCGCCGGAGGCGTCTATTTTTGCCAATTGCAGCATCCCGCCGGGGAGAGCATGAAAAAACTGGTGGTGCTGGATTAGCCTTGGTTCCAAAGGGGGATCGATTTTTGATCTATAACGCAGGAGATAACCATGTCATCCATTGAGATTAATTTGCAGGGGCAGGTCGCGCTGGTCACCGGCGGTTCGCGCGGCATCGGCCGTGCCATCGCCCTGAGGCTGGCAGAGGCCGGCGCCCATGTGGCGATCAATTATCTGCGCCAGCGTACGGCGGCTGAAGAGACCGTGGCCGCCATTCGCGCCTTGGGCCGGCAAGCCCTGGCCATCCGCGCCAATGTGGGGGAGCATGAGGCCATCGAGGAGATGGTGGGAGAAATCAAAAAGGAGTTTGGCCGGCTGGATATTCTCGTCTCCAACGCCGCCTCCGGTGTTCTCAAGCCTGCCCTGGAGCTGACGGAAAAACATTGGCACTGGACCATGGACATCAACGCCGGCACGCTGTTGCCGCTGACGCAGCACGCCGTGCCGTTGATGGGCAACCGGGGCGGTCATATCATCGCGGTCTCCAGTCTCGGTTCGGTGCGCGCCATACCCAATTATGCAGCCGTGGGCGCCTCCAAGGCCGCTCTGGAATCGCTCGTCCGCCATCTGGCGCTGGAACTGGCGCCGCAAAAAATCAGCGTCAACGCCGTGTCGGCCGGTGTGGTCGATACCGATGCCTTGAGCCACTTTCCCAACCGGGAACAGCTGCTCAGCCATTCCGCGGAGCGGACGCCCACAGGCCGATTGACCACGCCGGAGGACGTGGCGGATGCCGTGCTGTTTCTCTGCAGTGGATTGAGCGCACAGATTCAGGGGCAGACGATTGTTATCGATGGCGGGTATTCAATCACCGGCTGATCCGGAGTGTGCAGGCCGGTTGGTCACGGCGGAGGCGCCGGCGAAAGACGGGCTGAAGCTTTAGCGCACCAGAGGGAACTTGATACGAGCGGATTTTTCTTGGGTTTCTATCAAACAGACATATACGCCGTTCGGCGACTGCCCCGCATCCCACATGATATGATGACGTCCTGGGGATTTATGTTTGAGCAACGGACCGGTCATCTTTTTCCCCGCCGCATCAAACACGGTGATGCGCACCACGCCTTCCTGCGCTAAATACCAGGACCAATAGGTTTTGTTGTGGAACGGATCGCTGTGGCTGTGCACGAGCAGTTGGTTTCCGGCCGTGTGTTCACTGTTCATCACCGGTGCGCTTTGAGCCGAGGCCGGCGCAGGGATGGCGTGAATGGCCGCGGGATTCACTATGCCGGCCGCTGCGATGGCGATTGATTGGTCAGGGCCGGACGAGTGGATTTTGCTCTTAACCTGATACACCAGCCAGGGAAGAAAAAAGCTGCCCATCGACGCCTGCCGGCCCAGGGAACAGCACCCGCGCGATTTTTTTTCCGACGACATTGTCTGTGAGGAGTGTAAATCACCCGATACAGCGACCTGGGTTGCGAACGCACAGCATAACACGGCAACAATACGGCCATGCCCGTTCATGAGCGGACTCCTGGTTTCCTTGAATAGACTGCTCGATGGGATAGTCCCTTGAGTGCCGTAACAGTGGTTGAGATCGGGTGTTAGGACCCCTGTCAACACGGTGCGATGGATGGATGTGATTCAGTTATTGATGAGAAGATGGACAGACCTTGGAGCGATGCTTTTGCGTGCCGCCTCCCGTCGTCCCGTCCCGATGTCTGGCTAGGATGCCGTAGCTGGATCGGTGCAGCTGGTGTATCGCTGAACCGACGCAAGTATGTACGAAAATAAAAATAGAAAATCAAGGCTTTTTACAAAAAAAAAGGGTGCGACCAACGCACCCCTTTTTTTTATTCGCGGTACCAAGTGATCAACCCGGTCTCATGTTGAAAGGCCATGTCAGGATGGAAGGGGGTGATGCGGATGGAAAAACCTTGCTGGCCGGTGCTCTCGCAGAGGATGGCCGCGTGGTACGAATACTGGCCGTTACCCTCCTTTTTTTCCTGCGACATGCTCACACACTGACCGTGGAGAATACGGCCGTCCGCGTCCAGGGCGCCATAGTACACTTCCACGCGCAGCTCCTCCGGTTTCAATCCGTCGATGGCCAGCAACGCTTTGATGGCATAGCTTTCACCCACCTTGAGATCATGACCGTTTTCCGCCTGGGTTTCGAGAATGCGGATTTTTTCCCAGTGCTGCTGAATGCGTTCTTTCCATTTGGCCAGCGCTTTGGCCGCCTGCAGACTGCCCTCGGTAAAGTGCGCGCATCGCTGCGACGCCGGCAAATAATACTGGGTGAAATAGTCCATCACCATGCGATGGGTGTTGAACAGCGGGCTGTTGGCTTGAATGCTTGATTTCATCATGTGGATCCAATCGCGCGGCAGGCCGTTGTTGCCGGCATAGAACAGCGGCACCATATCGTGTTCGAGTACATAGTAAAGGGATTCCGCCTCGTGCTTGTCCTGTTGTTCACTGTTGGTGTATTCTTCGCCGCGGCCGATCGACCACCCCACGGTGTTGCGGTATGCTTCATCCCACCAACCGTCGAGCACGCTCAGGTTAAGGGCGCCGTTGACGCCGGCCTTCATGCCGCTGGTGCCGCTGGCCTCTCGGGGGCGCCGGGGAGTGTTGAGCCAGACGTCCACGCCTTGCAGCATGTACGACGCGACCTCCATGTCATAGTCCTCGAGAAAGACAACGCGATGGCGAAACTCTTCCCTGCGCAAAATGTTGATGATGTCGCGGATGATGGCTTTGCCGTTGTTGTCGCGCGGGTGCGATTTGCCGGCGATGATGATCTGAACCGGTCGTTCCTTGTCGTTGACGATCCGACTGATGCGCTCGAGATCATAGAAAAGCAATTTGGCGCGCTTGTATTCAGCGAACCGGCGGGCGAACCCGATGGTGAGCGCCTCCGGATCCAGCACCTCCTTGGCCGCGTCGATCTCGCCGGGAGTGGCGCCGGCGTTCTCCAGCTGCTGAGCCAGCCGCTGGCGCGCAAAGGCCACCAGCCGTTCCCGCCGGCGCTCATGGGTGCGCCATAGCTCTTCAACCGGAATGGACTGAACGCTCTGCCACACTTTTTCATTGGCCGGATCCTGTTTCCAGCGCGGTCCGAGGTAGCGGTCGTACAGCTCGGCCATGTCCTCGGATATCCAGGTGGGGATGTGGATGCCGTTGGTGACGTGACCGATGGGCACCTCCTCCTCCGGCAGAGCGGGCCAGAGATAGTTCCACATTTT
>CAZKQR010000030.1:4068-19436 GCA_964554965.1 uncultured Cytophagia bacterium | reverse complement strand
ATGTGCAGCACCTGGGCAAGCTCCTGCTCCGTCGGCTCCCGTTCAAAAGACTGGGCCAGCTCGGCCAGAGTTTTTTCGATCTTGCAGATCACACCGATCCGGTTCAGCGGGATGCGGACGATGCGCGACTGCTCGGCTAACGCCTGCAGGATCGACTGGCGGATCCACCAGACGGCGTAAGAGATGAACTTGAAGCCCCGGCTCTCATCAAACCGCGTGGCGGCTTTCATCAGCCCCAGATTGCCCTCGTTGATCACATCGGCGAGGGAAAGCCCCTGATTCTGATATTGCTTGGCCACACTGACGACAAAGCGCAGGTTTGCGCGGGTGAGTTTTTCCAGGGCTTGATGGTCACCGCGGTGGATACGGCGCGCCAGGTCCACCTCTTCATGGGGGGCTAACAGCGGGATGGCGTTGATCTCGCGCAGATAGCGGTCCAAAGAATCTTCGCGGGATTCTGGACCACGAACAACCGTACGTCTTAACACACAAGCTCCCCTCGGTTTGGTTGTTATAACGTGCTAAAATATAATAAATTAAAAAAATAATGTCAATAATTAAATGGATGAAAAAAAGAAATTGACTTTTCTGATTTTAATAGTATATTTAGATGTGATAGAAGGCTCACAGGGGTCAAAAGGGTGGGGTGGCCTTTGGGCTAATGGGGCCGTGGCAATTTGCGCAGGACCTGATGATCTCGGGTGTCTGTAACGTAACAGAAAACAGGTCTGGATCATGAAATGTCTTTTCAATGCTTTTGTTCTTTTGGCAGCGCTGCTGGCAAGCATGGTGGGCGCAGGTTCCATCATCTCCAGTTTTACCGGTGAAACCGGCTTGAATCGGGTGGAGCTGAAATGGGTGGTCACCGCTGAATCCAACCTCAGAGGCTACTATGTGCTGCGCAGCCTCGATGACAGCAGCTATGAAAAGATCAGCTCGCTGATCGCCGCGGTCAAAACCGACCAGTTGAATGAACACACTTATTCCTACGTGGATGCCAGCGTGTTCAAGCAGACCGGCCGCATGTTTTACTACAAGCTGCAAATCCTCGACAAGGACGGATCTACTTCCGAATACGGCCATCTGGTCGTCAGTCCGCAGATCTCCTCCGCACGTGAGACCTGGGGCAGCATCAAAGCCATGTTTCGCTGATCATCGCATCGTATTGAGCACCGCAGCCTCTTTTTCCGAATTCTCTTCATTGTAGTGGGCGGCTTAAGCAAAGGCACCGCACGAAGCAGGGGATGCTTGAGGGACGGCTTATCGAATCCGTCGGCAAAAAACCTTGTCTGTTGGCAATCGCCGGAGGAAAAGGCGGAGTCGGCAAGACCATTTTGACAGCGGCCATGGGCATGGCGCTGGCGCAAAACGGGCATCGTACCATTGTGGTCGATGTTGATTTCGGCGGGCCCAATCTCCATCAGGTCCTGGGCATTACGAACCCTCTGACCACCATTCGAGACTTTCTCGAGCATCGGGCGAACTCTCTGAGCCCTCTGCTGCTCACCACGTTCCTTGCGAATTTATATCTTGTCTCAGGCACTCCTCACTGTTTCGGCTTGGCGGACCTGAAATGCAGTTTCAAGTTCAAGTTCATCCGGCAGCTGCGCACGTTACCCGCAGAGTATGTGCTGCTGGATCTCGGCGCCGGAACAGCGTTCAACGAGTTGGATTATTTCCTGGCCTCGGATCAGGGCTTTATCGTCATCACCCCTGAACCGCTGGCCGTGCAAAACGGATTTCAGTTTCTCAAGCTCTGTTTGTGGCGACGTTTGGCGCGGCTGTTCGTTGCTCATCCACAGATACACCGCATTCTGCGGGCCTCGGTGGCGGATGGAACCGGAGAGGCCTCTGCGACCATTCCGCAGTTGTCCGCTCATGTGCGCCGGCTGGGTGATGGGCATTACGATCTCTGGCGCCGGGCTGTGGATCAGTTCAGGCCCCAGGTTATTTTGAACATGATGGAGAGCGAAGAGGATATGCATCAGGCTGTGGCGCTGCAGGTTGCGGCGCGCGATATGCTGGATCTCAGGCTGGGGGTGCTGCGCACCGTGCGTTATGATGATCGGCTGCGGCGGGCGGTGATGCAGACGCAGCCGGAATGGATCATGAGCCGGAATGGACCTGCTTGGCAGGATGTGCAGCGATTAGTGCAAAGGCTGCTCGCACGAACGCAGCCGAAGGTCGACCTTGACGCCGTCGCGCCGGCCGCTGAGCTGGACGGCGATCCGGCGCCGGCGACCGGCAGAGCGGTGATCTGCTCCCATCGCTGCGGCCTGTGGGACAGCTGCAGCGTGCGCCGCGGCGGCTACCTCTGCCGCATTCAGATGGTGGGCTATGTGCATCAGAGAACGGTGTGAACCGCCGGACGAAGACCCCGCCCCCGCTTCCCTCGGTTATCCCCCCATGCGTTTTCGTTTGATCAGATACTGCAACAGAGCGCGGTCAAAGTCCTCGGCCGTGTCCATCAGCGCGTAATCGATGCGCTGTTCGCGGCACCCCTTTTTCAGCGCATCGATGAAGTTGTCGATCAACCGGCCGTATTCCGTGCGGATGTGCCACGGCTGGGTGGAGAGCTTTTCTCCGGTCTCCACATCGAGGAAAGTGCCGGCTTGTTTGAAATCGAAGCGTCGTTCCAGCGGATCCAGGATATGAAACACGATCACCTCATGGTGATTGTGGCGAAAGTGTTTGAGCCCGGAGAGGATCTCCTGCGGGTGATCAAAGAGGTCGGAAAAGATGATGATCAGGCTGCGCCGGGGCATGCGCTCCGCCAGCTGGTGAAAGATGCGGCCGATGCGGGTTTCGCCCTGGCCGGAGGTGTTCTGCAGTTCTTGCAGGATGACGTGCAAATAGCTGTTGATGGAGCGCGGCGGCAAGAGTTTGCGGATATGATCCGAGTAGGTGACCAACCCCACCGCGTCCCGCTGGCGCAACATCAGATAAGAGAGGCTGGCGGCCAGCCAGGAGGCGTATTGCAGTTTGCTGACTTGGCCGGAGCGGTAGCCCATGGAAGCGGAGGCGTCCACCAGCAGATAGGCCCGCAGATTGGTCTCCTCTTCGTATTCTTTGAGATAGAGACGATCGGTTTTGCCAAGCACTTTCCAGTCAAGACGGCGAAGATCGTCGCCCGGCATATAGGGCCGGTGTTCTGCGAATTCGACGCTGAAGCCGTGATACGGACTGCGGTGCAATCCGGTGATAAAGCCTTCCACCACCAGCCGGGCGATGAGGCTCATGTTGTTGAGCTTGGAGACCGCTTCGGGTTTTAAAAAGCGCCGATGGTCCGCCCCGGTCGTTTTATCCGGCCTTTTTACAAAGGGGTTATTCATCGCTCAGGCGCTCGATGATCTGCAGCGTGGTGACCCCTTCCGCCTCGGCGTTGAAATTGGTCACCAGGCGATGGCGCAGCACCGGTTTGGCCATGGCGTGCACGTCGTCGATGTCCGGCGTGGGACGGCCGTCCAGCACCGCACGGGTCTTGGCCCCGAGGATCAGGTATTGCGAAGCCCGTGGTCCAGCTCCCCAGGTGATCCATTCTTTGACAAACGCAGGGGCCTCGGGGGAGAGAGGACGGGTTTTGCGCACCAGGCGGACGGCGTAAGAGATGACGTTGTCCGCCACCGGCACACGGCGGATCAAATCCTGAAGGGCGATGATCTCGTCCGCGTTTAGAACCGTTTTCAGATCAGCCTGGTAATTGCTGGTGGTGGAGCTGACGATGTTCTGTTCTTCCTTTTCATCCGGATAATCCACCCATAAATTGAGCATAAATCGGTCCAGCTGCGCCTCCGGCAGCGGATAGGTGCCCTCCTGTTCGATGGGATTCTGTGTGGCCAGAACAAAGAACGGCTCCGCCAGTTTGTAGGTGGCGCCGGCAGCGGTGATCTCATGTTCCTGCATAGCCTGCAGAAGGGCGGATTGGGTTTTCGGCGGCGTGCGGTTGATCTCGTCCGCCAGCACCATGTTGGCGAACACCGGCCCCTGGACGAATTTAAAGGTTTTCCGCCCGCTGTTCTTATCCTCCTCGATCACCTCTGTGCCGGTGATGTCCGAGGGCATCAGGTCCGGGGTGAATTGAATGCGGCTGAATTTCAGATTCAGAACCCGAGCCACTGTGCTGATCAGCAGCGTTTTGGCCAGGCCGGGAACGCCGACCAGCAGACAATGGCCGCGACTGAACAGAGCGATCAGCAGTTCGTCGATCACCCGGTTCTGGCCGATGATGACCTTGCCGATCTCGCGGGTTAGGGCGCTGTGTATGTTTTTAAACTGATGGACCAGTTCCACGTCATTGGGTTGTTGGGTCGATGACATCCGTCCTCCATGACCATTGATGATCGCTATTGGATTATTTTGAGCAGAATGTTGCGGAATTCAACCGGATGGCTTTCAGCCTGCAGTGCGATATACCCCTCGTTCAACTGCAGGACGCCGTCATGGATCAGTTTTTGTGCGTCCGGATCGGTCGGATCGAGCTGTGGCTTTTCATACTGCAGGACGCGCTCGCCGTTGATGTAATGGACGATGGGGCCGTGGCCGTTCACCTCGACCTCGGCGGTGACCCATTGATCCCCGGCATAGGTTTTAGAAGTGGACTCTATGCAATGCTGGGTGATCAATTGGTCGTTAATGACCACATGAGTGCCCGGGGTGCAGACGTTGCCCGTGGAGCGCTCCGTCTGGCCGTCGCCGCCCAAGAGCTGCACTTCGATGGAGACCGGAAAAAATTGTCCCTTGCTCATGCTTTGCGGGGACTGGCAGTGCAGCATGATGCCGCTGTTGCGCAGCGCCCAGGCGGGCGCCCCCTTGGTCTGCCGGCCGATGAAACGGTAGTCCAGCCGCAGACGGTAGCGGGAGAGTTTTTGCCGATAAAACAGATGGCCGAAATGATCGTTGAATGTTTTATAGCCGTCATAGCAAACCTGCAGCACGCCGTCGTGGACGCGGAAGGTTTTGCGGTAATTGTCGTTCAGCTTTCGTCCGGCGATTTTCACCGTCCATCCCTGCAGGTCTTTGCCGTTGAAAATGGGAATCCAGCCGTCCTCTGCAGCGCCCGTACGGCTCGGAACAGTCCATACAAGAAGGGCCAGGATCGCAAAGATGGATCTCATGACAGGTCACCTCGTTTTATTTTTTCCATCCGGCCCATGGGCACGCGGATTTCTTGCAGCCAGTTGTCCGGCGCGGTGACGGCCGGCACGACAAACGGTTGCTCACGTTCACGCCGGTTGGTCAGCGTATACCAGATAAAAAAGAGGCCCGCTTTCAGGGAGCGCCAACCCTCTTGGGGATGGCGCAGCAGCTGCATCAGTTTATAGAGCAGGTAGCGCGGGCGAAAATGAAAACGCCGAAAGGCTTGCTCGCAGAACGCTTCGATCTCCTGCGGCGGCAGGTCCGGCAGATTGAGCACGCAGCGGTGGCCGCCCTCGGCTGTCAACCATTCGCGAAAGTTCTTTGTGGCCAGCATGCCGTTCTGCTGATAATAGGCAAACGCGCCGGTGCCCGGATAGGGCATCACCGGATAAAACTGAGCGCTGTCCGGCTCGATCTTGAACGCCAGGTCCAGCGTTTTGTTCATGGTTTCCCGGGTTTCACCCGGAAAACCCACCATAAAACAGCCGTGCACCAGCAACCCCAGCCGATGGGCGTCCCTGACAAACCGGGCCTGGATGTCGCTGTTCTGGCCCTTGCGCATGGTGCGCAACAAACGGTCGTCGCCGGACTCGAATCCTACGGCGCAGTTGCGCAGCCCGGCGTCGCGCAACGCTTTCAGGGTCTCATAGTCCACGGTGGTGCGCAGGTTGGCGAAAAACGGCAGCCGCACGCCCCGTTCGCGCACCAGTTCGGCAAACCGGCGGGCAAAACGGCGATCCGCGGCAAAGTTATCATCCTCAAAGGTGATCTCGCGCACCTCGGGCATGTTCTCCTGCACCCAGCACATTTCACCGATCAGATGTTCGGGACTGCGATGGCGATAAGAGTGGCCGTGGATGACCTGAGGATAGACGCAGTAAAAGCAGAGCGAATTGCAGCCGCGGCCGCCGATCAGCATCACCATGGGATGATAGGAGAGATTAAAGTAATAGTGCTCCACTTTGAAAAAGCGTTTGTAGATCGGTGCGATATAAGGCAGCTGATCCAGATCCATGATCAGCGGCCGATCCTCTGTGCGCCGCGAATCAGCGGCCTGACGAAAGGCCAGTCCCTTGATGTTCGCCAGGCGATCCGGGCGATGCAGGTTTTCGGTCAACTCGAGAATCGTATAGTCGTATTCGCCGATGGCGATGAAATCGATGAGCGGCTCCCGTTCCAGAGTCTCCCGCCAGAGCGCGGTCACATGGGTTCCCACCAGGCAGATGCGGCTGTCCGGCAGCAGCTTTTTCAGCCGGGCGGCGGTCTCGCAGTCCGCATACCAGCTGGCCGCCACCGACTCGAGCACCATCAGATCAGGGTTAAACTCCAGCACCGCCTGATGCAGCGCCTGCTCGGAAAGCGCGGCTGCCGGACAGTCAACCACCTGGATCTCGTGTCCGTTTTTTTCGACCAGCGCAGCGGCGTGCGCAAGCCAGTAGGGATAATACATAGTGCCGGATTTGATGACCCCCGGACTGCGCTGGCTTCGGCTGAAACGTCCCAGAAAGGGGGGATTGATGAAAAAGACACGCATGGGATCTCCTAAACCACGGCGATGTTGGAAAGGAATACATCGCAACAGCGGTAGCACACGGGAAAAAGTTTGCGCGCTCGCAACGCGCGGCGCCAGTGCTTGTAGCGTTCGCCGTTCCAGATTTCCATAAAAGGCTGTTGCAGAATATTGCCGGCGATAAAATCCGGGTAATCGGGGCATGGCGTGACATCGCCGTTGGGCAGAATGTAGGATTTCAACCACACCGCATAGCAGCGCTCTGAGCCAAAGGTGTAATGGATGTCGGTGTAGTAGCGTTCGACCTCTTCCGGCTTGACGTTGGGGGACAGGGTGATGAGAAAATTTTCCCGGTTGTTCTTTAATTTGATCAGCTGTTCACGGATGCCGTCCAGTCTGCGACGTTTCTCCGGATCCATCACCAGGTCGCTTTCAAAAGGCCGCCAGGAGAGCGCTTCGATGTCAAACAGCCGTTTCATCAGCTGCTGATGAGCGGTGCCGGTGGCATGGGTTGTAAACCAGGTCCAGTTGAAATTCAGACTGTCGGCGCCCAATGTTCGGGCGATGCCGGTGAGCGCATAGAGGTGCTCGAAATTTTCCGGACTGATGGTGCCGCGCACCCGGACGATGGGTTTGGTTGCGCCCCGCCGTTTTTTCTCCTCCTGAAGCTCCTGCAGCCCCGCTTGCACCAGCCGGAAGGCGCCGGGCAATCCGCGCACCTGATCATGCACCGCCTCCGGCCCATCGATGGAGACGATGAGATCATCCAGCCCCGAGTCCACCAGTTCGCGGACATGTTTTTTGATGTACAGGCCGTTGGTGTTTACCTGACAAGTGAGACGGTGTTTCTTACCATGTTCGATGAGGTCAAAGATACCCGCATAGATAAACGGCTCCCCGCCCCACAGATAGAGGTTGGGACGAAACCGCTGCACCTCATCGATGAGCCTCTGATAGCCGCTCACCGCCACTCTCTGGCGGAAAAAGGTTTCCGGCGCATATTTGATATCATCTTGCGCCAGGTTCTCCCTGGGCTGTCCGCACATTTTGCACGCCAGGTTGCAGCTGTTGGTCAACTTGATGCACAGGGTGGAAGGCGGCCGGGCAGAGCCGTCCTCACGGCGATAATCCCGCTTGACGCTGACCTGATTGCGCCAGGTGATGGTCGCTTTGGCCACCGCCATCGAGGGATTTTTGCCCGCCAGGCGCAAAATTTTGAGTAATTTATTCATGGCATTCCATTTGTGTAAGGGTCGCTAAACATTTATGTTAGCAATAAAAACGGTGTGAATCAACAATTAATTCTGCCCCTGAGCCGTCCTTTGTCCTGGCCGGCAGTCATGGAAGAATCACCGGGTTCTCGGCAAAGCCCGTCATTTGCAATTGCATTTTATTCTGCAATTTATTATTTTGATAAACTTATGAAGTTGGGTAAAAAAAAATTGACCGGTCTGACCCTTCAGGAGCTTGAACAGTTCGCTGAATCGATCGGGGAAAAGAAATTTCACGGCCGTCAGCTGTTCAGCTGGATCTATGAAAAGAGGGCGACCGGCTTTGGCGATATGACCGATCTCGGCAAAGGGCTGCGTGAAAAGCTGGACGCTGTGGCCGTCCTTGGCTGCCTGCAGCTGGCCGGCCGCACGCAGTCCAATGCATCGAATACCGTGAAATATCTCTTTCAGCTGCAGGACAACCATGCGATCGAAAGCGTACTGATCCATGAATCAGGGCGCCGCACCTGCTGCCTCTCCACCCAGGCGGGGTGCGCTTTCAAATGCTCCTTCTGCGCCACCGGCGCCATGGGTTTTCACCGCGATCTGACAGCCGGTGAAATAGTCGACCAGGTTCTGTGCATCGAACGGGAAGCCGGCGTCGACTTGACCAATGTAGTGTTGATGGGCATGGGAGAGCCATTGCAGAACTATGATGCGGTGATCAAGGCCTGCCGTCTCCTGAACCACCCGGACGGTTTGGCCATCGCCGGCCGCCACATCGTTCTTTCCACTGTAGGAATTGTACCGGCGATTTATCGTTTTGCGGACGAGGGCCATCCTTTCCGCCTGGCCATCTCGTTGCATGCGTCGACCGATGAAAAACGCAAAGCCCTGCTGCCCATCGGCCGCAAGTATCCTCTGGCTGAGCTGATGAAGGCTGTCCGTTATTATGCGCAGAAAGCGCGACAGCATCCGACCTTTGAGTATGTGCTGCTGGCCGGCATCAACGACAGCGAGCAGGATGCAGAAGACCTGGTGCGCTTGCTCAAAGGATTGCCCTGTAAAATCAATCTCATTCCCTACAACGCGGCCATTGAAGAATTCAGCACTCCGGATGCGCAGACGGTAGATCGGTTTGTTCAGCGGCTGCTGCCGCTGCACGCACCGGTTTCCGTCCGCTGGAGCAAGGGGGCGGACATCGCCGCTGCCTGTGGGCAGCTGGCGATCAAACGCAGCTGATCCCTGTTAAAACAGAGGCCGTGCGGTTCAGGCTCTTGAGGAATGGCGGGATATGATTACAAGCCTCGGTATTCGCAGAGAAGATAAAAATGAATGGGAGAGTCGGGTTCCCATCATCCCGGAGCACGCCGCACGGTTGATGCAAACCGCCGGCCTGCGGATCGTGGTGCAACCCTCTCCGCTCAGAGTCTTTCAGGACCACGAGTATGCACAGCTGGGTGGAGTGATCAAGGAGGAGCTGGACGATTGTGAGGTGATCCTCAACGTCAAAGAAGTGCCGCCGGCGAAAATTCTCGCCGACAAAGCCTATCTGCTGTTTTCGCACACCATCAAGGGGCAGCCGCACAATATGCCCATGCTGCGCCGGTTCATGGAGCAACGGTGCACCTTGATCGATTATGAATGCATCACCGACGGCCAGGGGAAGCGGCTGGTGTTCTTTGGCCGTTATGCCGGTCTGGCGGGCATGTTGGAAACCCTGCGCGGGCTTGGTCTGCGCTGGCGGATGCAGGGACAGTCCACTTGCTTGTTGCAGCTCAAGCCTGCCTATGAGTATGATTCGCTGGAATCCGCTCAGAGCGAGGTTCGCTCCATAGGAGAGCATATTGCGGGCCATGGCGGCGGACCTTTTCGCACCAGCCCGGTGATCGTCGGATTCAGCGGCTATGGCCAGGTATCCAGAGGTGCGCAGGAAATTTTTGATCTGCTGCCTGTTCGCACTTTGGCGCCGCAGGAACTGGCCGCCGCGGTTCCCTACGCGGGTTTTTACAAGACGGTCTTCACCGAGGAGGATATGGTGGAACCCGGCACTCCCGGCGCCCTTTTTTCTTTGACCGATTATTATCAGCAGCCGAAAAACTATGTTTCTCGGTTTCAATCGTATTTGCCGTTTTTGACGGCGCTGATCAATGGCATCTATTGGGACAAGCGCTATCCGCGGCTGGTGAGCAAAAAAGGATTGCGCGAGCTGGCACAGCAGGGGCCTCTGCGCCTGCAGATCATCGGCGACATCAGTTGCGACATCCACGGGTCCATCGAGTGCACCGAGACTATCACCACGCCGGAGAATCCGTTCTTGAGCTGGCAGCCCCTGACCGGAACCTGGCACACCGGTCTGTCGCCGGACGGGGTGTCGATTTTAGCTGTAGATCATCTGCCGGCTGAATTACCGCGCGCCGCTTCCATGGGATTCAGCCAGGCGCTCTGGCCTTTGCTGGCCGGCCTGGGGAGAGTGAATTTTCACGCGCCGTTGGCGCAGTGCGGTTTGTCGGAAGCGTTGCAGCGCGCGACGATCCTCCATAACGGCGTTTTAACGCCCGGCTTTCGTTATTTGCAAAAGCATCTGCAGAAAGAGGATTGAAACGAAAAAAAACGTCATTCTGGTGCTTGGTTCCGGCCTGGTGGCCCGGCCTCTGGTGCAGTATCTGCTCGAGCAGACCGGCGCAGAGCTGGTGGTGGCCGGCAACGATCGTCAGCGGGCTTTGGAGTTAATCGCTGATCATCCGCGCGCTCAGGCCGTCGAACTCGACGTGGAAACGGATCAAACGTTGCTGCGGCAATGGGTGGAGAGGAGTGGTGTGGTGGTGAGTCTGCTGCCCTATGTGCACCATCCAACCGCCGGCCGCATCTGTGTCGAAAAGGGCGTCTCGCTGGTGACCACCTCTTATGTCGGTCCGGCCATGCAGGCGCTGCATGACCAAGCTGTGGCCAGGGGGGTTCTGCTGCTCAACGAAGTCGGCCTCGATCCGGGCATCGATCACATGTCGGCAATGAAGACCATCCGCACGGTGCAGGAACAGGGCGGCCGTGTTCTAGCTTTCGAAAGCTTTTGCGGCGGTTTGCCGGCGCCGGAAGCGGCGGATAATCCGTTTCGCTATAAATTTTCCTGGAGTCCGCGCGGCGTGCTCCTGGCCGGCCGCAATACGGCGCGGTATCTGCGCCAGGGCCAAGTGGTAGAGATCCCTTCACAGGCTCTTTTCAAAAACCCGTGGTTGAAAAACGTGGCCGGCGTCGGCGATCTGGAGGTGTATCCCAATCGTGATGCTTTGCCCTATCAGCGGCTGTACGGCTTGGAGCAGGCGCATACGGTCTTTCGCGCTACGCTTCGTTACCCCGGCTGGTGTGAGATGATGGCTGTTTTCGCCGCTGCCGGGCTGCTCGATGATGCCTTGCGTCAGGATCTGGCTGGAAAATCCTGGCGCCGAGTGTGGATGGAGAAATACGGGCTGGCTGACGATGCGCCTGCGTCCCGAATGGCCGCAGCGCTGCACCTATCGCCCACAGGGCGCGTTTTTTTAAGCCTGGAGTGGCTGGGTCTGTTCAGCTCCACTCCGGTCGGCGCCGATTCCTTGCTGGATGGGCTGGCGTTGGCGATGCAGCGCAAAATGGCTTACCAGCCCGGCGAGCGGGACATGGTGGTCCTGCAGCACGATTTTCAAGTGCAGTTCGGCGGTCAGACGCCCCGCCGCACCTCTGCCCGTCTGGTCGATTACGGCGTCCCGTTCGGCGATACCAGCATGTCGCGCACCGTAGGCCTGCCCGCGGCGGTGGCGGCCAAATGGATCTGGCTGCAACGCATTCGTCTGACCGGCGTGCGTATTCCCGTCGAGCCGGAAATAGTTCTTCCGATTCTCAGCGAATTGCACCGCATGGGCATTCGCATTGTTGAAACGGATGAGAGTGAATAAGGATTCATGCTGGCCGGCTCTTGTGCGATTGGATTAAAAGGAGATGGAATATGTTAGTGAACGTGTTGTTGGTTTCTGCGCTCTTTCTGGCTCTCGCTTATGTTTTCTATGGCCGCTTTTTGGAAAAACGGTTTGATATCCGCAATGACCGGCCTACTCCCAGCCACAGCGATTACGATGGAGTGGATCGCGTTCCGGCCAACCGTTTTGTTCTGCTCGGCCACCACTTTTCCAGCATCGCCGGCGCCGGTCCGATCGTCGGCCCCATCATCGCCGCTGTAGCTTTTGGCTGGCTGCCGACGCTGCTGTGGGTGCTGCTCGGCGCTGTCTTTATCGGCGGCGTGCATGACTATTCGTCGCTGATCGGATCCATTCGGCATAAAGCCCGCTCCATCGCCGAAGTCGCCAAAGAATACATGACCCCGCTGGCGTACAAGCTGATGCTCGCCTTCATCTGGTTGACCTTGGTCTATGTGCTCACGGTTTTCACGGATCTCACCTCCACGACCTTTGTGGAGGATGGTGGCGTCGCCACTTCATCTCTGCTGTTTATCGCGTTGGCGCTGGGGTTTGGCCTGTTCGTCTACCGTCTGAAAATACCCATTCTGTGGTCCTCTTTGCTGTTCGTCCCCCTGGTCTATCTCTGCACCTGGGTGGGCCATGTGATCCCGCTGTCCGCTGACAACATGTCTGTGCTGATCGGCGATGATCCGTCCAAGACCTGGGATCTGATCCTCATTGCCTACGTCTTTATCGCCTCTACCTTGCCGGTGTGGCTTTTGTTGCAGCCGAGAGATTATCTCTCATCGTTTTTGTTGTACGGCTCGGTGCTCGGCGGTTTTATCGGCATGCTGCTCGGCGGATTCACGCTGGCCTATCCTGCTTTTACCGGCTGGCACGATCCGGCGCTGGGCTCTCTGTTTCCCATTCTGTTCATCACCGTCGCCTGCGGCGCCTGCTCCGGGTTTCACGCCATCGTCGCCTCAGGCACTTCTTCCAAGCAGTTGGACAAGGAAAAAGATGCCAGAATGGTGGGGTACGGCGGCATGCTGATCGAGGCTTTGGTGGCCGTGATCGCCCTGGCCACAGTGGCCATGCTGGCCAAGGGAGATCCGCAAACCGGCAAGACGCCGCTGATGATCTATGGCAGCGGCATGGGCAAATTTTTGGCGGTTTTGGGCGTGCCGGAAAAGTTGGGTTTCTCCTTCGGCCTGTTGGCGTTGTCGACTTTTATTCTGACCACCCTGGACACGGCCACGCGTCTGGGCCGGTATATTTTCGAAGAGTTCTTTGGTCTCTCGGGGAAGAATATCAGGATTCTATCGACCCTGGCCACGCTGGTTCTACCCGCGTTTTTTGTGCTCATCACCCTGCATGATGCCAGCGGCAACCCGGTGCCCGCGTGGAAGGTGATCTGGCCGGTGTTCGGCGCCACCAATCAACTGCTGGCCGGCCTGGCTCTGCTGGTGGTGGTGGTGTGGTTAAAGAAAATCGGCAAGCCGGTTTTCTTTGCTCTGGCGCCGATGGTTTTCATGAATGTCATGACTCTGTGGGCGCTGGGGCTGCTGATCCGCCAGTACCACTTTTCCACCATCGGCGTCATCTCCATGGTGCTTTTCCTGCTTGCGGTGATTCTTATCGGTGAGGCTATTCGAACCTGGAAGCGGCTGGCCTGATTCTCAGGCCGGCGCGGCGACCGGGAGTGGATGCTGCGTTCACTGAGATCCATATATCATACGATCTAGCTCTGCAATGAACATGAATCTTGAAAGGTGAGGGACGAATGCGTCGTTTTACGAAACTGTTGATCGAGCTGGAAACCGCCTTGTGGAAGGCGCGCATGCCGCTGTCCACCTGGCATCATTATGCGGGTGAAATAGAACCGGCGGACGTCGCCCGCTTCAACATAAAAAAATGGCCGACGATTGAAACGCCTTTCCTCTGGGGCGGATATGATCAGACCGGCTGGTTCTTTTGTGATATAAAATTGCCGCAGATCTGGCGCAACGAAAAGATCTATCTCTATGCGCAATCCACCGAGTCGCTGCTCTACGTCAATGGCCGGCCCTATCAGGGGCTGGATGAGAACCACCCGGAGTGCTTGCTCAACCATGCGCAGGGCGACGGCTCGCGGCTTACGTTGGCCATCGAGAGCTACAGCGGCCGGATGCATCAGCAGAGCGTCTTTCGCAGCGCCGAGTTGCGCATCGTCCATCCGGCGGGCTGGTCCCTTTACCATGCGTTGAAAAACGCCATCGAAGCCATGGAAATCTTGCCGCCGGACAGCGCGGAGCTGGTGAACTGGCGAAAATTTATCGCGGGGACCGTAGCCCACATCGATCCGCGCCAGCCGGGCAGCGAGGCCTTTCTCGCTTCTCTGGAAAAAGCGCTGATCTATTTCGAAAAGGGCTTGTCGCAGTTTCAAACCAAAAGGCCTCTGGCGGTATGGCCGGTGGGACACAGCCACATCGACGTGGCCTGGCTCTGGCGTCTGAAGGAGGTGCAGCGTAAATGTGGACGCACATTCTCTTCCATGCTCCGCCTGCTGGAAGAATACCCGGATTTTCGTTTTGTTCAGAGCCAACCGGTCCTGTACGACTATACTGAGAAACGCTATCCGGCCCTGTTCGAAGAGATCAAAAAAAAGGTGCATGAGGGGCGGTGGGAGCCGGTGGGCGGCATGTGGGTGGAGGCCGACTGCAACATCTCCTCCGGCGAATCGTTGGTGCGCCAGGTGCTGTACGGCAAACGCTATTTTGAAAAAGCCTTCGGCGTTAAAGTGAACACGCTCTGGCTTCCCGACGTGTTCGGATATTCAGGGGCTCTGCCGCAGATCCTGAAAAAATCCGAGATCGACTATTTTTTCACCACCAAATTGAACTGGAATGAGGTGAACCAGTTCCCCTACAACGTGTTTTGGTGGCAGGGCGTCGACGGCACCCGTGTGCTTTCCTGTCTGCTGTATCACTCCTCCGCTTACAATTGCCAGATGGTGGCACGGCAGTTGGCTGAAATGGACGATCAAGTGCGGCAGCGCGGCGAAGTGGAGAACGTGATCATGCCCGTGGGCTATGGCGATGGCGGCGGCGGCACCACACGCAAGGATCTGGAGAGCATGACCTGGCTGGGCAAAATGCCCGGACTGCCCTCTCTGCATCACGGCTCAGTGAAATCTTTTTTCAAGACGTTGAGTAAAAAAGCGCGCACTCTGCCGGTCTGGTCCAATGAGCTGTATTTTGAAAAACACCGCGGCACCTATACGTCGCACGCTCTGGCCAAGCGGATGAACCGCAAATGCGAGATCGCATTGCGCGAGGCGGAGATCTGGAGCGTGCTCGCCGGTCCTCAGTACGCCTATCCCAAGGCGCAGCTGACCGACACCTGGCGCCATTTCTTGGTCACCCAGTTTCATGATATCATTCCCGGCAGCTCGATCCCAGAAGTGTACCAGGACAGCCAGGCGATCTATGACGAGGTGCTGCAGACCGCCGGCACAGCCCGTAAAAGCGCCCAGCAGGTGATCGCCGGACGATGTCCTGCGGCCGAGAACACGGTGCTTGTGTTCAATTCGCTCTCCTGGGC
>CAZKQR010000030.1:0-3968 GCA_964554965.1 uncultured Cytophagia bacterium | reverse complement strand
TGGAACGGCTCTACGACGTGGAACAGGAACGCGAGCTGTTCACCCGCCAGCAGCCGGGCAACGTTTTTCAGACCTTTTTGGATTATCCCAATGAATATGAGGCATGGGATCTGGACGACGATTACCGGGACCATCCGCTGGCCCTGTTTCAACCGGAATCGGTCAAGGTGGTCGCCTCCGGGCCGATCTGCACTATTCTGCGGGCCGTGCACAAGAGCAAAGATTCTCGTCTTTCGCAGGACATCTATTTCTACCGGCAACTGCGTCGCATCGATTTCTGCACCGAGGTGGATTGGCATGAACGGCGCACGGTTCTCAAAGTGGGTTTTCCCATCCCATCGCCCAACGCCAGAGCGCATTATGAGATTCAATTCGGCGCCCTGGAACGGACCCTCGGCTCAGACACTTCCTGGGAAAAGGCCAAGTTTGAGGTGCCGGCGCAACGGTGGGCCGATGTCTCGGATCACCAGTACGGTTTGGCGTTGTTGAACGATTGCAAGTATGGCTACGATGCGCATAATGGCCTGCTGCGCCTAACTCTGTTGCGTTCCGGCTACTGCCCGGATCCGATAGAACCCGCCTGGCATGTGCAATTTGGCGCACCGACGGATGACGGCGTTC
The DNA here is from genome assembly GCA_964554965.1 of uncultured Cytophagia bacterium. Lineage (GTDB taxonomy): Bacteria > Zhuqueibacterota > Zhuqueibacteria > Residuimicrobiales > Residuimicrobiaceae > Anaerohabitans. The sequence goes on along the minus strand of CAZKQR010000030.1, from coordinate 3,347 downwards.
ATCATCTGACCTATAGCCTCTATCCGCACCCGGGCGGATGGCAGCAAAGCCGGGTGGTGCGCCGCGGCAGCGAATTGAACGCGCCCCTGACCGCCTTTGCCCCCAAAGCGGCTAAACCGGCTGCCAAAGGACTCGCTTTGCCCGGACGGTACGGATTTATTGAAATCGCCAAGGGTGATTCGCTTTGCGTGGAGACCTGTAAACAGGCGGAGGATTCAGAAGAGGTGATTCTGCGCGTGTATGAGAGCCAGGGCATGGCCGGTGACGCGGCGGTGCAGTTTCATTTTCCAGTGGCCGTGGTGCAGGAGTGCAACCTCATGGAACGGGATGCCAAACCGGTGTCGTTTAAATCCGGCCTGCTGCGTTTCAGCTATTCGCCCTATGAGATTAAAACATTTGTGTTGAAAAGGAAGTGAGCGGACCGGGGCCGGCTCAGCCCCGGTTCAAGAGCGCAACCGTTTGCGCTGAAAGTCCAGTTTCTCTTTGGCCGTCATTTTGCTGAAATCCGGCGCGGTCTTTCCCGTCACCGGCGCAGGCACTGTCACCTGATGCGACGAACCGCCATAGGCCACTGCGGGATTGGTGATCTGCAGGTCTTCCTGCAGGCTGCGGAAGGGTTTGATGCCCAGCTTTTGCAGCACGCCGTGATACGCTTCCACCGCCTCAGTCGGCGCCAGGTCGCCGTCAGCCACCAGGCGTAAAAAAGAGATAAAGGCGAGCTGGTGTTCGCTGTTGTTGATCTTACGGCCGTACAGCGCGATGCGGGCGCCGTACTTTTTGGCGTCCGCCAGCAATTGAAAAGCGTCCAGCGTGGTGCCGGAGGCGCCGCCGAGGATGCCGGGGATCAGGGTCGGGTCATAGCTCGCCAGCTGCTCCATGAACTTGGGCCCCTGGTAAACCACTTTAAGAAAAAGCGGACGGCCTGCTTTGGTGACCCCGGCCAGGTCGCGGACAATGTGGTCATTGATGAATTGCCCCAGCTTTTCCGGCGGCACCACTTGGGCGATGTTGGGATTGAACACTTCGAGGAAATAGCGAAATCTTTTTTGCTCCGCTTCGAGGCGGAAGGACTTGAACATCTCCAGGGTATGCAGATCCAGTTGCAAATCGTTGGTAAAGGTCACTGAATACAGCCCTAGATTCGCGCCGAGTTTTCGTTCCTCCGGTTGGCAGGTGTATTTTCCGCACTGGATGTGGTCGATGGTGGCGGATCGAAAGGGCCGTGCCGGTTGATCGATATAATGGCCGCCCGTGATCACATGCACATCGGTGGCGTCATTAGCCCGCGCCGCCGGGGTGATCGGGCTGTTGTCGAACAGACGCTCTTCGATCGTCAGCAGTTCGTTGGTGGAGGCGGACATCAGCACGATGTCCACCTTGGCCTGGTGGATGACCTGACGGATCTGTTCGCGATATTCGGCCAGCGTGCGGTATTTTCCCTCCTGGCTATAGTGCTCGGGGCTTTTGCCCGGGGAAGCGATGCCGAACGCCATATCGGCATCTTTGGCATCAGCCAGCATGAAATCCTTGCAGTGGGAATCAGCCAATATGCGGGCGATTTTTTGGTCTAGCGTTTTTTGCATGATAGGGGCACCCAAACAGTGAGTTTGCAGTTAAATGAACACGTCCAATTTAACGTTTTTTTTTGTGTTTTTCAAAATGAATTTTATCGTCCGGCGGCTTGTGCCGCGCCGGGCAGAGGAGGTGAAGACGTATGATCTATCGCAACTATGGCAAAGGGACGGAGCAGGTGTCTGTCATCGGATTCGGCGGCATGCGCTTCGCCGATCAGAGAAACGTGGAGGCCTGCGCCGGCCTGGTGCGCTCCGCCTATGAGGCGGGCATTACCTATTTCGATACCGCACCCAACTATGGCAAGTCTGAGGAACTGTTCGGCGTCGCTTTTAAAGAGATGAACAAATCCCGCAAAGAACGGCCGTTTTATGTGGCGACGAAAAGCTTGCGCGCCGAGCCGTCGGCCATTCGTAAAGACCTGGAACAGTCCCTTCGCCGGATGAACCTGGAGTACATCGATTTCTATCACGTCTGGTGTGTCATGTCGCTGCAGGATTATTACAGCCGTAAAACCAAGGGCGCTCTGCAAGAGTTTGAACGCCTGCACCAGGAGGGGTTGATCCGTCATATCTGCATCTCATCGCATATGAAGGGCGAGGAGGTGGAGACCGCGTTGCAGGACTTTCCCTTTGCGGGCGTGCTGCTGGGCTATTCGGCCATGAACTTTTCCTACCGGGAAAAGGCGGTGGAAGCGGCGGCGCGCCTCGGCGCCGGCGTGGTGGTGATGAACCCCCTGGGCGGCGGCCTGATCCCGCAACATCCCGACCGCTTTGACTTTCTTCGCACTCGGGAAAATGAGACCGTGGTGCAGGGCGGACTGCGTTTTCTCATCAACGATCCGCGCATCAGTGTGGCGCTGGTGGGGTTCAGCCATCCGCAGCATCTTCAGGAGGCCCTGCTGGCAGTGCAGAACTATCAGCCGATTTCCTCCGATCAGATCGATGTCATGCAATCCAAGATCAAGCAGGGCTTCACCGAGCTGTGCACCGGCTGCGGCTACTGCGATCACTGTCCGGAGGGCATTCCGGTGCCGCGATTGATGGACGCGTACAACCACTATCTGCTCAAGGGCGAGAAGCAGGCGCTGCTGGACCGGCTGAATTGGCACTGGTCCATCGGCAGAAAGGATCCGATTCTGCAGGCTTGTACGCAATGCCGGTTATGCGAGGAGGCGTGTACTCAGCATCTGCCGACGACCGCTCGGGTTGTTGAGATTGGGGAGATGGCTCAATAGTGTTCTGGCTACACATCTGCAGAACGATCCATGGGTGGCGCAAGCCACCGGCTTGTGCAATATAAAACGCAATCCAGGGGATTGCGCCACGCAACGTCAGAAAGATCCATGGTGGCGCAAGCCACCGGCTTGTGCAATATAAAAACGCCATCCAGGGGATGGCGCCACGCAACGTCAGAACGATCCATGAGTGGCGCAAGCCACCGGCTTGTGCCATATCAAAATGCAATCCAGGGGATTGCGCCACACAACGTTAGAACGATCCATGGGTGGCGCAAGCCACCGGCTTGTGCCATATAAAAACGCCATCCAGGGGATGGCGCCACGCAACGTCAGAACGGTCCATGGTGGCCCCAGCCACCGGCTTGTGCCATATAGAAACGCAATCCAGGGGATGGCGCCACGCAACGGCAGAACGGTCCATCGGTGGCCCCATTCACCGGCTTGTGCCATATTAAAACGCAATCCAGGGGATTGCGCAGGCAACGGCAGAACGCTCCATGGGTGGCCCCAGCCACCGGCTTGTGCCATATAGAAA
>CAZKQR010000029.1:12925-19467 GCA_964554965.1 uncultured Cytophagia bacterium | reverse complement strand
CAGGCACTGGAGGGCCAGGGTTAGTTCGTTGAGATCGGAAAAAGTCTCCAAAATGAAAAGGTCAACGCCCTCGTGCAACAACGCCAGCGCCTGCTGACGAAACACAGAGCGCGCTTCCTCCTCGCTCACAATCCCCAGCGGCGCCAGAGGGACACCCAGCGGGCCGATGGAACCGGCCACCAACCCCTCCGGCCCTAAGGCTTGGCGCGCCAGACGAACGCCTGCCTGATTGATGCGTTCGACCTCTGATTCGAGACCATGCGCTTTCAGCTTTAAGCGGTTGGCGCCAAACGTGTTGGTCTCGAGGATGTCGGCCCGGGCGGCGGCATACTGACGATGAATGTCCAGAACCAGATCCGGCGTAGAGAGATTCAGCTCATCATAACAGCGGTTGATGAAAATGCCGCGCTGATACAGGAGCGTTCCCATGGCGCCATCGCAGACCAGAACGGACTGCTCAAGCCGGCTCAGCAGCGCATCGGCCTTGCTTAAAGAGCTTGGCTTTTCCGCTTCCGCCATGCTTAATAGTCCGCGCCCAATGACCACAGCACCTGCGGCGAGGAAGCGGAACGATGGAAATTGGTGGGCCAGGCCAGGTCCATGCGCAGGACGAGAAATCCAAGATTCATGCGCACGCCGAATCCATAGCTCATGAACAGGTTCTCGGTGTAAAGCCGTTTCGGATCCACGCGCAGAATCTCTTCGACACGTTTGGAGCTTTTGTCCCAGGCCACGCCGATATCGGAGAACAGGGTGCCGCCGATATTCGACAGTCCGATCGGCAGTGGAAAACCGAGCAACACCTGACGGATCAGCGGGAAACGGAACTCGAGGTTGCTCATGAAGAACCGGTTGCCCTCCAGGGTGTAATAATCCGCTCCGCGCAGGGGCATTTCAAAGGAGGCGAAGTAGATGTCTTCGACATGTTCCACGCGGATGTCGCCGTAAAAATAATTGTTCAGCCAATTGGACACGCCGCCGAGGAAAAACTTTTGTTTGTTTTTCCCTTCGCTAAACCCGCCGGTAAAGCGCAGGGCGAAAGAATAATCGCGCACCAGCCGGATGTACTTTCTCCAGTCGCCGCGAAAGGTGGCAAAGTCAATACCGTTTTTACCCAGCCCCGGACTGTAGGTCACGCCGAAGGTCATGCCGCTGCCATTGGTGGGCCCGGTGTATCCCCACACCGTGGTGTCTTTGGTATAGCTCAGGCTGTTCAGGAGAAAATAGCGGTTGCGAGGCGACAAAAAGCCTTCGGACACCGCCATGTCGACGATTTCATCGGACAGGTCCATATAGCTGCGGCTGATGCCCATGGCGCCGATGCCGAAATCGATGCGCTCATATTTGTTCAGAGGATTGCTCAACAGACCGCTGATGCCGAAATTGCGATCGCGTACCCAGCCGAAATAGTCGGAATAAAAGAAATACGCGTTGTGATAAAAGCCCGCGCCGATGTCGAGCCGGTTGGGCAGGTAGAAATAAGTCAGCCCATAGTCGGCGTTGCGGAAATCGCCGTACAATCCCAGGGCAATGTTGAGGCGATGATCGCCCATCACATCAGAGAGCATGATGTTGGTCATCCCCTGGGTGCCGAAGAACTGGCTGTAGCCCACCGATCCGTACACCAGGTCCGGCGTCAGTTTGACCTTATACTTGTTGATTTTAAACTCGCCGGTGGGCAGCGCGTACTCGCTGGAATCCAAAGCGATCTTTTTCATCTCCGGCTGCGAAGAGAGGCGGCCTTTGGAAAAACCCTCATCGAAGACGAACTGGCGGTAGGCCTCGTTTTCTTCATCCGGCTTTTGTGCCTCGGTCTTGACCGGCTCCGTCTCACCCTCCTCAGCCAGCAGGTCCGCCTCCAACGCCGGATTCTTGCCCTCGCGCAGACTCTTGACAAAATTGGTCTCCTGCACCACCACCTCGCCGGGTTGAATGTCCAGCGGATTTTTCAACATGAACAGATCATAACCGGCGTAATAGAACGAGCTAAAGGCCAGCCGGTCGGTGCCGCCCCAGGAGGGCTGAAACGCACCGGTCAGCACGTTGGTGATGGGATACTCCTGGCCGTCCTCCATGTTTTTCAAATACAGGTTGGTGATGCCGGAGCGGTCGCTGGAAAAGGCCAGGTGTTTTCCATCCGGCGAAAAGACCGGAGTGCGTTCGATAAAGTCCGACTGAACCAGCCGGGTGACCTCAGAGCCGTCGGCGGTCACCGCAAAGATATCGTAATTTTTCATATCCAGCTGGCGCGGGGAGAAATGGTCCGGCACCTCCTTGGGAAAATCGCCGCGGTCGCTGACAAAAACCAACTGGCGTCCGTCCGGCGACCAGGAGGGCTCTGCATCGCTGAACACGTCGTCGGTGATCTTGCGCAGCTTTTTATTCTTGATGTGATAGGCATAGATATCGCTTTGACCGTGCTTCAATCCCATGAAAGCGATCTCCCGCCCATCCGGGCTCCAGGACGGATTATACACGCCGTCCAGACCGAACTGCACGTCCTCTTCGATCTTGCCGGATTTGACGTTGACGATATAGATAGCGTCTTCAGCGCCCGCTTTGGCGGTGAACACGATCTGCTTGTCATCCGGACTCCAGCTCATACCCGGACCATGGACCCACTGCAGCTCTTCCAGATTGCCGGCGCGTTGTCCGCGCACCAGGCTTTTCAACACCCGGCCGTCGATGGCGCTCATCAAATAGATGTCGAAAAAGTCGCTCTTGTCGCTCTTGAACGCCAGCTTGTCGCCGCGATGATTGAGCGTGGGATTGATGTTGATGAAACTGCCGTCCTTGCGGTGATCGGTGAGCCGTTTGGCGATCTCCTCCGGTTCCTTGCGGTTTTCAATATCCGGCCAATACTTGCGTTTGATGTAGCGGTGCCACCGTTTGGTCAGCTCCTCCTCGTCCACGCCGATGGAATTCTTCAACCCCTTTTCAAAACTCTTGGCGATCTTGACCTTGCCGATCAATTCACCGACCTTTTCCTCGCCGTACCGTTCCGCAATATAGTTCCATACGGATTGCCCGCCCTTGTAGGCCATAAAACCGTAGAGATAGGGAATGGGCGGCACATAGCTGTTCAGGGTGGCGTCCCGCATGTACATGTCGCTCTCGATATCCCACCCGCGGCTCTCATATTCGGCCAGTCCCTCTACAAACCACAGGGGCAATTGCAACTGCGTCAGGCCGGTGATAATGGACTGCACGCCGGCGCCGTAGACCATCTGCAACATGACCGCATGCGTCAGCTCATGATGGATCACGTGGCGGAACTTTTCCCATTCCCCTTCATAGGGCAATACCACCCGGTTCTTAAAAAACTCGGTAAAGCCGCCCACGGACTCTTCCGGGGGGGACAGGTCCACATTGGTCTGTTGAAAATCGTTGTGACTGTTGTGCACGATCACCTTAATGCGTTCCTGCAGCTCGTAGCGGAAAGAGCGGCGCAACGACTGGTAGCACCCCTCCGCCACCTGACCGACGAAGGTAGCAGCCGAATTTCCGCCTTCGGTGAAATAGATGTCAAAATGCTCGGTCTGCAGGTACAACCAATTGAACTTGCCGTATTGCACCTTGTTCTTGCCGAAATATTGACCAAAGGTTGCCTCCGGCATGCTCAAGAATAGGATCGAGACCAGCAGCATTGCCAGCAATTTTTTCATAAGAAACTCCTAAAAAGCCGTTCCATCAAGCGGATGTACGGATAACATTGAGAAAAAAAAAGGTTGAATTTGATGCCATAATTCATTAATTCTCCCCACGCCGTAATCTATGGTAAGGAACAAAAACCGGACAGCCGCTATTCCTTACGATAGTTCACCATAAAAACGAGCAAAGATCAAACAAAGTTCCGAGGGGGTAAGGGAGAAAAAACATGGTGCGCAACCTGACGATGTGGATTTTGGCCCTGCTGCTTACGGTCGCTTCGGCCTATTATCAAAGGAAAACCGGTCCCACCCATCCCAGGGCCGGAGAGGCTGATCTGGCCGGCTCCCTGATCCAGTACACGCTGCTGCGAAGCCACGATGTCGGCGATCAACCGGTGATGCTGCGGGCGCCCGATTCAGCAGTGAACGCCGTGCTGGTTTACCGCCGGCTCAACTCAACGGATGATTGGACGAGGAAACAAATGAGCCGGCAGGGAGACGCGTTGGTCTCCAGCTTGCCGCATCAACCGCCGGGGGGCAAGCTGGAGTATTATCTGGAGGTCGAAAAGGGACAGGAGACTATGCGGATTCCGGCTGACAGCCACATCACCACCCGCTTCAAGGGTGCGGTGCCGGCCTGGGCATTGATTCCCCATATCCTGTTCATGTTCGCCGCCATGCTGCTTTCGACCCGCACCGCTCTGGCTGCTCTAACCGGCTCACGACGCCTGCGCGCCTATGTCTGGTGGACAGTCGGTCTGCTCATCCTCGGCGGCATGATCTTCGGTCCACTGGTACAAGAATACGCCTTTGGCGATCTGTGGACCGGATTCCCATTTGGCTACGACTTGACGGACAACAAAACGCTCATCGCTCTGATCAGCTGGCTATGGGCGCTTTGGGCGATGTATAAATCCCCGCACCCCCGACGCTGGGTTCTCATCGCAGCGGCTGTGACTCTGGTGGTATTCATCATCCCCCACAGCCTGTTCGGCACGGAACTGGATTACCGCCAACCTCCAGCCGGTCGGTGACACGGCCGCGCCATAAAAAGGTTTGAGGCCGGATTAAGGGTTAAACGCCATTACCACGCAACTTGGCTTCGAATGAACGTATTTCCTGATTTCCCGGCAGCACGCCGATCTCGAGATGAAAAGTCTGGCTCTGTCCAGGTTCCAATACCCGCAGCGCGCCGCGCTCACGCGCGCTGCGCCGGCCTTCCGGGTGACAATTGCCGGGCTCCATGCCCACGACATAAGCCTGTTCGCCCATCATCTTCCACTCTGTGTAAAGAGGCAACTCTTCTTTGGGATAACAGAGATAGACGCCCAAGCCCTGGTTGTTGTTGAACACACGGTTCACCAATCCAACGTTGACCATGCCCTTTTCATCCACATCGTGATCGATGAAAAAACACTGCTCCGCATAGTCCGTCGTGGGAGCTTCAAATTGCTCGAAATAGTCAGCGCCTTTTTCCGCCTCTTCATCGCGAGGCTCCATGGCGTTGACCACTGCGATCAACTCTGAATGCTCGCTGACAACGGGAAAACCGATGTTGCAGTGGTAGAGCACCATCAGCGGGGCGGGTTCAAATCCTTCGTTCTCGATCACATCCTTGATCCACAGCCGCGATTCGCCCAACCGGGTATACAGACTGCGGCGCATCACCAGGTTCGGGCCAAACAGACGGGCTTCGCGAATTTCACCTGTGGCCCACAACAGGTACTCGTCATCCTCCCATTCGGCGCCAAAGCAAACATTGCGCGCCGGAATGTTGGAAACCCGGCCATGCAATCCCAACTCCTCATCCATCTCTTCATCGATATCCGCCGCGCCCGCCTGGGTCAGTCCACAGGTGACCACCAGTCCACCACCATAGTTCCACAACCAGCCGATGTCATGGCGGTCATAAAAAGCCGGCGCCACCGCACCTGCCGGCGACAACCAGGCAAGCGGCAAGCCGTTAAAAGTGGCATCAAAAACATCCAACCCCCGGTCGGCCAGCACGGTAAAAGCAAATCCGCTCCCAGTCTTGAATTCAAGGGCACGAACACCTCGCTCATTGCCATTGCTCAATTCTACCGGACGAACCCCCGCTATCTGCGACATGTCGCCGATATAACGGGCCAGCTCTCTTTTGCTGTAGTGTCTTCCTAAATAGGTAGCCACGGTGCACCCTTTTCCATTGAAAATAGTTGTTTGGTTTTTTTAACATACCATTTTTCCCAGAAAAAGTCAAGCGACAAAACGGGTGTTTTTTAAAACTTTGTTAACAGGTCGGTCATTGAAGGCCGGCGCTTTTGCCATGCCGCGAAAGCCGCAACACCCTTTTTGTCGCGCGTGACGACTGAAACCTGAGACAAAGCAATGTCATTTCGACAGCACTGACAAAAAAATGTTGGAAAAGTTTGTCAATTTGTCAGACTGAAAGCCATAAAAGCAAACACACATTAACTTATAGATAATTTGAAACTTGAAACCAGTAAAACCATTTGGCACACAAATTGCGATGGAGAGAGCGAAAAGGTTAAACGGGGGATCTACTCAAGCTGAACTATTGAAGGAGGATAGAACCATGAACATCGTACGTTGGCGTCCTTTTCCCGAAATCTCCACCATGCAGCGCGAGATCAACCGACTGTTTGACGGATTTATGGGAAATGTTGAGAATCAGGAGGAGCTGCACGGCTCCTGGCGTCCGGATGTGGATATCAAAGAGACGACGGATGCCGTGGTGATTATGGCTGAACTGCCCGGCATGCAAAAGCAGGACATCAAACTGACTATTAAGGACAACATGCTGCAGATCTCTGGAGAGAAAAAGCAGGTCTCTGAGAGCAAGGATGAAACCTATCACCGCATCGAGCGCGCCACTGGAACCTTTTGCCGCAC
>CAZKQR010000029.1:0-12825 GCA_964554965.1 uncultured Cytophagia bacterium | reverse complement strand
GCAGCGCGGGGCCGCAGTTCCTGCTGCTGCTGAAAGGTGACCAGCGTATTGGCCGGCACGGATTCCGTGATCCAGGTGTTGCCGCCGATGATAGAGTTTTCACCGATGACCGTGCCGCCGCCGAGAATGGTGGCGCCGGCGTAGATGGTAACGTTGTTACGGATGGTCGGATGGCGTTTTCCCCCTTTGACCACCGTGCCATCGGGGTTGCGTGGAAAGGAGAGCGCACCCAGCGTCACGCCCTGATAGACCTTGACGTCATTGCCGATCTCGGTGGTTTCACCGATGACCACACCGGTCCCGTGATCGATAAAAAACCGGTCACCGATGGTGGCGCCGGGATGAATATCGATGCCGGTCCGCAGATGTGCCCATTCGGACATCATGCGCGCCACCAGGGGCACCTGCAGCCGATGAATCTCATGACTGACTCGATGGACGGCCATCGCATAGATGAACGGGTAACAAAGAATGACCTCCTCCACGCTGCGGGCAGCGGGATCGCCGTCATAGCCGGCCATCACATCGCGGCTCAAGCGGTGACGGATCTCCGGCAGACAGGCCAGCAACGTGGCGGCGTGCTGTTCCGCCAACTGCAGGCAGCTCTGCTGATCGCACTGCTCGGTGCGACATTGAGATTGCAGGGCACGGCAAAAAACGTTGATGCAGCGCAGCAGCAGAGAATCCATGGCGCCCTGGATGTAAAAGAGCATATGAGCATGCCTGGACACTCGCTGGCCGTAAAAACCGGGGAACAAAAGCTGCATGAAATCATCCAGCAGGCGAATGATGGAGCGCTGGTTCGGCAGATTCTTTTCGTCCATTCGATTGATGCCGCCATGCCTCTGATAGCTGGCGACTAGAGCCTGACTGGCGTCAGCCAAAAGGTCTGCAGTTGTTTTCATAGATTCTCCACAAACAGAAAAATTCTTGAACCGGTTCCCAAGGGCTGCGAGGGAGTTGACTCCAGCCAAAGCCGTCGGTTCACGTGCTGCGTGCAAGCCGTTCGGCTGCAGCCGCATCGGCATACCATTCCACCTGTCCCTGCACCGGTTGCACTCGCGCGGCAGGCAGAGAACCGCCGCGAAAGATGGCCTCTAGCACTTCTGCCTTGCCAGGGCCGTTGACAAGAAAAAAAACATGCCTCGCCTGATTCAACAACGGCAACGTAAAGGTAATGCGCCACGCCTGCAGTTTTTCCACCCAATTAGAGACCACCCATCGGTCGGTTTTATCCAGGGCGGCAGAGCCGGGGAACAACGAAGCAGTATGCCCGTCCTCACCTGCGCCCAGCAGAATAAGATCAAAAACCGGCGGCACGCCCATGTGTTCGATTACTCTTTTCTCATACTCAGCCGCCGCCTGGTCCCTATCGCCGGATTCCGTGGCCACACGAAAAATCTGCGACTCTGCAATGCCGAGCGGATCCAGCAGATTCTGGCGTGCCATACGATAGTTGCTCTGTGGATCATTCAGGGGAACCCATCTTTCATCGCTCCAGAAGAAATCGATCCGGCTCCAATCGATCGTGGTGCGGTGGTTTTCAGCCAGGGTGCGATAAAACAGCTTGGGCGTCCCTCCGCCGGCCAGGGCTACATGAAACCGGCAGGCATGGTCCAGCGCCTGACCGACTAATTCGCTGAATCGGCGGGCAGCCAGGTCTGCCGATTGATGGGCATTCTCGGCGGCGTGCAAAATCCAAGCCTGAGAGAGCGTCATCGTCAGGCTCCTCGGTCATAGGGGGCTGCAGACGGTTCCTTTACAGGAACCGTCTGTGTTAGCAATCGGCTGGTGCGAAGAAACAGCTCATCCTCCTGGGCCACATCCAGTTCCCGGTCGAGCAATTCGCACTCTGTACTCTGTGGAATTTGCAGGATCACGGCATCCTCATCGTTGCGGCGGCACTCGATCTCCAGGGAGTTGATCCGGCGCGCCTGCAGGTGCACGGTTTTTCCTTCGCAGCGGGTGAACAGGGTGACGCTGACCAGGCCGTCTTGCCCCGCCTCTGCTTTTCGAACGGCGAACGACGTGCTAATGGGACCCGACGGCCCGGTAAAATCCGGCTGCGCATGAACGCGCAGGCGCCACTGCAACACCGTGGCCAGCCAGGCCAGCAGCCAGCCGGCAGCAGGGGAAAAGCCGGCCGACGTTGTTTGAAATTCAATCCGGTCGATGCCCTGCAGCAAGGCAGCGCCCTCCTTTGCGTCAAAAAACTGTGCCAGCGCCTCCCGCCAGCTGGTCAGGGAGGTCCAGGTGAGATCCATTATTCGCACCTGCGGTTGATGGCGCAGGATCCATTGCGCCAGAGAACAAAGGGCTTGCCACCCAGTGATCCACGCGCCGGATTGGATGATCAACCGATCGATAGTAGGACAAAGGCTGGAAAAAATGCTCACTCTGGCCTGCGGCGCATCCGGCCACCACAGCAGAACCGGCAGATCCGGCAGCAGCAAAGGCAACACAATGCCCGGCAGTTTGTCCGTCTGCGCACTGGGACAGTGCAGGGTGATCTGCTCGCAGCAGAGCTGTTTTCCGCCCTGCGAGGATACCCGGCAGTGGGCGGAGATGAACGCCTCGACCGTTTCCCCAGCCGGCTGCAACTGAATGAGGATGATGCGGCCCGGCCGCCGGCGGATCAACTCCGGAAGAGTCTGCACGAAAGTCTGATAGCGTGGCGCTTTGGTGGCGACCAGGATCAGCGTCGACGTAGCGCTGCGCAGCACCGCGTGCTCGCCGTCCAGCGCCAGGCTCCGCCAAAAGTCATTGAGCGCCGATTCAATCTGTGACAGGGGAGTGGGAATCCCTCCTGTATCCCAATGCGGCGATTCGGTCATAAGCGCCTCCATCGCCGTCCTGCAGGCAGCAGAGTGTCGGCGGCCGCCGGCCCCCAGGTCCCGGCGTTGTAGGGAAAGATGCGGTCTCTGTTCTCTGCCTGCCAAGACTCCAGCAACGGAGTTAAAATTTCCCAGGCCGTCTCGTTTTCATCCAGACGGGTGAACAGCGTGGCGTCGCCGATCAGGGCATCCAGCAGCAACCGCTCGTAGGCGTCCGGCGTGCTCTCTCCAAAACTGGCGCCGTAGCGAAAGTCCATGGTCACAGGCCGCACCCGGCTGCTGGGGCCCGGCACTTTGGAGTCAAAGCGCAGAGAGATGCCCTCATTAGGCTGTATGTTCAGAGCCAGTACATTGGAGGTCGCCTCTTTTTCTGCCTCAGGCCCGAACATCTGCAATGGCGCATCCTTAAAGACGACGGCGATCTCTGTCGCTTTTTTCGCCAGCCGTTTGCCGGCGCGAAGGAAAAAAGGCACGCCGGCCCAGCGCCAGTTATCGACAAACATTTTCAGCGCCACAAAGGTCTCGGTGGAAGAATCCGGCGCCACGCCCGGTTCGCTGCGGTAGCCGATCAGATCGACGCCGGCCAGGGAGCCCGGCCCGTATTGACCACGCACGCTACGGCAGCGTGGATCGGACATCAGCGGCATGGCGCGCAGCACTTTGACTTTTTCATCGCGCACCTCGGTGCCGGCAAACGTGGACGGCGGCTCCATGGCGGTGAGACACAACAGCTGCAACAGATGATTCTGAACGATATCGCGTAAAATGCCGGTCTCTTCAAAAAACCGGCCCCGTCCCTCCATACCCAGATCTTCCGCCACGGTGATCTGCACATGATCCACATACGATCGATTCCAGAGCGGTTCAAAAATGCCATTGGCGAACCGGAAGACCAGGATATTCTGAACCGTCTCCTTGCCGAGATAGTGATCGATGCGGAAGAGCTGGTCCTCCTGAAAAACGGCCGTGAGCCGGGCGTTGAGCGACCGTGCGCTGGCCAGATCGCGGCCAAACGGTTTCTCCACGATGAGCCGGGTCCAGCCCGAGGACGATTGGGCCAGTCCGGCCTGCCCCAAATTCATCGCAATGGTTTCATACTGCGAGGGCGGCGTGGCCAGATAAAAAAGATGATGAGCGGGCCGCCGCCCGCTTTCCGCCAGATTGAACAACAAATCGGAGAGACGCCGGAAGGCGTCCGCCTCGTTGAAATCCCCGCGCAAATAATGCAGCCGCCGGCTGAAACGCTGCAGCGCGGCTTCTCCGCCGGAACGTTCGTTCCGCCCCAGTGCATCGATCAGTTCGGTGCGAAAAGCGTCGTCAACTTTTTCCCGCCGCGCAAAACCGACGATCGCCAACCCGTTGGGCAGCAGCCCCTGCCGCTCCAGGTTGAACAGCGCGGGCGCCAGTTTACGCTGGGTAAGATCGCCGGTTGCACCAAAGATAACCAGCGAACAGGGCTCGATGCTTTTTGACAACCGCATCCCCTGACGCAAAGGATTGGTCATGCTTTTCTCCTTATTGGAGGGCCTGAAAAGCCTTGCTTTTATGCGTTTATTTTAATATATAAATTTTTATTCAATTTGTCATTTCATTTTCATTCATGCCGTCAGGCCGGATCAACGGCGGCGGCGAACGATTTCAGGCTGCTATTCACGCCCTTGATCCATGCTGGTGAAAACGTGCGGCGAAAAATTAAAACCTTGATGCTCCCGGCGGTGATCCTCCTGATCGCCGCCGCCCTCCTGCTCAGCTACAGTCTGGTCATCGAACCGCAGCAGCAAAAGGTCGAGACCATCCCCCTGTTCAGCGCCAAGCTCCCACAAGGCTTTGTCCTGACCGTAGTACAGCTTTCCGACCTCCACATCGGCTCTCTCTCCGCCGAATTCCTGGAAAAAACGGTGCGCCGGGTGAGAGAACAAGCGCCGGATCTGATCGTCCTGACCGGCGATTATCTGAGCTCGCAAAACATGTTCGACCGGGTGGGGACGACTGCTTTTACGGCAGAAATGGAGGCGCTCCGCGGGTTCGTTTCAGCCCTGTCCGCGCCCCACGGCGTATGGGCGGTTCGCGGCAACCATGATTTTAGCGACGACAAGGAAACCGGGGATGTTCTGCTGGACCTGTTCGCCGGCGAGAACCGGCCGGTGTTGACCAATGGATTGCAGCGGCTGTCTATCAATGGCCAGGCCCTGTACCTGGCGGGCGTAGACTATTCCGCCTTTGATGCCGGGCAGACCGCCCGATTCACGGTTAGGAATGAGGGAGAAGAAAAATTTCTCCGTGCCGGGCGCTCCAGTAAAAATTCCTACACCCACTATTATCCGCTCAAGGAAGGCCCCTGGCAGGACTATAACTTTTACGCCCGCTTCCGCTTGAGCAAACCGGCCACCAGCACCATGGGGCTGCTTTTTTATTCGCACTATCCGAACGGTTATGACCGCTACTATCGCTGGCGCTGGTATCCTGAAGAGCAAAGATTTCGTTTCGCCCCGCATGGCACGTCCGTGACGGAGCAGACTTTTGCCGATCCTTTCCCCATGGTGGCCGGCCGCTGGTACTGGGCTGCTGTAAAAGTGGCGACCCGCGCCGGCTGCACGGTCATGTACGGCAAAGCCTGGCCCGCCGGCGATCCGGAGCCCGCGGCCTGGCAGGCGATTGCCGTCGATTCTTCCGCCTCCAGGCTGCAGCGCGGCGCCATCGGACTCTACTGCAACCAGCCCGGCCTGCATGACTTTGATGACCTGCTCGTATACACCCAACAGGGAGATACGCTGGTAAGAGAAAATCTGCAGGCGCTGACTCCCGGATTCAAACCAGATCGATGGATCGATTTCAACTGGAACGAAGCGGCTGTGCCCATGTTGGCCCGGCAAATTCCGGACACCTGTTATTCCATCCTGCTCGCCCATCATCCGGCGTTCATCCGCCAGGCCGCCGCCGAGGGAATGGATCTGCAGCTTTCCGGGCACACCCACGGCGGCCAGATCTATCTGCCGCTCTTGGGTGCGCCCTGGGCGCGTTCCCCGGGCGTCCGGCTTGCCAGCCGTGGCTTGTCCCGCCACGGCAACGCCACGCTGTACATCAACCGGGGATTGGGCACGATCCTCCTCCCCATCCGTTTTCTCAGTCCACCGGAGATCACCGTGATAAAAATTCAGGGAACGCGAAACGGCGCAAGAAAGGAATAAATCAGAGAGTCCTTGATCAAGGGCGAACACGAGGCTCACCCGATGATGATCGGCAGAGCCGGTCTGTGCGATGGCGCCGGTTTTTTTCCACCCGCGGCGGCGCCGGCGCGCTCTGCAGGGTGGTGGATTCCGGGATCGATGGGGACATAAAAAATGATACTTTTATATTGATTCTGTTAAAAAAAGGCAGTATATTAACGGCTGTAATTTTTTACCGGTCTTTGCCCTTTCGGCCCGGCCGAACGGCGGCTGCTCGCGGATGAACCGGTCGGACACCTTGGCAAAAAACAGCCGTAAGACCAAGTTAAAAATAGTTGCAATTTCTCTTGTATTTCCTAAAATATTACTGTAAATTATACACAATTTGAGCGACTAAACAAGCCGTTTTTTCACATTATTCACCCCAATCAATCTTTTTAGGAGGTTACTTTCAATGAAGGTGAAAACACTCGTTGCAGTGCTCGTCGTGATTTTCGCGATGACCCTGATCGTCGGTTGTGCCAAAGTTCCGCAGCAGGAACTGGACGCCGTGAAGGCAGCGTTGGATGCCGCCAAAGCCGTTGAGGCTGATCGCTATGCCCCTGAGCTGTTCAATGCCGTTAAGGACTCTTTGAACGCCATCAACGCTGAGATCGAGAAACAAAACTCCAAGTTCGCCTTGTTCCGCAGCTACTCCAAAGCGAAGACCATGCTGGCCGCCACCCTGGCTGCTGCGAACAACGCCAAAGACACCGCTGTCGCGAACAAAGAGAAGGTCAAAGCCGAAGCCACTGACCTGCTGGCGAAAATCGGTCCGGCCATCGATGATGTGAAAATGCTGATGAAAAAAGCACCGCGCGGCAAAGAAGGCAGAGCGGCTCTGGAAGCCATGAATGCCGATCTGGCCACTGTCGAAGGCTCGGTTGCTGAAGCCAACACCGCCCTCACCAATGGTGATTTTCTGACCGCCCGTGACAAGATCCAGGCCGGTCTGCAAAAGGTTGCGGCCATCGCCGAAGAACTGCAGCAAGCGATCAACAAAAAATTGGGCCGCTAATTATCTCTTTTGCGCCTGATAAATCATGTAAACCTCAGTTCACCGCTTTAATGGGTGGACTGAGGTTTTCTATTTAAAACCCAGGTACGGGGCGATCGGCGAACGGTCGCCGCCATTTCTCAGAACTTGATTATCCGCTATGGACGTACAAAAATCCGAAAAAGAACCTCGCCGGCTTTTTGAGAAAAACTGGTTCCTGCTGTTCAATCTGTTCCTGGCTCTGGGGCTGATCGGCTTTACCCTGATCATCGAGCTGTCGGCCGAACCTCCCTTTGAAGCTTACCAAAAGGCCCGCAAAGCGGTGAGCCTGGCCCGTAAAAATCAAGCGAACGTCTACATGGCGGATGAGCTGGTCGATGCCGAGTATTTGCTGGAACAGAGCAAACTCGCCTGGCAGCGTGAGAACCGCCGCTGGCGGGTGAATCGTAATTTTTACACCGCGCGCCGGCTGGCGGCGCAGTGTTCCAGCAAAGCGAGCCATGCCGCTGCGCGCAGCATCGCCAAGCGCGATTCTCTGCGCGAGTTGACTCAAAACGGCATCCGCGAGATCAAAGCGCAGATCGAGGCCTTTCGGCCCGATTTCCAATCCCTGCCGCTGGACAATCGGCTGCGCCAGAAATACGTGCTCGGCGAGCTCAACATCATGGAGAGCGAGGCGGCCTTTAAGCGGCAGGACTATAAAAAAGCAGCGGCCCGGTATAAAACCGCGGCGGATTATATCAGCCGGGCGGGCAATGAAGCCACCGCCACCATCACCAACTATTATTCCAATGCGCCCAAGTGGCGTCAATGGGTGCAAGAGACCCTACGTTGGTCCAAGGAAAACAACGACGTGGCCATCGTGGTCGACAAGATCGACCATGAATGTCATCTCTACTCCGGCGGCGAAAAAATACGCGAATTCAGCATCGAACTGGGGCCCAATTGGATCGGCCACAAACTGCAGCGCGGCGATAACGCCACGCCGGAGGGCTGCTATCGCGTTCGCCGTAAAAAGGCCAACGGTCAGACAAAATATTACCTGGCCATGGAGATCGATTACCCCAATGATCAGGATCGCGCCCGTTTCTACGCCGCCAAGGCCCGTGGTGAAATCGCCGGCAACGCGACCATCGGCGGCCTGATCGAAATCCACGGCGACGGCGGCAAGGGCGCCAACTGGACCGCCGGCTGCGTGGCGCTGAGCAATCGCGATATGGAAAAGCTGTTCAAGCTCTGCAAAGTGGGCACCCCGGTCACCATCGTCGGCTCCACCAAAGGAACGCCCGTGAAAACCGCAACCCGATCCCTTTCCGACAACGGAGCGAAAAACGTAAGGAGCGCCGAATAACCTGTCACGGAACCGGCGCTGGTAAGAGCCCCTGTTCCAGGCACTTGGTGGACACAAAAACTATGAACGCCAAAACCGAAACCTTAGCCGTCAAAGCGACTGCCGACTTTAATCCGGAGGAAACGGAAAAGAAAATCGGCCTGGCTGTTTTTCTTGGCCTCGCCGTGGGTGCGATTCTCGCTTTCTTTGTCTTTCTCTATGCCCCGCTGCTGCGCGATTATATCTATTGGATCGTGCCGGAGACCAAATCCTTTTTCGTGGACCAGCAAGCGGACGCCGCCCGCTACAACAAAGAACTTGAACGGGCGGAGAAACGGCTCGCCGCAGCCCAAAAAAAATTCTCCGCTCTGCAGCCCAAGGACAATTATCTGATCGTCGACACCTCCGGCAATCAGATCTTTCTGATGAAGGACGGTCAAGTTCTGCATCAGGGCACCTGCTCCACCGGAAAATACGTGTTGCTCAAGGTCTCGAAAAAGAAACAGTATGTCTTCAAAACGCCGCGCGGAGTGTTCCGCGTCCAGCAGAAACAGAAACGTCCGGTCTGGTACAAACCGGACTGGGCCTTCATCGAGGAGGCGCTGCCCATTCCGCCAAGAGACCATCCGGACCGCTTCGAAGCCGGCGTGCTCGGCAACTATGCCCTGGCCCTTGGCGACGGCTATTTGATTCACGGAACCCTGTATAAACGCTTTCTCGGTCAACCGGTCACCCACGGCTGCGTCCGGCTGGATGACGAAACCCTGGAGATCGTGTATCAGGGAATGCAAACCAACGGCAAAGTGTATATTTATTAAATCGAGAAAGCATGCGGTGATGAGGACCCAGAGCCACTTCCGGTTAAGGCCATGACGATTAAACGCAAAAAACGCAATCTGCTTCCGGTTTTTAAAGACCGCAGACCGGCCCAGCTGACCTTTCTGATCAGCCTGTTGATCCCTGTGCTGCTCGCTTTTCTTTTTCTGGTGATTCTGCCTGTGCTGCAGAGCACAGAGATGTTAAAGAAGAACCGTCAGCAGGCCAAACAGACCACCGCGCTGATTCCACCGGACCGCGAATCCGCTCATAAGATGGCCGCCCTGCTGGCGGAAGAGGCCTACATCAACTCGCTGAACAAACTGGCGCTGCAGGATTCCGTCACTCTGGTGGTGGATCTGCAGGACAGCCTGGCCGCGCTGTGCATCAAAGGGGTGATGGTGCGCAAATGCCGGATGGTCCATTTTCGCAAAAGCTATGCCATCCGCCATTTCAAGAGCCAGGACAGTCTCTACAACTGGTTATACCCGCCCTTTGAGGTGTTGAAGGAATATGCCACGGTGCCCAAATCCCCCATCCGCATGATGAAAGCGCCCAAGGACAGCAATGAAGCCCGGGTGTATGCCCAGGAAGAGACAAAACCGGTTGAAGAAAAAGATGTTCACTTTACTTTGGAATGCTCACGCGGGTTGCACTTGCGTTTTGAACAGATCCAGGAGGCGGATGCAGCGGGTTGGCGGGAAAAATGGAAATTCGAGATGGAACAGATCTTTGAACAGGCCCGGTTGACTCTGAAAGCCCTGCGTCGCGGCCAGCTGCCGCAACATCAACTTTGGATTGAAATGGACCTCACCCCGGAAGACGCCAAAGCCGTCTATCGCGCCTTGCCGAAAAAAGCTGGACTCGCACTGCGCCTCTAACGGTCCCCTTCCCCCTTATTTCTCATACTTCCAGATAAGATCCAATCCAGTGCTCTTTTCATCGCCCCGAACCGCCTGAAAGAACAGCGAACGGGTGATCTCATACTCCAGCGTCACCTGCTCCGGGGTGGTGTCATACGTGCGCCCCATCTTGATCTCTCGCTGATAACTGAGAAAGAGATCGTTGGTGATGTATTTTCCCACCACCACCGTAGCCTGACGCCAATTGTTATCCCCTTTGAACTCGATCACATCCAGATCCAGCGAGTTGCGAATCACCCTGGTCACCTGGCCGGCCAATTGTCCGGCCACCAGGTCTTTGACCGCATCGCTGTTCAATCCCGGTTGATTCTGCGCCATATCGGTGCGTTGTCCCTGGGTCAAGGCGTCGAAATTCATGCCGAACAGCAGATAGGCGATGGCATCGGTCTCGGCGATCTCGATATCGTCGAGCAGAAAGGACAGCTTGGGCTCGCGCAGTTCACCGCTCACCTGCAAGCGCAGCACCCGTTTGATCTTGTCGGCGCTGCGGAACACATGCTGCGCTTTGAGATCCACCACCGGATTGACCTCGCGGCCGCCCTGAAATGCGATGGTTCCGCTCTCAATCTCAAACCGCCGGCCATAGAGGCTGTAATCCCCGCGCATCATCTCGATGACGCCGAAAAGCTCCACCACGGCGCCGTCCATAAGGATGTTGAGCTTGCCCGAGATCTCGAGATTCATCTCCGGACTGCGCAGCCAGGTGGTGCGCGGGATCTCCACTTTAATGGAGCCGTGCACATTTTTCAGCCGATTGATCATTGATGAATCCGTGGAGGCCTCTGCCTGGCTCTGCAGCGGATCCTGACGCAGGGTCATCAACAAAGGCTGTTCCCGCGTCGCCGACGCAGCGCCCATGCTGGTCACGCTCGGCAGATTGAATCGGGAGCGCACCACCAGGATATCGCCGTCAAAGTGCGGCGCGGAGAATGAATTGCTTAAACGCACGCTGCCGTTCATCACCAGCGTCTTGTCACGGGTGTCCATGACGTTGAACTGATCGGCCCGCAGCGTCAGATCGAGCTGATGCAGCTGCGTCTGCAGGCCGCTGCCGATAAAGTTGATGGAGCCGCTGCCCGAGATAGTGCCATCACCGCTGCTGATCCTGAGGTTGTCGAGCCGGAGCTGACTGCTGTCTGTATTGACCTCGAGTTGAATGTCGGAATAGGTTTTGCCGATCTGCGGTATGTACGCCTTTCCGCCGCTAATGCGGAGAAATCCGGCGGGCCGTGGATCACGCAGCGTGTTGGTGAGACGGATGTCGCAGTTCAACCGTCCCTGCACCTGACGCACCTGATGGGTGGCCTGAGAGATGAAGGATAGATCCATATCCTGCGTCTTCAGCGAGGCGGAAAAAGGCCTGTCCGGATAAAGGATGTCCTGCTGATTGGTCAAAGCCAGATTCATGGGCGCCATAACGTTTAAATACAGGCGGTTTTCCCCATCGCCGTGCAGAACCGTTTGCCAGTCCATCTTTTCCTGTCCATAGCTCATCTGTCCGTCAAAGCGGCTGAAAGACAGTCCGTTGATCCGGCCCGGGCCGACGGCAACCTGGGAGGTCATCTCCGGATCATCCGCCGTACCGGTCATTAAAAACCGGCCAAAGGTGGCGCCCTGCAGAGCCGGCAGAGCATGATAAAGCCGATTCAGCTGGCTGATCTCGATTCGCGACCAATCCACGGCCAAGGACTCTTGCGCGGTCCAGCTGAAAAAGCCGGCTGTGGATAATCGCTGATCCTCGCAGCGCAGTTCAAGATTCCTGAGATAATAGCACGAGTCCTTGACCACCACCCGGCTGCTGTCGCTCCCCCCATACCAGTTTTGATCCTTCAGCTGCAGATGCATAAAGGGAAATTTCAAATAGATCGGGCGCTGATCCCAGTGGGTGGTAAAGTGGCTGCGGGCCTCGATGCTGTCGCTGATAAAAGCATGCAGGTCCGTATGCAGCGAGTCGGAGAAGAGATAGTTGGCAAAACGAATCGAGTCGATGGCGATGATGGAAACCTGGCCGCGGCGCGCGATACCGTTGATATGGCCGTCCAGACTATCCGGCAGAATGGCTAAATGCAGATAGCCGAGGATCGAATCCGCTGTCATGCCGTCATATTGAATGTCCGACCAGCGCACATCGACGTGCAACGTCAACGAGTCGCCCGGACCTTTCAACGTTCCCTGATAGGGACCGCGGGCGTGCAGCGTATCGGCCAGAGCCAGGCCGCGGATGGGGTTGGGTTCGTGGATCATTCCACTGAACTGAAAATCAACGCTGTCGGATGAAAAAAATGTGCCCTGGGCTTTCAGGTCCGTGACCGGGCTGATCAGAGAGAGATGCGACAGCCGCACTCTCTCCGGGGTGATCTCCAGATGACAGGTGAGACTGTCCAGGGGATAGTCGTTATAGGTCGACGGAAAAACGCGCACCACCGCCTGACCCGACAGCTCCCTGGTCAACCCCAGGCCCGATGCCGTACAGCTGAGGTTCAGATCGCTGGCCAGGGTGTCGATGGAGAACAATCGCGACAAATCGACCTTCTGAAGAGCGGTCTCCAGACTCCAGACCGGCTGGCCGGTGGACAGAGCCAGATCCAGAAGCGCTTGCCCCTGCCCCCAGGGCGTCCTGGCCTCGACAACGGTTTTCACCCTCTGATCAGCCAGCGTTGCACTGATCTCTGTTTTTCCCAACTCGAGTCCGTTGAGACGAAAATCGCGCAGTTTGGCC
>CAZKQR010000028.1:0-19641 GCA_964554965.1 uncultured Cytophagia bacterium | reverse complement strand
ACGCTCCCTGAGAGATCAGATGGATGGGGATGTCGCTCAGAATGGAAAAAATGAGCCCCGGCATGCCGGCGGTGCGCCGTATGTGCTGGCCGACCAGACAGACGATGGCCTTGTGGCTCTGCACCTCCAACTGACTGAAATGGCTCAGATCGCGCTGGATCTCCGCCAGCCGGTCCTTTTGATCGATGGTCACGGACACGCTGACCTCCGAAGTGGTCACCAGATCCACGCTGGTTTGATAGCGGTTAAAAATTTCAAAAATCGAGGACAGAAAGCCGTAGGCCATGAGCATGCGCGTGGAGGTCACGGTCACCACCGTGATATCCTCTTTGTAGGCGATGGATTTCACGATGCACTCTGCGCGGTCGCTCTCTGCGGCTTTGGGCGATATCAGGGTGCCGTCCGCCTCCGGCCGCTGCGAGTTCAGCACCGAGACCGGAATATTCTTGCCCACCGCCGGCAACAAGCTGGCCGGATGCAGCACTTTGGCGCCAAAATACGCCAGCTCCGATGCTTCCTGAAAGGTCATTTTGCGGATGCGTTTGGCTTCGGGAACCAGCGTGGGATCGGCAGTGAGCACGCCGTCCACATCGGTCCAGATCTCCACCGCCGCCGCATCCAACATAGCGCCGGTCAGGGTGGCGGAATAATCCGATCCTCCCCGTCCCAGGGTTGTAGTGCGGCCGCCGGCGTCGGCGCCGACAAATCCCTGCATCACCGGCACCACTGCGCGGTTCACCAAAGGCAACAGCCGTTTGCGTGCCTGCTCCCTGGCCGGTTCCCATTGCGGCTGTGCTTTGCCGAACTGAGAATCCGTGATCATCACCTTGCGGCTGTCGACCATGACCGAGTCTATTCCGCAAGTACACAAAAAGCGGCTCAGGATATGGGCGGACAGCAGTTCCCCCAAGCTCAGCAGCTCATCGTATGCCGGTTTAGGCGTGTAGCCTGCCTGCATGATCGTCTCGACCAGCTTTTTCAGCTGCTCCTCCACCTCGAGGAGCAGACTGCGCAGCCCGGCATCGTTATCCAATCCCAACTGATGCAGCAGGGTTCGATGCTGGGCCAAAAGATCGAGAATCAGCTTGAACGCTTTTATTCGATCCCGTTGCGCAGCGGAACGGCCGATGGCCACCAGCACGTCTGTGATATGACCGATGGCTGACACGACCACAATCGGAGAGTGAGCCAACCGGCTTTGGACAATAGCACCGACCCGGCGAATGGCCTCTGCCGAGCCCACGGATGTACCGCCGAATTTCAGAACCAGCATAAAAGATCACCTCATGGCTTGTGCAGCAGATCGAGAGCCAATTTTTCATACAGATCACAGGCTGCGATGAGTTCGTCCACGCCGACCTGTTCGTCCTCACGATGGGCAAAATGAATGGAGCCGGGTCCCAGCATCAGAACGCGGGCCAGGGGGGCAAGATAAGCGGCATCAGAACCAAAGGCAACGGTTTTGACCGGATAGCCCGGCAGGGTGAACAGCCGCTGTGGTTGGGAGGCGCTCAGCACCTCGACCTGAACCGCATCGTCTTTGTCAATCTCCCATTGACGGCGAATCTCCTCCGGATTCGTGGCGAGCCGGAACAGGCCATCGGCCTGCGCGTGATCGGCAATGACGTTGCTGCCGATGCCGCCTTGAATGCGGCCGATGTTCACCGTGGTTTTGCCGAACTCGGCGTCCTCCCCCCAATCGTGGTGCAGCCAGGTGGAGAGGATTTGCGTCAGGTGATGGATGGCCGAGCGGCCGCGCTCCGGATAGCCCGAATGGCCGCTGCGGCCGCGGACGGTGATGCGGAAGACCAGAGCTCCCTTCTGATGGCTGACCAGGTGATTGTCCGTTGGTTCACCGAGAATGATATACTCGCCGGTCACACCGGACCGGGCCAGCATTTTAGCGCCGTCCGAATCGTGCTCTTCACCGACGACCAGCAGAAGGCCCACGTTGGCCGCCGGCCGGCGACGCAACCGCTCCACGGCGGACAGCATGGCCCACAGGCTGCCCTTGGCGTCGCAAGCGCCGCGGCCATACAGACGCCCGCCCTCTTTGCGAAAACGGACAAAAGGTTCCACGGTGTCCAGGTGGGTACAGAACCAAACGGCCGGCGACGGGCTGGCCCGCACGATGAGGTTAAAACGCTCCTCGCCAACTTCCTGCCGTTCCACCTGATAGCCGCGTTGCATCAGCCATTGGCATAGCCAGCGGCCGAGCGCCGATTCACGGCCGGTGCAGGAGTCGATATTGATCAAGGTCTCGAGCAAATCAAACATGATGGAGGTACAACCGCAGATGGGTGGAGAGCAGCGACGCCGAAGCAGGCAAAAAAAAACGATCAGACGGGAAAAAGCCGCGTCGGATCGATCTGAGAGACTGGCCTTCAACACGTCAGTTAATAGCTCTCCACGGATGAAATTCCGTGACAGTACGGCGGCTTTTTACACGCCGTCCCAATGGCCTCGGTGTGGTTCCGCGCCATTTCGGCCCCTTTCCCTCCCGACCGGTCGTATCTCGATTCCACACATCGAACGATCGATCGTTCTTGATCGGGGCGCCTCTAGTTAACTGGGTGGCAATACTTTTATTTATGAAAAGCTGCGGAGAAAAGCAAGTGTTTTTTTCTCACGCTAATTGCCATAGACAAAATCCTGTTTGCGGATGCCCAATTTTTTCATCTTGAACCGCAGATTGGGCTCCGAGATGTTCAGCACCTGCGCGGCGCGCGACTGGTTGCCGGCAAATTTGCGCAGGGCGCGTTCGATCAGCTCTTTTTCCAGCTTGGCCACGGCGATGCCCAGACTCTGCAGCTCCAGCCGGCTGAATTGCTGCTGATCGTTGAAGAAGGGCAGCGCCTGCGGCAGCAGCTCGGTCTCCGGCGAGGCGAGGACCAGACTGCGCACCACGTTTTCCAGTTCTTTGACATTGCCCGGCCATTCGTATTTGAGCATCTGATTAAAGATCTCAAAGTTGATCGGTGGAACCGGCCTGCCGAGATCATGGCAGATCTGCTTGAGATAGTGTTCAAAGAGAACCGGGATGTCCTGGCGGCGATCCTTCAGGGCAGGCACCCGGATCGTCAATTCGGACAGGGAGAGAAACAGCTCGGTGGAGATAGCCTGCTGCCGCGCGTCGGTGTGAATGCGCGTCGAGGTGGTGCTGATCAGGCGGAAATTCATCTGCACCGGATGGTCCAGCGTCCAGTAGCCGCGCCGGGCAAAGGCCATCAACTTCTTCTGCGAATCGGCCGTCAATTGATCGACGTTCTCGATGATCATCAAACCTTTCAGGACGTTCAGCGACGCCCCCTCCGTCACCTGTGGCCGGATCTGCGTCGTCACCTCCTGATCAAACGCGGCGTTCAATTTCGCCGCATCGGTTTCAATCAGACAGCCGCCGGCCAGCGGGCTCATCTCGAATACCAGGCGCGCGATGGTCAGCTTCTCGGTGCCGCTGTCGCCGACGATGAGCAGGTGCTGTTGGCTTTTAGCCAGCGCCGTCAGCGACTTGCGAATCTGATCCATCTCTGGAGAATTTCCAATAAGCCGTTCATCCTGAACCGTTTGAGTGCGACTGCTTTTCATAGGCTTCGCCCCTTTCCTTAGTGTCTCTATTTGATGAATTTTTTATTCAAGATCTGGCCGTCCTGGCAGGCCGAATAGATAAAATAGTAATAGATGTTCCAAACCAGGGCGATCACCAGAAGCATCATAAAAAGTTTGATCGTGACATAAAAGGATTTTGCCAGGCCGGAGATCAGCACCAGGCCCAATCCGAAGGAGAGCTGAAACAGAATGTTTTGACTGCTGACGGTCGTCTTGATCAACTCGACGATGACATCCCTGTTCCGGTTCTTCAGGACCACGGGGGTGGAGATGGCAAAGTGCGGGTTGAACATGAATTCCTCGCGCAGCGCATGCTCCGCAGAGAACAGCGAGATCAATCTCAAGAAAAAAGCCGACAGCAGAATCAACAGACACAGCATGGCAAAATACTGATCCAGTCCGTAGACATTCAGCTGATAGAAAGAGACCAGGATATCAATGACATCGCAGACGATGCTGAGCAGCAATCCGATGACCAGAGTATGAAGAAAGGCGCCGTTGGGACGCTGGGTGAACAGCAGGACCGCGCAGTAGAAGAGGAGGAGGAGGATAATGGCCGCATCCAGCCGCAGGATGTGCGGCAGAATGCCGGGAGGACCGGCCTTGAAAGGAAACCGGCTGACGGTCAATGCCTGATGCCAAAAGTCCGCGTTCACTCCCACCGCCGCCACCACGGACAGGGCGTAATTCACGCCCCTGGGCCAGCGCCAAAAAAGATATCGGAGCGTGAGGTAACACGCTCCGATCAACAACAGAGTATAAAAGACCGCCCAATTGTAAAAAGAGAGATAGTAGCTGAGGATGGTGCTGCCGAAGAGGCCCTGCTTTCCGGTGAACGGTATGATCAGACCCGCTGCGGTAAATAGAAAGGTGAAGCCAAAATGACCGTACACATCCCGAAACAGGCGATCCCGCCCTACGATGTACAGAGCGACCACGCCCAACAAGAAATACAAGGAAAAATTAACCCAACTCATAAAAGGACGTGGTTCGTGCGGCAGGTAGTACAGGAGATTGAGGCTTCCTAAAAACAACAGCCACAGAGCCAGCGCCCTCTTGATGACTTGTGTAAGCGTTAACGAAGACCCGAGCATTTTTTCAGTGCCGTTCCGTTCAATATAAAGTGTCCGGCGGCGGCGGCAGCGGATTGGGGTTGATGGTTCTGATCAACGCGTTCGCCCGGGCTGCCTCCTCCTCGTCCTCAGTAATAATAATTATCTTTTCTTCGCCAAATTTAGCATCATTTTGGATTAAAACAAGCGTTTTTTCTTTGTTCTGGTCCGAGGAATAGATATCGTTGGCAACGACCAAACTAAAAAAAAACAAGATCCCCAAAAAAGCCGAAATCAACATTTTCTTCGCATTACGGTTCATCTTACGCTCCTGTCGATTGGATGAGTGGTTTTCGATTAGCTGTGGTATTCGGGTCTTGGTTATCATACGCAAAAAATGGCGAAAAAACAATAAAAAATTTCCTCCTGTTTTTACCCCTTCAGCTCGTGCGCAGCCAGCCACAGTCCACACAGCGGCCGAATCGCTGTTTTTGGCGGAAAACGGATTGAATATTAGTACCCACATCGAGGGATTTTGGCGAAAATCGGCCGACTTTTTCTCTGCCTTTCGCCCGGGCAGGAAACCAGAGAATCTGTTTTGTTTATTGCGGATTCTTTACTATCTTTGCATGATTTTTGAGAAAGGAGTAGCCAGCATGGGCGGTTTTTTCGGCGTTGTATCGACTCAGGATTGCATACAGGATCTTTTCTACGGCACAGACTATCATTCGCACCTCGGCACTCGACGGGCCGGATTGGCGGTGCAGGGCAGCCTCGGCATCAGCCGTTCCATCCACAACATTGAAAACTCGCAGTTCCGTTCCAAATTTACCGAGGACATCGACAAACTCAGCGGCCGCATCGGCATCGGCGTGATCAGCGATTTTGAGGCGCAGCCGCTGCTCATCGGCTCTCACTTGGGCACCTATGCCATCGCCACGGTGGGCCGGATCAGCAACCTCGACGAGCTGGTGCGCCAGACCCTGTCGGACCGGCGCGCGCACTTTTCAGAGATGAGCGGCAACCGCACCAATCCCACGGAACTGGTCGCCACCATCATCAACCAGGAGGATTCTCTGGAGGCCGGCATCGAAAAGGTGCAGGAGGTCATCCAGGGATCCTGCTCGCTGCTGGTGCTGACCGACAAAGCGATCTACGCCGGCCGCGACCGCAACGGCAGGACCCCCGTCAGTTTGGGGAAAAAGGAAACGGGATTTGCGGTGACGTTTGAAAGCTGCGCGTTTGCCAATTTGGGCTATCACTTTCTCCGCGATCTGGGGCCCGGCGAGATCGTGCGTATCACCGCGGAGGGCATAGAAGTGCTGCGAGCCCCGCTGAAAAAAATGAAAATCTGTTCATTCCTCTACATTTATTACGGCTATCCCTCCAGCAGCTACGAGGGCGTGAACGTCGAATGGGTGCGCAACCGCTGCGGCGCTGCGCTGGCGTGCTCCGACAAGGTCTCCATCGACCTGGTCGGCGGCATCCCGGATTCCGGCGTGGCCCACGCGCTGGGCTACTCCAATCAGTCCGGCATCCCCTATCAGCGCGGGTTCGTCAAATACACGCCGACCTGGCCGCGCAGCTTTATGCCGCCGAACCAGCAGATGCGCGACCTGATCGCCACCATGAAACTGATGCCCATCCAGGAGATCATCAAGGGAAAGCGCACGCTGTGGTGCGAGGACTCGATCGTTCGCGGCACACAGCTCAAAGACACCATTCAACGGCTGTACGACTGCGGCGCCAAAGAGGTGCACATGCGCGTCGCCTGTCCGCCGCTGCTGTACATCTGCCCCTATCTCAACTTTTCCCAGTCGCGCTCCGAACTCGACCTGGCCGCGCGACAGGCCATTCTGGCCGTGCACGGCGCACCGGTGGATTCGCTGGAGGCGTATCAGCAACCGGGAACCGAAGCCTACGGCGCCATGGTCAACCAGATCCAGCAACGACTGCACCTGACCTCGCTGAAATATCAAACCATGGAGGACATGGTGAAGGCCATCAGTCTACCTGAAGAAAAGTTGTGCACCTTCTGCTGGAACGGCCGGGGCTGATCGCTTCACCAGCCTGGCGTGCGGCAGGGAGCAAACGATTATTTGAAGGCGGCTTTGGCCGCCTTTTTTTTGAAACAGCGATCGGCAAAGTCGAGATACTGCTGCCAATCGTAATCGGTCACATCGTGCTTGCCCGTTCGCATGTGATAACGCAGACCATCGCCCACCGGCGTGTTGACCGCCGGCGGTGCGTCGGCGTTAAGGCCGGCGTTGCCGAGCAGGTGAAAGACAGGATCCGCGGCCTGTGCAGAGAGAAATTCACCCTTGGGGTCTGCCCACCGGTCCTGCTCCGCACTGGCGACGTACAGAGGCCGCGGCGCTATCAGCGCCAGTAAAAAGTGTTGATCCAGAGGCAGCTCCTGCTCCCGGCCGTTGTAACGTTTAAAGCGATCACAGAACCAATGGGGAAAATTGGTGTTGATCCGCTCCACCGTTTCGCCGAAAATCCGTTTCGACAGCGCCGCGCCGCCGCATCCGGAATTGTTCGAGATCACCAGGGCGAACCGCTGATCCTGGGCCCCGGCCCAGAGCGCGGCTTTGCCCAGCCGGGAGTGTCCGATCACGGCTACCTGGCGGCTGTTGATCGCCGGATCCTTGGCCAAATAGTCCATGGCCCGTGACAGGCCCCAGGCCCAGGCGCCGATGGCGCCCCATTCATCCTCCGCCGGCCTCGTCTGTCCCTGACCATAGTACAGCGGATGCACGCCGTTTTTAAATCCATCGTCGTAATCAGGATCCAGATCGCCATAGTAGATGGTGGCCAAGCCATAGCCCCGTTCCAGGATCATCTCCACCGGCCAGCGCCGCGCCTCGACGGCGCGTGTTTTTTCGCTCGCGCGGTGATTGAACACGCCGAGGAGCGAATCGTTTCGCATCCACGCCTGAGTCAGCAGAATCTCCGGATCCGCATGGACGGACTGGTTGCCGTTAAAATTCAGGCCAAGAAACAGCGGCGCCGGTCCGCGCCGTGGGCGCGGCAGATAAAGCAAAATCGTCATGGTCACTCGCTCGTCCCCTGAGGCGTATTCCAGGGTCACCTCTTTGCAAAGGGCTTTGCCGTTCAACGCTATGCGCGCCTTGCGCTCGGTTTTGACGATTTTGAGTTTTTTCGCTGCCGGCGTTCTACCGTAGACCTCCTGCTCCAGGAGGCGGAGTATTTCCGGCCGCCGTTTCGACCACCAGTCGCCGGCTGAGGTCACCGCCGTGCCATCGCTGCAAAGCAGGGGATCCGGCAGCACATAAGCAGGCACACCGGCCTCATCATAGTTGGCGACGGCGGGCTGGCCGAAACAAAGGCTATTGGCGGTCACTAAACACAAAAGAAAAAAACATAGGGGGGTCATGTCTCCTCCAGTTTATGCACGTTCGACAAAATAAGCCATTTTTTAATTTTTGCCAACCCTTTTCTCCAGCGGCGGGAAAATGAAGGCTGCGAAAAAAAAATGAAAAAATCAATAATTTCTCTTGCGTATATTAGAATTAATAGGTATATTAATTCACACAATAACTGTACACCATAGAAATGCTTTTTCTGCATGCTTTACAAGTCGATAGCTCTAGTGTCAGATCTTGAAACACGTATAGATTAATCAAATCGCAGCCGTGGTGGATGTTTACGCCTTGGCATGCGATTTTTTTTTGCATACAGAATCGAAGCAAGTGTACACTTTTCGTCGCAGCGACGAAAATTTTTTACAAAAAGAAAGGGAAACAAAGAATGGAACAGGGAACCGTAAAATGGTTTAATTCCGAAAAAGGCTACGGTTTTATCCAACGCCCCAACGGCGCCGACGTTTTTGTACACTACAAAGCGATCACCGGTGACGGCTTCAAAGCCCTCAACGAAGGCGACAAGGTTCAGTTCGACGTTGAAAAAGGCCCCAAAGGTCTTCAAGCTACCAACGTCAGCAAAATCTAACCTCGGAAACAACCGTTCTTAGCTAATCGGTTCTAACCGATGCAAAAAAGCCTTGCAGAATTTTCTGCAAGGCTTTTTATTTGTACAGCCGTACCGCCGGGCGGTCAAGGCTCAAGATCCTCCAGCCGCTGTGCCACCAACTGGGCGATGTCCAGTACCTGCAGGCTTGCTCCCCCCTCGCGCTCCTGGCCGGCGTCCGCCAGCATGCCAAGACAGAACGGACAGGCCGTGGCCAACCGCGCCGCGCCGGTGGCCTCAGCCTCGCGCAGGCGCAGCCGGTTGATGCGCTCCCCCACTCCCTCTTCCATAAACATGCGGCCGCCGCCGGCGCCACAGCAAAAGCTATGGCGGCCATGTCGCGGCATTTCGACACACGCTCCCCCCTGCAGGGCTTCGAGCACCTGCCGCGGCGCCTGATAAATTCCATTGTACCGACCCAGATAGCAGGAATCATGATAGACGATGCGCTCGGACGAACCCGCGGTTTTAATCCGTCCGCCGCGCAACAGCTCGGCAATCAGTTCGCTGTGATGCACCACCTCGAACCGTCCGCCGAATGGCTCATACTCGTTTTTGATCATGTGATAGCCGTGCGGACAGGCGGTCAGCACCCGCTTGAATCGATAGCGGCTCATGGCGCGCACATTCTCCTCAGCCAGCATCTGGGCGACATACTCGTTACCGCTGCGCCGGGCGGGATCGCCGCAACACTTTTCCTCTGCACCTAAAATCGCAAAATCAACGCCCGCGGCGATCAATATCTTTGCCAGCGCGCGGGAACTCTGTTTGCCGCGATCGTCAAAAGCGCCGGCGCAGCCGACGAACCACAGATACTCCGCCTCCCCGCGCTGCGCCATCAACGGAACAGCCAACCCTTCGCTCCAGCGGGCCCGTTCATGAGCGCCGATGTTCCACGGATTGCCGTTGGTCTCCAGACCGCGAAAAGCGGGATTCAATTCTGCGGGAAAGGCGCTCTCCATCATCACTCGAGCCCGCCGCAGTTCCACCAGAGTGGGAATATGTTCGTTCATGACCGGGCAGACCTGCATGCAGGCGCCGCAGGTGGTGCAGGCCCAGAGTTCATCCGGCGTCACCGACTGATCCATCATCGGCTGAGTGAGCGATTCACCGCGCAGCCAAGTTGTTTTTTCCTCCAGGAGCTGTTTGCGCAGGTGCATCATCACCGCTTTTGGCGACAGCGGCTTGCCGCTCAGGTGGGCTGGGCACACATCCTGACAGCGGCCGCAATCCACGCACGACATGAAATCAAGCAGGGCTTTCCAGGATAGTTGCGTGAGACGCGTCGCGCCGTACTCTTCGCTCTTTTCAAAATCTATCTTTTGCAAAAAACCGATCGGCCGGCGCGAACGGAAAAAAAGATTCACCGGTCCGGCGAGCAGATGCAGATGTTTGGATTGGGGGATCAGCAGGAGAAAGCCGAGCACAAAGAGGACGTGCAGCCACCACAGCAGCCGGCTCCAGCCGGCCCATGCGGCCGGTTCGAGTCCGCTGAACAGCCCAGCGGCCGCTGGTGTGACGGGCAGGCCGGGGACAAAGAATTTTCCTGCCTGCAGACCCTCGACGCCCTGGCCCAAAAGATAGGTGGCCATCAGGCCAAAGATCAACGCCAGCACCGCCGCGCTGTGCCAGGCGGGTGAGAGGTGCTGTGGACGGATCAACCCCTCCGGCCGCAGCAGATAACGCCGGATCGCCAGTCCCACAACCCCGATCATGGTGAGCAGGGCGATCCAATCCACGGCTATGAACCACAGAGTGTTGAACCGGTTGTGCCCCAACAAAGAGAAATCGCGGACAAACGCACCGATCACCTGGTTCAGCGTGGCAACGCTGAACAGCACGAATCCCCAAAACACCAGCGCATGCAGCACGCCGACCACAGGCCGGGTTCGAATGGCGCAGGTCTGGCTGGCCACTTTAACCGCCATGTGAAAGAGCCGTTCCCAGGGACGATCCCAGCGTGTATCATCCGGTGCACCGCAGCGGATCAGCCTGATGCGGATGAGGAGTTGCCGGCAGAAAACACCGATGCATGCCGCCAGCAGCCCGAGCAAAATCCAACGTTCCAGTACGGTTCGCATCTCAGGGCGCTCCTGTCACGCTGAACGTTTTTTAATTTCAGCGGTCAACGCCGGCACGATCTCGAACAGATCGCCGATCAGGCCATAGTCGGCGCGTTGAAAGATGGGCGCGTTCGGATCCTTGTTGATCGCCACGATGCAGCGGCTGCCGGACATGCCGGCCCAGTGCTGAATGGAGCCCGAGGCGCCGATTATAAAATAGAGATCCGGCGAAACCACTTTGCCGGTCTGCCCCACCTGTTCCCGGTGCGGCCGCCAGCCGCTGTCCACCACCGCCCGCGTGGCGCCCACAGCGCCGCCGAGCGCATCCGCCAATTCTTCCACCAGGGCAAAATTTTCCGCGCTGCGCAGCCCACGGCCGCCGGTGACCACCACATCGGCGTCCGCCACATCCACCCGGCCGGCGTCAGGCGCCGCCATCGGGGTCACCTGCAGTGGAAAAGCGCCATCAGGGACCGGCAACGACTCGAACGCAAGCTCAGCGCCGGGCCGCCGCTCCATGATCGACAAAACGCCCGCACGCAGCGACACCACGTTTTTGTTTCCTTTGAGCACGAATCGGCCCAGCACTTTGCCGGCAAACAAGGGCTTAGTCGCGGTCAGCGTTCCATCCTGCATCGTCACCTCTGTACAGTCCGCCAGGCAGGGCGCAGACAACGCAGCCGCCACCCGCGGAGCCAGGTCCCGACCCATGGCCGTGGCGGAAAAAAAGAGCACATCCGCGCCGGTCGTCTCCACGGCCTTGAGCACAACCTGTTTGAACAGGTCCGGATGATACACAGCCAACCTGGGATCCACGGCCGCCAACAGGCGATCCGCTCCGCAGGCTGCCAGAGAGGCGCCGTCCAGCGCAGCGCTGGAGAGCGACAGCACTGCCACATGAGCGCCATCGCTCGCCGCCAGACCCGCGACGGCGCTCACGACCTCCAGGGTTGCATTGCGAATTCGATGATTCTTCTCTTCAGCGATTACAAGTATCGTGGACATGAACGCACAACCTCCTGATGAAAAAACTCAAAGTACCTTGGCCTCTTCTTTCAGCAGCTTGATCAACTCGGGCACAGCCGCAGCCCCTTCGCCGATGATGCGGCCCGCGTGGCGCTGAGCCGGCAGCGTCAGGCTTTGCACTTCGATGGCGGCAGACGCAAGAACAGCCGGCTGTACCGGGATCTCCCGTTTCTTGGCGGCCATAACGCCCCGAATGGAGGGATAACGCGGTTCATTCAATCCCTTCTGGCAGGTCACCAGCAGCGGCAGCGGCGCCGTCCATTCCTCGATCCCTCGCTCCCCCTCCCGTTCGGCGACCGCCGAATCTCCCTGCAGCTTGAGACGGGTGATCACCGTCAGGCAGGGAATCTGCAGCAGCTCAGCCAGCATGGGACCGATCTCGCCGTTGCCGTCATCGATGGTCTCCTTGCCGAGCAGGATCAGATCGAACGGCGCCTTTTTAATTACATCAGCCAGAGCGCCGGCCAACGCCAGTGGGTCATACACCGGAGCCTCGGTTTTAAGCAGCAGCACCTCGTCCGCTCCCATGGCGCAGGCGCTGCGCAACGCTTCGCTGGTCCGCTCCGGCCCCACGCCAATGACTTTAACCAGCGACTGGTTGCCGGCCTCCTTGATCCGCAACGCCTCCTCTACAGCAAATTCATCGTAGGGATTCATGATGAATTTGACACCGGTCTCGACGAAGCTTTTTCCGTCGGCGCTGATCTGAATGGAGGCCTCGGTATCGGCCACCTGTTTAATGCACACAATGATTCGCACAGCACGGTCTCACACTTTGTTAAACGGTTTACGTGCAGCCTGAGGCGGCACAGGGAGGGAGATCATAAAAAAACCGGCCAACTAGCCAAGCCGGTTTATAGGTTGAAAAAAAGGAATCAGGTACAGACCAACCGCTCGTTACCTGGCCACCCCCTGAAGGATGATTGCGCTGATCTGCTGCGCGGAGGCAGCCAGGTGGATGCGTTTGGTTTTGGAAAGCGTCCAGTTGGTGGCGATTTGATCCACCGCACCGAACAGCACCTGTTTGAAAATGGAAGGATTGATGTCCTCGCGAAATTCTTTTTGCGCCTGTCCGAGTTTTAAGATATCGCCGATGATGGCCAGGTATTCCCGGAAGCGCGTCCCTTCGTATCCATGCAAAAACTTGCTGCTCTGGCGCAATTCCACCTGCATCAGCTGGGCCATGTCCGGATGGTCTTGAATCATGTTTAGATGCTGGTTGATAAACACGATCAGCTTGTCGGTGGCGGATTCGTGAGCGGTCAATTCCTGCCGCATACGCTCGATAATCGGCAGCATCTCTTCTTCAAAAATGGAGATCATCAGATCGTCTTTATTTTCAAAATAGAGATAGATGGTGCCGGTGGCTACATCAGCGACCTTGGCGATCTCTTCCACCTTGGCGAGAAAAAAGCCATCGCGCGCAAAGACCTTGATGGCCGCTTTCAGTATTCTTTCGCGCTTGTCGGTAGTCATCTCTCCACCTCCCTGAAAAGGATTCATTTTGAAGTAATTTAAGTAAAATAATAAAAAAAGCAAACAGAATCCTCACAATACTGAATTATTTTGAACAATATTCATTTTTATATTGACTCTGGTCTATTTTTTCACTAAAATTTACCTTTGCGATGCGGAATAACCGTCACTTTTTTGAATCGAGGAGGAGTAATGAAGAAAGCCATCGTTTTGCTGCTGATCGGTTCGGCAACCATGGTCTTTGCCGCCGGAGTGGACTTGACCGGCGTCGGCGTACGTTCGACAAGTATGGGAGGCAATTATCGGGCTGTGTCCAACGATTGGAGCGGCATGTTCTGGAACCCGGCGGGATTGGTGTGGAGCAAGGGCCTCAAGGCCGGCGCCAGCCTGGAGATGATCACCCCGGCCAGCACCTATGCCTCCTCAGCCATAGGCACGATGCAGTTCAGCGGCACCTCCAGCGCAGCAGTTGAAAACGAGAGCCAGAGGTTCCTGATGCCCGCTGCCGGCATCTATTACAGCAATGAAAGGTATGCCGTGGGGTTGGGCTTTTGGGCCCCGTTCGGTTTGGGGGCAAAATGGGATCTGCTCAACACCAGTCAATACAACCTCGCTTACCCAAAAATCGAGTTTGAAGACAATCTTAAAGTGATCGCCTTGCAACCCACATTTTCCTACAAGCTGAACGATCGCTTATCTGCCGGCGTCGGCCTGACCCTGCTCTATGCAGACATCGCCATCCGCAAACCCAATTTTACTCCGAACCCGATCACGTTCAAGCCCGAATACGCCATGTTGAAAAACGCGCTCGGCGCCTCCGCCCTATCGCCCTTTGATCACTTTCTCACCGAGGCGTACCTCGAGGGCAACGGCATGGGCTTTGGCCTGAGCTTTGGCGTGCAGTTTAAACCGGTTGAAACCCTTTCGCTGGGCGCTTCGGTCAAATGGTACAACACCATCGGGCTGGAGGGCACGATTCTCGCCGATACCTATTATGCCAAAGATCCGGGCAACGTTAAACCCACTCTGGATCAACTTTTGTCGATCAACATGATCACCCAAGCCCAGTACGCCAGCTTGGCCGGCGCCTATTCGGGCGCCAAAGTAACCTCGATGCCCAAAACCGATGTGAAGGCCGATCTGCCGCTGCCCACCAACATCGGCGTCGGCTTTGCCTATACCGGCATCAACAAGCTGCTGATCAGCGGCGATGTGGCGTTGACCCAATGGTCCGCCTGGGACGTGATTGAAATCACGGCCGACGGCAACAAGATCAGTGAATTGAAAGAAAATTGGGAGAACGGCATCCGCATGGGCCTGGGCCTCGAGTACGGTCTGCCCTTCTCCAACGCCAAGCTGCGCGCTGCTTTTTATTCCGAACCCAACGCCGCAGCAGACGAAACCTTGACCCCCACCATCCCCGACTTTAACCGGCGCAATGTGGTGGTCTTTGGCCTCGGTTTTCCGCTCGGACCGCTGGAAGCCGGGTTGATGTATGAACACATGTTCATCGGCGATAAAAGCGTCGAATGGGCGCCGGCCGTGGTGCCCTTTGATAATATGGGCGGCACTTATTCCATGTCGGTCAACAACATCATGTTGGGCATTGACTATAATTTTTAGCGCGCAGCAGCGCCATGCGCTTTCTGCCAAGCCTCTGCCCCCGCGGCAGGGGCTTTTTTTTTCCAGGCTTCAACAGGCCATCCAGGAAGCAAACGCTTGGTTTTTAGCCTGTTTTTGCGTACGTTATAATCCTGGCAACACGAATAGGGCTGCTGAATTCTTTCTGGAATCTGTGATGAGAAAAGGACTTTTCCTGATCACCGGTCTGCTGGCCTTGTGCGCCTGTTCTCTGGACCAAGGCCTGCAACCGACCCGCAGCGGCTTTAGCGGCACGATCCGCTTCAAGAACGCATGGCCGGAGCAGACCGATCAGGTGCTGGTGGTGGCGGCAACGCGATTTCCACCCAGCGCCATCACGGATATCGTGATGAGCGATCCGCTGCCCTTGCACCAGGACTCGGTGACGTATACGTTGTTCACCGCTCCGCAGCCGTTCGCGGCTGTGGGCGTAGTGTGGAAGGAAAAAAATCAACCCTGGGATGTGACCAACATCATCGGTCTTTATTTCGCGGGCGACAATCCCTTCAACCCGGGCAAAGTCCATGTCCGCAACCGCGACCAGTTTGTGGAACACATCGACATCGAAGCGGATTTATCCAAAGCGAAACGCAAAGTGGCGAGCGGCATCGAAGGCATGCTGCGCACGTACGGCGCCTGGCCGGCGGCAGGCCAATCGCTGCTCATGGTCGCCTCCAAACCGATCGTGCCTTTCGGACTGCTCGACGTCTCCCTGGGTCAACCGATGGAGGTGCCTTTTGACTCCAGCCGGTTCTTCCTCAACCTGCAGCCCGGCGCCTATCGCCTGGTGGGTGCGCTGCTCATTGAAAAAGGCGCCGACATCGGTCTCTCCAGCGTCGTCGGCCTGTACTATAAAAAAACGGGCGATCTCTTCCCAGGCGCCATCACCATTGCCAACGATTCCACCATCATTCGAGGAGTGGAGATCCATATCGATTTTAACAAAAGGCCGTTTGCCGGATAAGAGTGTGGTGATGAAACAACTGTCTATCCTTTTGTTGCTCTTTGCAGCACTTGTTTTCAGTCAGAGCGAAGGCCAAATAGCCGGTCAGGCGGTGGATGCTAAAACCGGTGAACCGTTGCCCGGCGTCAACATCCTGCTGGTCAACACCGCCATCGGCCGGGCAACCGATTTATCCGGCCGCTTTGAATTGACCGGCATCCCCGCAGGCGTGTACACGTTGCGGGCAAGCATGGTCGGCTATCGCCCTTTGCAGATGCGGAACATTCGCATACCCTCCAAGCCGGACACCCGGCTCACCCTGGCCCTGGAGCCCATCCTGATTCAGGAGGCCGATGTTGTGGTCACGGCAGCAAAGCGACGGCAGAGCATACAGGATTCACCCAACAGCGTGGGCGTGCTCACCAGCGACGATCTGGTGCAAAAAAACGAAATTTATCTGGACAAAATGCTGGAGAACGCCTCAGGGGTGAACTTTATGGGCTCCCAGATCAACATC
The DNA here is from genome assembly GCA_964554965.1 of uncultured Cytophagia bacterium. Lineage (GTDB taxonomy): Bacteria > Zhuqueibacterota > Zhuqueibacteria > Residuimicrobiales > Residuimicrobiaceae > Anaerohabitans. The sequence goes on along the minus strand of CAZKQR010000028.1, from coordinate 3,324 downwards.
CGCGGCTCCTCCGGCTATAACTATGGCGCTGGAACCAGGGTGTTGATGCTGATCGACGGTGTGCCGGTACTGCCCGGCGACAGCGGGGACCTGAAATGGGATCTGGTGCCTGCCACTCAAGTGGAACGGGTGGAGATCATCAAAGGCGCGGGCTCTGCGCTCTATGGCTCCAGCGCCCTGGGCGGGGTAGTCAACATCATCACCAAATCCGCCGGCGACCGGCCGCTCACCCATCTGCGCTTTTCCGCGGGCCTGTATGACAAGCCCGCTTTTCCCGAGTGGCGTTGGACCGACCGCCTGCTCCATTTCGACGATATGGATGTGGACCACTCCCGCCGCATCGGTAACAGCCAGATTCTGCTGGCTGCGGGGCGCCACCAATCCACCGGCTACAGCCAGAACGGATCCTACCAGCGCATGAACGGCTCCTGCAAATGGTTCCGCCCCGTTTCCGAGCATGCCAACCTGACTCTGGCGGTCAACTGGGAGGGCGGCAGACGCGGCACCGGCCTGATGTGGCACAGCCAGCGCCACGCCCTGGAGGTGTCGCCGGAAGCGGTCGGAGATCACACCAAATCAGACAAACTCAGCGTCAATGCCTTTCATCAGTGGGCCGCTCGCAACAATCTGGCCTTGAAAACCCGGCTCTCCTATTTCCACAATTATTGGAAAAATATTTTCCACGACAACATCACCGCCTCCACAGCGGATAAATTCGGCCTGGAGATCCAAGGCGATTATCAGCTCTCCGCCGTCCATGTGCTCACCTTTGGTACCGAGGAGACCTGGGACCAGGTTCAGTCCGGGCTGGTGGGAAACCATGACCAGTATGGTCTTTCCGCTTATGTGCAGGACGAACGGCGCCTACTCCGCACCCTCTCCCTCACTCTGGGAGGCCGTTATGATTATCAGCATATTGACACTGGATTCAGGGATGAAAAATTCAGCCCGAAAGCAGGGTTGGTGTGGCAGGCGCACCCGGCGATCACCGCCCGCTTTTCCTCCGGCAAAGGCTTCCGTGCTGCCAGTATGTCGGAACGGTTCTCCGACTCGATCTATTCAGGGCTAAGGCTGGTGCCCAATCCGAATCTGCGTTCAGAGACCGCCTGGTCTCACGAGATCGGCGCCAACATTCGCCTGGGCACTACAGTAAATCTGGACATCGCCGGGTTCAGCAGCGATTACTGGAACCTGATCGAGCCGGTGCCGGACGAGGTACAAAACATTCGGTTCATCAATGTCACCCGCGCCCGGATCTCCGGCCTGGAGACCATGGTCAAAATCAACCCCGGGATTCGCGGCTTGACCTGCGATGTCAGCTATACGCTGATGGATCCCCGGGACCTGTCGTTGAAAAAAGTCCTCGCTTATCGCGCCCGGCACTTGCTGCAGAGCGGTCTGGCCTATCAGTTCGGCCCGGTGGAGCTAAGTGCGGATTTTCGCTATATCTCGCGGCTGGATCACGTCAAGCTCTATCCCATGGACGACCGCGTGGCGCAAAAAACCGTCAACCTGCATTCGGGATTTCAATGGCATGCCTGGCATCTCAGCGGCCATGTATTCAACCTTTTCAACCACCATCACACCCAGATGGAAAGAACCCTGATGCCGATCCGTCACTTTGTCCTGACGCTGAGGACCGCGGTTTGAATGATGGCCGGCCCGGTGTTGACGGAATCCAACTTTTTCAACCCATTGAACAACTGCAAAGAGTACCCTTTAGCAAAAAGAAAGGAACAGCATGGAACCAACGCGTGTATTTTTTGATGTGGAAGCAAACGGAGAATCGCTCGGACGCATCGTGATCGAATTGTTTACAGAGATCGTACCCAAAACCGCGGAAAATTTTCGCGCGCTCTGCACAGGGGAAAAAGGCTTTGGCTTCAAGGACAGCCAGTTTCACCGCATCATTCCGCAGTTCATGATCCAGGGCGGCGATTTTACCAACCACAACGGCACCGGCGGCCGCTCGATCTATGGAAGCAAATTCGCGGACGAAAACTTTCAGCTCAAACACACCGGGCCGGGAATCGTCTCCATGGCCAACGCCGGCCCCAATACCAATGGCTCGCAGTTCTTCATCACTACGGTGAAGACCGCCTGGCTGGACGGCAAACATGTGGTGCTCGGCAAAGTAATCGAGGGCATGGAAGTGGTGACAGCGGTGGAAGCGTTGGGTTCATCCAGCGGCAGGCCGCAGCAGACCGTGCGGATCAAAGAGTGCGGTCAGATGGAAAATCAATCATAAACGATCACAGGGTGGGCCGACGCCGGCTCACCTTTTTTTCTCAGTCCAGGTGATGGTCCCCATGGCAGAAAAATGCCGTGCGGCATGGCCGATTCCAACCGCTGCGTTTTTTCACTCCAGCTCTTCTGAGCGTTGACGGGTCCAATAGCGTTCGATCTGCTCCAGACTTTTCCCCTTGGTCTCCGGCACTGATTTGGCAAAAAACAGGGTGGCCAGCAGGCAGATGACGGAAAAGGTAAAGAATCCGGTGTGCACGCCGAAGCGGGCGACATACCAGGGAAAAAGAAACACGCTGATGAAATTGGTCGCCCAGTTCACGAACGTGGCGATCGACATGGCGCGGCCGCGCACGCGGTTAGGAAAGATCTCGCCGGTGATGACCCAGATCACCGCGCAGATGGACATGGCCACGCACGCCATATAGCCGCACAGAGCCACTCCGATCCACAGCGCCGATTTCACTTCCAGGCTGAATTGCAACGCGATGACCGACAGCCACAGAGTGACGAAGGCCATGCCGCCGACCAGCAGCGGTCTTCTGCCCCAGTGATCGATCTTCCACAGCGCCAGCAGCGTGAAAACCAGATTGATAAAACCGATGATGACCTGATAGGAGAGCGCCCCGCCGAGTTTGACCCCGGCCTGTTCCAGAACGATGGGGCCGTAATAGATCACGATGTTTACTCCGGTCAGCTGGCCGAAAAACGACAGTCCGATGCCCACCAGCAGAGCCCGGCGCAATCCGGGCCGGAAAAGTTCGGCCAGCGTGCCCTCCTCTTCAGCGAGAGCGGCCTGGATCTCTTGCCATTCGGCCGCTGCCGTTTGCGGGCCGTTGATCCGATTCAGGATCAAACGCCCTTCAGCGGCCTTGCCGTGAGCGATCAACCAGCGCGGACTCTCTGGAATGCCGAACAACAGCAGGAGAAACAGGATGCCCGGGATCATCTCTGCGCCGAACATGGCGCGCCAGACCTCGGTGATCATCACCCGCCTTGCCAGATCCCACCCCATCAAAGCCTGGCTGTGGGTCTGAGAAAAGTTCAGCAGCCACCAATTCGAATCATAGGACAGCAGAA
>CAZKQR010000027.1:10445-20341 GCA_964554965.1 uncultured Cytophagia bacterium | reverse complement strand
AGCGCAACCCCACGCGCAGCTGGCGAAAGGACTTTTCACGAGCATGAAAATGAAGCTCCACATAGTGGCTGTCCATCGGAATCACTGCATAGGTGAGCGATTCAAAATAGCCCAGGCCGTACAGCTCCATGATGTTGTGATTCAGCTGTTCGGTGTCCAACCGCCCACCTGGCTGCAGCCCCAGCAGCCGATAGATGAAGGAAAACGGCAACTTTTGCTGATCGGTGATCTGAATGCCGCTGATAAGCGGATTTTTGTTAAAAACCCGTTGTCGCATTACAGCTTCGGCCGGACGATGCAACCCGTATTTTTCTTGCAGCGCAAGCAGCGACGGCAGGGCCTCATCGGCAGCCAGTTTTCCCTGATGCAGAATCCGGCCGATCTTGGCAGGTTGAAAATCCGCAGCGGTGTACAAGCTGATATCCGGCTGAATGATCACATCGACCATTTCCCGGTTCTTACGCCACCGCTCCAGGCCCACCAGATTGACCGTCTGCTGCAGCACGGTCACCGCAGAGGTCAGTTTGTCGCGGCTCAGAAGCGGACTCTGCACATCGACCGCAATGACGACCTCAGCGCCCATTCGTTTCACCACATCCACAGGCAGATTGTTGTTAAGCCCTCCGTCCACCAGCAGCGAATCCCCCCATCCCACTGGACTAAAGACCGTGGGAATGGACATGGTGGCCCGAATCGCTTTGGTGAGCGAGCCGCCGCCTAAAACCACATCCTCGCCGGTGACCAAGTCCACGGCCACACAGCGAAACGGAATGGGCAGCCGGTCGAAATTTTCTGTCTGATCGTAGGGAAAAAACAGTTCTGAAAGCAACAGCGACACCTTTTGCCCGTAGATGAGGCCGCTCGGCGGCACGGGTTTCAACCCCTGCAGGCCGAAGGAGATCTGATAGCGGCCGCTCTTCTCTTTTTCAAAATAGGGCAAATCAGGCCGGGGCGGCGCATCGGTAAAGATCTCCCCCCAGTCGCTGCGCTGGGCCATTTTTTCCAGTTCCTCTCCGCTGTATCCGATGGCATAAAGCCCGCCGATGATGCCGCCCATGCTGGTGCCGGCGATATAGTCGATGGGTATACGGAGAGAATCGATCATTTTGATCGCGCCGATATGGGCGAATCCCTTGGCGCCGCCTCCGGAGAGCACCAATCCCACCTTGGGGCGGCCGGAGGGCTCAGCGGAAAACCCTGCGGTTCCCAGCAAGAAAAGCAATAACAGCCAGCTGTTTTTTTTCATGACCAGACTATGATTTTTTTTGTCGACAGGCAGTTGAATTCCTGGTGTGCCTGCAAAAGATCGAGCCAATTTAAGCCATTTTGTCGATTAATCCAAGATGAAACAGAAAAGCACAGCAACCGGCAGCGGTGAGCGTGCATTTTTTTGTTGCGAACTAGATCACAGACCGGTATATTTACTTGATGTTAGCATGGGCTGCTTTGCAGCGGCCGGCATGATGTCAAAACCTTAGGGCCTTAAACAACGCCTATCTGTTCAGGAGACATAGATATGAGATGGATCACCTTACTGCTCACGGCAGTGCCGGCAGCGGCGTTCTGCGCTGCTACCCTGTCGCCGTTTGAAACCGACGTACTCCCCAGCCGTCAGGGTGAAATAAGAATCACTTTTATCGGCCATGGCACCCTGCTGTTCGAGTTTGCCGGCAAGGTCATCCACGTGGATCCGGTGTCCGCTTATGCCGACTATCAGACGCTGGCCAAGGCGGATGTGATCCTGATTACCCACGAACACGGCGACCATCTGGATCCCAGTGCTGTGCAAATGATTCGAAAGCAGAACACGCAGATCGTCTACAGCGGCCGATGCGCGGAAAAAATGCCCGGCGGGATCGTCATGATGAACGGTGAAGAGAAATCCGTTGCAGGCATTCCGATTGCAGCGGTGGCAGCCTACAATCTGGTGCACAAACGCAAGGATGGCACACCCTTTCATCCCCGTGGAGTGGGCAATGGCTACGTGTTGACCCTGGGCGACAAGAGGATTTACATCGCCGGAGACACGGAATACATCCCGGAGATGAACAATCTGAAAAACATCGACGTCGCCTTTCTGCCGATGAATCTGCCCTACACTATGACGCCGGCGATGACGGCTGAGGCAGCCCGGGCCATCAAGCCCGGAATCCTCTACCCCTATCACACCGGTGAAACGGATATAGAGGCGCTGAAAAATCTGCTGAAGGAGAACAAAGAGATCGAACTGCGCCTACGAAAACTCAATTAATCTACAGGAGCCGGTCATGTCGATTTTGTCTGTAAAAGCGGCAGAAGCGTGCCGCTATGATCAAGTTTCGTTAGGGGAAGTCATGCTGCGTTTGGATCCGGGCATGGGCCGCATTCGCACCACGCGCCATTTTCAGGTATGGGAAGGCGGTGGTGAATACAACGTCGCGCGCGGGTTGCGCAAATGTTTCGGCCTGACCACCGCCGTGGTCACCGCGCTGGCGGACAACGAAGTGGGGCGGTTGGTGGAGGATTTCATTTTGCAGGGCGGTGTGGATGTCGCATGGATCAAGTGGATGCCGTATGACGGTGTGGGACGCCAGGTGCGCAATGGACTGAATTTTACCGAACGGGGATACGGTCTACGTGGAGCGGTCGGCGTCTCTGACCGCGGTCATACAGCGGCCAGCCAATTAAAGGCCGGCGATATCGACTGGGAGACTCTCTTCGGCCGACTGGGCGTACGCTGGTTTCACACCGGGGGTATTTTCGCCGCGCTGTCGGAAACCACGCCGGGGGTGATCGAGGAGGCCATGGCTTGCGCAAAAAAGCACGGCACCATTGTCTCCTATGATCTGAACTATCGTCCCTCTTTGTGGAAGGCCATCGGCGGCAAAGAAAAGGCGCAACAGGTCAACAAGCAGCTGGCCCCGCTGGTGGATGTTATGATCGGCAATGAAGAGGACTTTACCGCTGCATTGGGTTTCCAGGTCGAGGGGGTCGATGAAAATCTGAGCACGCTGCAGACCGAGAGCTTTAAAAAGATGATCGAACAGGTGGTCAAGACCTATCCCAATTTTAAAGTGGTGGCGACAACTCTGCGTACGGTTAAAACCGCTTCCCTAAATGACTGGGGGGCCATCTGTTGGGCGGACGGATGCTTTTTTGAGTCTATCTATCGGGAGAACGTAGAGATCTTGGACCGGGTCGGCGGCGGCGACAGTTTCGCTTCCGGGTTGGCGTATGGATTTTTAACCGGCTGCGATCCGGAGAAAGCGGTCAACTATGGCGCGAGCCATGGCGCTCTGGCCATGACCACGCCCGGCGACACGTCCATGGCCACGCTCAAGGAGGTGGAAAAACTCATGTCCGGCGGTGGTGCACGCGTGGATCGATAATTCGACTAAAAGGCTGCTTGCTTGACGCGCATAGGCCGAAACAGGTAGTCTTTACATACATACTGATCAATGTAATTACTTTTAAATAATGGTTAGGGGATAAAACAGTTAACCTTTTGGTGTATTCCGTGCAGTTCGTTTTTGGCTTTTTGATTAGTAGATTACAACGAAATACACGAAAGACACAGACCAGAATGACTTGGTCTAGCAATAAACGCCTTTAACCTTTTCGTGTATTCCGTGCAGTTCGCTGATGGCTTTTTAGCTAAAAAAATCACGAAAAACACGGGATAACTGGGCCAAGCGATAAACCAGGTAAAACAATCAACAAGTAGACCGGGCAACAAAAGCAATTAAACTTTTTTGTCTGTGCCGTGCGCTTCGTTGTTGGCTTTATAATTGGAACAGTAATACACCGCCCAATTATGGCTTTTTGGTCAATAGATTTTTATAACTACGAAACACACGAAAAACACGGAACAACTCGGCCGGCAACAAAAGCAGTTAACCCTTTTCGTGCGTTCCGTGTATTTCGCTGTTGGCTTTTTAGCTAAAAAATAAATAACCACGAAACACGCGGAAAAGGTGAAATAATAAAGTGCTGAAGCACTTGGAAGGGGACCAGGCATATGCACCTACTATTCAAAGACGAAAGCTATAAAATCCTCGGCGCCTGTTTCGAGGTCTATAAAGAGAAAGGAAATGGCTTTATTGAAGAGGTTTATCAGGAATGCTTATCCATTGAATTTGAACTGCAGTCTGTCCCATTCATCGCCAAACCAAAACTGGAGCTCGCCTACAAGGAACGAATCCTCAATCAAAAATACGTTCCCGATTTCTTTTGTTTTGACGGGATCATTGTCGAGATCAAGGCTGTCAAACAGCTCACAGACGAGCACAGAGCCCAAGTGATCAATTACCTGAAGGCGACCGGAAAAAAATTGGGATTATTGATCAATTTTGGCCATCATCCGCTGCTTGAACACGAGCGATTCATCAATTCTTTTCAACCTGTCGAATAAACCCAATAGGCTCGGGAGAAAGCACTGGGTGAAACCCCATTGCTCATTCATCCAGGAACATTCCATTGAAAGATATCAGGGCATCAACCCAACGCAGTAAAAACCTGACGCTCTTACCACTGTTTCTCATCCTTTTCTCCATTCCCAGTTTCAGCCGGAGCGATGCGTCCATTGTGCAACCGGTAAAACCCCGGCTGCTGGTGCTCACTGACATCGGCGGCGACCCGGATGATCAGCAGAGCCTGGTGCGCCTGCTGACTTTTGCCAATGAGTTTCGCATCGAAGGACTGTTGGCCACCAGTCGCCTGGACCATGGATACGACACCCGGCCTGAACAGATCGAGACCCTGATCAGGGCCTATGCACAGGTATATGACAGCCTGCGCCATCACGCAGACGGCTACCCTCTAGCGGATTCCCTGCAAGCCCGCGTCAAGAGCGGCTTGGGCGATCCCAGCAAATTGGGCGCCGGATGGAATACCCAGGCCTCGCGCTGGATCATCGAGGTCGCCGAGCGGCCGGACGATCATCCGCTGTGGATCAGCATCTGGGGCGGAAGCCGCGAACTCGCCCAGGCGCTGTGGAGCGTACGCGACCGGCGCGACGATGAAGCGCTGAATGCGTTCATAAAAAAAATCCGCGTCTTTGCCATCGCTGATCAGGACCGTTGGGGCTACTGGATCAATAAAAGCTTTCCTGAGCTGTTTTATATTTACGCCGGCGCCTGCGGCCATCGCTCCTGCCAGAGCTTTCGCGGTCAGTATCTCACCGGGGACCCCTCGCTGCAAAACCGGCGTTGGATCGATGCAAACGTGCGCAAAGACCACGGCCCGTTGGGAGCGCTCTATCCACGCAATGGCAGCGGCGTCAACGGGATGAAAGAGGAGGACACGCCCTCTTTTCTCTTTGCGTATAACAACGGGCTCATGGACCCTGAACATCCGGAATGGGGCGGCTGGGGCGGCCGGTTTGCAAGAGATCGCGAGGGCTATTTCACCGATGCCGCAGATCTGCAGGATGGCTCAAGCGATGAACGCCATACCGTCAGCCGCTGGCGGCCATTCTTCCAGCATGAACTGGCCGCCAGAATGGACTGGTGCCGCACAGCCAACCGCGACAGCGCCAACCATCCCCCCCTGGCCGTGGTCAACCAGCTGCCCGGCACTGCGCCGGTTTTTCTGCCGGTGCCGCCGGATCGCACCATCCTGCTGGACGCCCGGGGTTCCACAGATCCGGATGGTCACCGGCTGACCGCCCACTGGTGGTTTTATCAACAGGCCTCCAGCTATCAGGGCCCGCTGGCGCTGGTAGACGCTGATTCCCTTTGCTGCCGGGTCACGATGCCGGCTGCGGCCTCCGGCCAATCCATCCATCTGATCCTGCAGGTCACGGATTCAGGCGCCCCGCCGCTCACCGCTTTCCGCAGGATCATCCTCAGCCAATAAAAAAAATTGAATACTTTTAGCCGCTGCGGCATCTAAAAGGTATGATAAGAACGATAATCTAGCAATGGGAGTTCTATGGTCAGCGTAACCCCGAAAGCGAAAAAAGCCTTCAAAGATCTGGCTGCCAAGCAAGACGTGGGTGGCCGTATCTACCGCATTGTCACTGCCGGCTATGGATGAGGCGGCCCCCGGTTGGGACTGGTTCAGGTTGAATCCAGTGAAGAAAAAGCGGAACATTCGATGACGGTCGAAGGTGTGGAAATCACCTGGGATGACCGTATGGCGCAGATCAGCCGCATGTACGGACAGATCGTCATAGACTATGTCCACATGTTTTTCGAGGAACGATTTTATGTGGGCTTTTCCGGCAGTTCCTGCTGAGCCGGTGCACCGCCTGAGGATCTTTTCGCATGTTGCGAAAAACAGGCAGCGTTCAGCCCTTCATCGGTTTTTCCAAACCGGTGAAGGGCTTTTTCATGCTGCCGCCGGATGAACCGATCGTCTTCCAGTTCGCAGCACAGATGAGTCAAGAGCCCGAATCCTGAGAAGACGCGGTACGGTAAAAAAAACGGTTCAAACGCCGGATGTCTGATAATATTCTTCCCGCAAGACAGCCATGACGTAAAAATCGCAATAGCGGTTATGATGATACATCGCCTGCCGCAACGTCCCTTCCACCCGAAATCCCGCGCGCTGATACGCTTTCACGGCATGATCGTTGTCGCAACACACGTGCAGCTGGATGCGATTCAAATTTAAAACATTGAATGCATAATCCACCATCAGCCGTGTGGCCTCGCCGGCAAAACCTTGAGACCAGAACGCCGGATTGTAAATCGCGATGAAAAAGACGGCCGCGCGGCTGACAGGATCGATGCGCACCAGCGCGGTTTGCCCGACCGGCTGCTGGTCCTCCTGCCGGCAAATCGTGAACAGCACGGTCTCCTTGCTGCCGGTCCATGCGTTCATCTCCATGCGCACCTGTTCCAGCGTCATCGGCGCAAACAGAAACAGCGTCTCCCGCACTTTTAGGTCATTCTTGCCGGCATAGACCAGTTCGCTATCCTCCTGCTCCACCGGACGCAGATACACTTTTTCTCCTTGATAAAATTTTACCGCAGTCATTACGCCTCCACACCGTTTGTCCTGTGCAAGGTCGGCTCTCGCCTCACCGCCCTGTGCGGACGATGATGGTAGTCGTGCCGCCCTTTGCCGATAAAAGAAAATAATCAACTCTGACCAGAAAAGCAAGCCGAGCGCCGTCGCGGGAGCTTTTGGCATGTTTTTTGAGCTGATGATGATGAACATTCAAGCCGCGATTGTCGTAACAACATTAATTATTTGCAGTTATATCTACTGAAGAGACCAAGCAAAACACCTGGATTGTCAAAACAAAAAGACAAGCGTAACAAATAAGTGAGAACAGGGATGAGAGTTCGGAAAGGAGAATGGGGATGAGGCGGTAGAATCCAGCTGCAGTCCAATTAGAAAGACACCCTTTGCGAAGTAGTGCATCGCAAATCGTTAAAATGGGGCGCCGTCGACAAGACCGCTGCCCGCAATGTAACTTTTTGGGAGAGTAAAAATGAAAACAACACAACATGGTAGAAAAAGCAACGCGATCTGGTCGCTTTTGCTTTGCCTGGTTCTTCTGACGATCCTAGTGCAGGCGGCTCCGGCGAGTGAGGTCGCGTTACCCCGTCAATCCAATGCCTATCTGCAGACCAACGGCAGTCAAGCGCCGGAGAAAGACGGCGATTGGTGGACGCATGAGACGCACGGCAAACAACCACATCTGTTTCAGATCGTCGTTCCAGCCGGCGTAAACGATTTCAATCTGGCGGTGGAAATCTTTGATCCGGAAAGTTACTGTACGGACATATATACGGATCCGGATGAGCAGAAGAACAACCTGCTCTGGGAGGACACCCGCGTCCGGTTGCTGGACAGCGACAAATCGACGGTATTGTACGAGACCGTTTATCCCGGCGGCTCTTCTGCGAGCAACCAGCGATGGGTCTCTTTTTATTCCTGGAACGTCAGCGGCCCGCACGAATATTATCTGGATGTGAGCCTGCTTCCCGGTGCGGATGCGATCGCCGACGATGAGAACGGATATAAAATCCGCATCGTCAACGGCAATACGGACGGCAATGAGGGCAACGGCAACGAGATCGGCTTGTACGCCCTTCGCACCGCATTCTCTTTGATGGGCGCCGGCGACCTGTCCTACACCTTTGGCTTTTACGTGCCTCCGGGACAAGCCACTCTGAACCTGTACAATTATGATATGGAACGGCAGGGACCGGTCACCTATATTTCACCGGACGGCGTAGAGTACAGCGGCGTCGTTTCCGGCTCATCGGCCTGGAACACCACGCCGCCGATCAACACGCTTCCGTCTGCGAACGGCGACGTCATCGACCAGCCGCAGTCCGGATGGTGGGCGGCCAAATTCAGCATTCGGCATGAGGACGGCAAAAACCATAACACCAATCAATTCATTTTCTGGCCCAATGACCTTCCCTTTGACGGCGTCCGCAACCTGGGGTCTTCCATCGGTGACCGTGTCTGGCGCGACGCCAATCTGAACGGTCTGCAGGATGCCGATGAAACCGGCGTCGGCGGCGTCGGCGTCAAGCTGCTCAATGCAGCGGATAACAGCGTGCTGAGAACCACCACCTCGGCGCCTGATGGCTCCTATCTGTTCATGAATGTGCCGGCGGGAAGGTATATACTCGAATTCACCACTTCTTCGGCCTGGTATTCTTCCCCCAACGGCTTGGGTTCAGACCGCAACCTGGATTCGAATCCGGATCCCAACAGCGGCCGCACCGGCATTGTCACCGTAGGGGAAAACATGACCATTTTGGACATCGATGCCGGCTTTATCCCCAAGAATATTTCCAATCTGGTCGTGCACAAATCCATCGAGGCCAACGGCAATCGCTTCTACCCGGGTGATGAGTTCACCTTTGTCATCACCGTGGCCAACCAGGGCCCACAGGCGGCCAACCACGTACGGGTGATGGACCAATTGCCCGAGGCCGTCACCTTGATATCGGCAGAGCGTATGGCCGACAGCGGCCCGGACCCATTGGTCTGGTATGAAGCAGAACTGGCGAGCGGCGCCAGCGTCAGCTACCGTGTCACCGTCCGCGCCAACACCCAGCTGGGCACTTTTGAAAACTGCGCCTTTGTCTCGAGCCCAAACCTGGATGAAAATCTGAACAATAATTCATCCTGCAGCCAATTCTTCATTCTCGAACGCCCGGCGGGCAACAGCAACATCCGCATCGGCGACCGGGTATGGCAAGATGCCAACAAAAACGGCGTTCAGGATGAAGGCGAAAACGGGTTGGCCAAGGTCAAGGTTCAACTGCTCTCTTCTCCGGGCGGCAACCTGATCGCTGAAACGACCACAGACGAAAACGGCCTCTATGCCTTTGCCCAGGTCGCACCCGGCAGCTACCTGTTGGCGTTTGAACATTTGAAGGATTATTATTTCACCCCTGTCGACCAGGGTGCAGACGACAAAGATTCGGACGCTGACCCGGTCACCGGACGTACAAGCCCACTGACCGTAGCTGCCGACCAGGTCGATGACCGCTGGGACGCGGGCATGGTCCGCAGGGAAGTGCCGTCGCAGCTGGACAACCGCATCGGCGATCGCGTCTGGCTGGATAGCAACGGCAACGGTGTTCAAGAGGAAGGCGAAAACGGCATCGAAGGCATTCAGGTTCAGCTGCTCTCCTCGCCCAGCGCCACGCTGGTGGCCACCACGGCCAGTAACAGCGAAGGGTTGTTCAGCTTTGTCAATGTGGCGCCCGGGAATTATCTGCTGGCGTTCAGCCTGCTGGACGGCCATCACTTTACTCTCACCGGCCAGGGCGATGAAGCCACGGATTCGGACGCAGAGATCACCAGCGGACGCACCGCCGCCTTTAGCATCGCTGCGGATGAAAAAATCACCGGCTGGGATGCCGGCATGACGCCTAATGAAGTCCCGTCGCAGCTGGACAACCGCATCGGCGATCGCGTCTGGCTGGATAGCAACGGCA
>CAZKQR010000027.1:0-10345 GCA_964554965.1 uncultured Cytophagia bacterium | reverse complement strand
GACGCACCGCCGCCTTTAGCATCGCTGCGGATGAAAAAATCACCGGCTGGGATGCGGGCATGACAGCCAACGACTCACCCGAACGCACAAACATTCGCATCGGCGACCGGATCTGGCTCGATACGAACAAGAACGGATTACAGGACGAAGGCGAACCCGGCGTTCCGTCGGCGACCGTCAACCTGCTCTCCGATCCTTCCGGCACGCTGGTGCTGACAACCCTGACGGATGCGCAGGGACAGTATGTGTTTGAAAATGTTCCGGCCGGCAGCTACCGGATAGAACTGCTGTTGCCTGACAACCTGGTGTTTACCATTGCCGACGCGGGCGGCGACGACATCGATTCGGATGCGGATCCGGCCACCGGCCGCACAGCTGCTTTTGCGGTCGAGAACGGTCAGCAGGTGTTCCTTTTCGATATCGGCCTGAAACAAAGAACCACTTCGAACCTTCAGGTGGTCAAGTCGATTCCGGATGAGCACGCCTATTATTACCGCAATCAGCAGGTCGCCTTCCTGATCCGGGTCACCAACCAGGGTCCGGAAACAGCCCAGAACGTGCGCATCATCGACACGGTTCCGGACGGATTGACTTTTATCTCCGCTGCGCCCAGCCAGACCAGCGGTCCCAATCCGCTCATCTGGACCGTCGAAAGCATGGCGGTCGATGAGACCATCGAAATCTCGGTGGTCATGCAGTCCACGGAAAAACTGGGCGGCATGGACAATTGCGTCATGGTGAGCAGCTCCAGCCTGGATCCGGACCTGGCCAACAACATCAGTTGCGCGCAGATCCATGTGCTGTTGCCGGTGGAGCTGTCCTCTTTCAGCGCCCGGTCGCTCAACAATCAGGTGGTGCTGGAATGGACCACTCAGTCAGAGACCGAAAACCTGGGCTTCCATCTTCTGCGCTCGGACAATGAAAACGGGCCGTACACTCAGATCACCCAATCCATGATCCAGGGAGCGGGCACCAGTTCCTCGCTGCGCAACTATCAGTACCAGGATTTAACCGCGTCAGAGAGCAAGACCTATTATTACAAGCTGGTGGATGTGGATTATAACGGACGCTTGAGCCTGCACGGGCCCATCGATGTGACCGTGGCATTGCCCACCGCCACTGTGCTCGAACAGAATTATCCCAATCCGTTCAATCCAACAACGAAAATCCGCTTTATCCTGAAAGAGCAGGGATTTGCGGCGCTGACCATCTATAACGTCAGAGGCGAAAAGGTGCGCGAGCTGGTGGCGGATCAATTGAATGCCGGCGCCCATATCGTCGAGTGGGACGGCATGGACCAGTACGGCAGACAGGCGCCGAGCGGCATGTATCTCTACACGCTGCGCATGAGCGGATTTGAGCAAAAGCGCATGATGATGTTCCTCAAATAAGTATCAAATGACCTTAACCAACAAGCCGGACCTTCAGGGGCCCGGCTTTTTTTTTATCTCTGGATGCAGCCGGCGAATAATTGTCTTCTGCAAAGCAAAACCGTCGGCCACGGCAGCGGCGGCCTCTTCCCGCGCAATTCATTTGCATGTGCAGGGAATATTCGCTACATTTTCAGCCCCGACAGAAACGCCGGCGCCGCCTTTCATCTCTGAACAAAATGCGGATAGGTTATGGTTGAAATGAATCGCAGAAACTTTATACGCTCCTCTGCCGCCCTGTTGCTGGCGTCCGGTTGCACCTGCCAGTGCGGCCGGTTGACCGTCTCTCCGGTCAGGCTGGGCAACACCGGTCTGCGCGTCTCCAAACTGGCGTTCGGCACCGGCACCGCCGGCTGGGAAGGCCATTCGGACCAGACGAAAATCGGCTCGCAGGCGTTCATCCGCCTGATGCAGCAGCTGTATGAACGCGGCATCAATTTTATCGATGCGGCAGACATCTATGGATCCCACCATTTGATCAGAGAAGCATTAAAGATCATTCCTCGGGAAAAGCTGGTGATCATGAGCAAGATCTGGACCACGTCAGTGGATTGGATCCCATCCGCCTCACCCGCGCAAACGCTGGACCGGTTCCGTCGCGAACTGGGCGTCGACGTGATCGACCTGGTGCTCCTCCATTGCGCGTCAGACGGCCAATGGCCGGAAAAGCTCGGCGCCCTGCGCGAAGAACTGCACACCGCCAAGATGAAAGGGATCGTCAAAGCGGTGGGCGTATCCTGTCATCATCTGGATGCCTTGAAAGCGGCAGCCCAGGATCCCTGGACAGACGTTATGCTGGCGCGCATCAACAACAAGGGCATTCGCATGGATGGCCGGCCTGAGGAGGTCATGACGGTGCTGCAGAAGGCGCACGAAAACGGCAAAGCTATTCTCGGCATGAAGATTTACGGTTGCGGCGAGATTAAACTGGAGGAGGAGTGCGAATCTTCCCTTCGCTGGGTGCTTGAAAGCGGCAACGTGGACAGCATCACCATCGGCGTGACCACCCTGGAACAGGCGGAACAGAACATCCGCCGCGTCAACCGCTACAGCCGCGTCGGATAACGGTCCTTCTAAGACATGCTCTATAAACGATCGCCCGGTTGTTCCTGCGGCGGGCGGAGCAGATTGAATGCGTTCAACTCCTCCGCCGTCAGATAGCGCCACTCCCCTGCCTTTAAAGCCCCCAGAGTTACCGGCCCGATGCGCGTGCGCACCAGTTTTTGCACCGTATAGTCCATGGTCTTGAACATGCGCCGCACCTGCCGGTTTTTCCCTTCACAGATGGTTATTTCCACCTGCCGGCCTTTGGCTGGATTCGGGATCAGCACCGTGGCCGGACGGGTAAGATAGCCGTGCAGATCAACGCCCTGCTCCAACCTGATGCGATGCGGTTCCTGCAGCAAACGATCGATCTCCACCAAATAGGTTTTGGGCACATAGCTGTCGGGATTCGTCAGCCATTGACCAAAGGGGCCGTCGTTGGTCAGGATCAGCAATCCCTCGCTCAATCGATCCAGACGGCCGATAGGGAAAATCCAATTGGAAAAATCGGGCAGAACATCATAGATGGTAGGCCGATTCTGCTCGTCGACGCGCACCGTGAGATAGCCTTTGGGTTTGTGAAAGAGAACATACGCCCGTTCCTGCCACTGCTCCAGCGGCCGGCCGTCGAGACAGATCACATCCTGATTCAGATCCACCCAGGCATAAATCATCTTTTCAACCCGGCCGTTCACGCTCACACGGCCGGCGAGGATATATTCGCGCGCCAGAGTGCGCGAGGCCACGCCTTTTTTAGTAAACGCGCGCATGAGGTTGACGCGCGTTCCCGGAGCAGCCTCAGAGTGAACCGATCGTTTGGGCAAATACGAATCCATGGGCGAACCAGAGCTCTCAGCGCAGCAACATGATTTTTTGCACTCGGCGTTGGCCGCCGGCGATCAGCTCGAGCCAGAAAACACCGGAGGCCAGGGGCGCCGCCCGGTCCGTGCGGGCGTCCCATTGCAATGAATGATTGCCCGCAGCCAGCACGCCGTCATACAGGCAGGCGACCTGTCGGCCCTGCACATCAAAAGCGCGCAGTACTGCGTGCAGGGCGGCGGGCATGTCGATGGTGATGGACACCGTGCTGTTGAACGGATTGGGAAAAGCCGGCGCCAAGCGAATCTCTGACGGCAGAGCACGGCCAACGGTCCATTCCTGCGAATAGTGCCTGCTGCCATCCTGGTCTATCTGCAGCAAACGGTAGACGCTGGATTCTTGTGCTGCGTTCTGATCCGCATCTACATAGGCATAGTCATGTGGCGAGGCGGTTGTGCCGAACCCCGGCAGAAAAGCCAGGGAACGAAATTCCCCGTTCTCCAGCCGTTTTTCCACATAAAAGCCGAGATTATTGGTCTCGGTGCTGGTGCGCCAGAACAGGCGCACGCGGCCGTCTTCGCAGCGCTCAGCCCTGAACGCCTCCAGTTCGACGGGGGTGACGATGCTGACCGCGAGCATGGAGGTATTGCCGCTGCCGTCGCGCACCGTGGCGGTAGCCCAGCCGTCGCCGGTGGAGCCGTGCCATATAAAATCGCCGTTTTCATCCGCCCGAATCTCGCCGAGGTATTCTTCCAGCCGGTTGCCGTTGCCCAAAAACAGCTCCACCAGCCCAACAGGGATGGTCTTTCCCGAGACCATGGTCCCGTTGCCGTTCAGCAGTTGCGGCGCAGGCAAATTGGCGTTGCCGCCGCTGTCGAGGAAAATGGCCTGGCCTTCCACATCGATGATCCGATTGCGGGTGACGGTGTTGCAGACGGTGCTGTCATGGCGGATCCACACGCCGTACTTTTTGCCGCTGATGACATTGTCCGGTCCGATAAGGTTGTGATGGGCGCCCTTGGAGATATAGACGCCGGAGTTATAACGGCTGCTCAGAGTTCCTTCGGGATTGCAGCAAAGATAATTGCCAAACACGCGATTATAGCTGGTGTTCGGATCGTCCAGACGTACGGCGGCCCATGGATCTTTGACGGTGTCGACGCTGTCAGCGAGAATGATATTGCCCGGGCCCAGCTCGTTGTATTTCGGATAGCCTCTAAGAAGGTCACCGAAAAAGTAGATGCCGTTATGAGAGTTGGGCAGGGCGACGGCGCCGGCCGCATCGGTGCCGATGCGATTGTTGATAAACCGATTGTATTGGCTGCCGTAACGCATCTGAATACCCGACGAGAGATTGGCGGAGACGACATTATTTTCGATGAGGTTGTAAGCCGGTCCGACGCCGAGACCTCTGTCAGGCAGATTTCCTTCAATCCACAAGCCGGCTTCGCCATTGCCCAGCGGAGTTTTGCCATCCGCAGCCACACCGCAATAATTGCCTTGAATGATATTGCTATCTGTGCCTGTGGATTGAAGCCGCAGACCGGTGCGCAAGTTAGCGGCGATGACGTTGCCTGCCCCCGGCTCCAGTCCGCCGATCTGATTGCCCCGGCTGCCATCGGTCACGAGAAATCCTTCCAGCGCATCCGCACGGTGACGAGTGGGAAAAGCAGCCCATTCGTTGGTCCAACCGTTGCCGGCGGGATCGAGGCCATTCTTTTTGACGCCGATATAATTGCCCTGGACAACGTTGTAATGGCTTCTCTCCAGATAGATGGCTCGGCCGTAAAAACCGGCCAGGATATTGCGTTCTTGCGGCGTCGTACCACCGATCAGATTGTGATGAGGCCCGTCGGTCATACGGATGCCTTCGCTTTTTACCATGCGATAGGGGTAGCGTCCGGTGACGTCGATATTCAGATACAACCCTTGAAAAACATTGTGGTGGCTGTTGGGGCCGTACAGCCTGAACAGGTAGCTTGGAAAAGCGCCGATGGAGAGGTTGATGAATTTATTGTACGCGGAACGGATGATGAACGCCGGCACCTCAAAGGGCGCATTGGCGCCAAAGATATAGATCTCAGGTCCCTGGGGATTGGTGTCGCCGCCGAACCGGGTCTGACTGCCGCCGTCGATATAAGTGCCGCCGTCGAGAAACTCCGGCAGTTGAGTGACCACGGTGATTTTCCATGCCTTTTTATTGTTGTCCCAACCCGGATCCTGTGGAGTTAGGGCAAATGCGACGGTATCCGGGCCGGCATGGTTCTCGGCCTCCGCGATGGCCCAATGCAGAGAACCTTCGCCCGTATCCTGGCCGTTGGTTACAGTGAAAACAGCGGCATGACCGAGACAGGCGTAAAACAAAAGGACAAGTATACTGCGAGTGAGTTTGTTCATAGAATAACCCTTCCCATACCCCGTTCAAAATATTCTTGGCTTAAATATAATACAACGGCCGATGCAAACCAATAAAATTATTTATCAAATAAAAACACTCGCTTTTTTTGTAGTGCGGATATCTTTGGAATAGATAAAAAAAAATGCTATCTTGTGCCATGGCGCGAAAATTGACCAAACCGCCCTGCCTGGTGGCCGGTGACGGCCATGGACAGGTCTTTGAAATCCCCGAGTTGCAGGCGGCCGGACGCAGACTGCGGGCGCTGCTGCAGCCCGAGCCCGGGGACTATCTTCCCATGCCGAACGGCAGCTCGCTCTTTGAACTGCCCGGCCGCAAACCCGTGGGATTCGATCCGGTAAAAAAGAAATGGGTGACGGTGGAAGCCTATCGCGGCATGCCGGTGAACGCGGTGGCCGCTTTCCTGGCCCCGGCCTACACGCAGATGCTGCACGCGGCGTTTGTGACAGAACCGGGCGCCGTCCGCCTGCCCCTGTTCGCCTATGCCGCGGTGGGATGGCGGCGGAATCAGTTTTATGTCCCTGCCGTTCGCGTCGATGCGGACGTGCGCCAGGATCCCGAGCAGTTCGATCAACGGTCGATCCATCGCCGGGCCAACGCGCTGCTGAAAAAACACCCGCGTAACCGGCTGGTCGCGCATCTGGTGGAAAACTGCGTCAAACGCTATCACTGCCCGGCGGCGCAAAACTGGGCCATGGGCCGCTGGGAAGCGCCGATCCCCACCAGTCCCTCCTGCAACGCGCGCTGCCTGGGCTGCATCTCCCGGCAGCCAAATGGAGAGGTGAGCTCCACTCAGGACCGGCTGGAGTTTATGCCGAGCGTGGAAGAAATCCTCGCCTATGCCGTGCCCCATCTGGAAAAAGCGGACCATGCGGTGGTCAGCTTTGGCCAGGGCTGCGAAGGAGAGCCGCTGCTGCAGGGAGAGCTGCTGATCGAAGCGGTGCGTGAAATCAGAAAGCGGACCAAACGCGGCGTCATCAACCTGAACACCAATGCAAGCAGGCCGCAGGTCGTGGAAAAACTATGCGAGGCCGGATTGGACAGCATTCGCGTCAGCCTGAACAGCGCCCAGCCGGAGATGTACCAGAAATATTTTTCCCCGCGAGGATATGGATTCAACGAGGTGATGGAGTCCATTCGCACCGTGGCTGGTTTTAACCGGTGGATCTCGCTGAATTATTTTATTTTTCCGGGTTTCACCGATCATCCGGAAGAAACAGCCCATTTGCAAAAACTGGTGCGGCGCTACAACATTCCCTTCATCCAGATGCGCAACCTGAACATCGACCCAGAGTGGTACATCGAGACTCTGGCTCTGCCGGATGGGGGAAAAAAAGCGATCGGCATCAAAGCCTGGATGGAACAGCTCAAACAGCGGAATCCCTTTATCCACTTTGGCTATTTCAATCCGCACCGCGAAGCCATGGCCTCCATGGGCCGGGTTGGCTGATCGCCGATTTGACCGAGGTAATAACGCCGATGAAAAAGTATGTGCCCTACCTCTTTCCGTCGCCGGCCCTGCTGATCGCAGCCATCTCTTTTTTCTTTCACTATACGCCGGCCATCCGCAATGCGGTCAGCCAACTGCCGGCACAGGGATTTGATCTGCACCTCTCCTGGGGGCGAGTCCTTTTCGAGCCTTTTTTCGGCCCCCTGATCTTTCTTTTGCGCAGCACAGAGCCGATCTCGCTTTATGGAGCTCTATTCATCTGGCTGCTCGTGCTCGCCCTGGCCGTCGGCTGGAAAAAACACACCTCAGCGGCCGTGAACCTGAAACGCTGGCTGCGGAGTTGGCCCCTTTATTTCGGCTGCGCCGTCGCCCTGTTCCTGATCGTTGTTTTCGCTCCGCTGCCGGGCGAGACCATCGTCAATCAGCGGCCGGAGGTCGTCCTGGTGAACTTGCACAGTCACAGCCATTACAGCCACGACGGCATCATCTCGCCGAAAGGGCAGCTGGCCTGGCACCGCAACCAGGGCTTTGACGCTTTTTTCCTCACCGAACACAACCATTTTACCAAAACGCTGGAAATCGTCGCGCAGCAGCGCAGCGGCCGGCTGCCGGAGCATCCTCAGATCATGGCGGGCATGGAATATTCGGGCAGCAACCATATCCTTCTTTTGGGCCTGCACCGGGTTTTCAATTCAAAAGATTATCCCGACAAGGCCGCCATCGATTCAGCGCACAGCCAGGGAGGTGCGGCGATCGTCGCCCACTGGTTCACTCCGGCGCGCAACACCCGCCCCCTCTCCTTTTATGTCGATGCCGGGGCCGACGGCTTTGAGATCGTCAACAAATCCGAAGGCGCCTTTCACCCTGGATCCAAAGCGCAACCGGTCATCGATTTCTGCCGCCGGCAGGGTCTGATCATGACAGCTGACTGCGATTATCACGGGTATGGCAACGTGTGTCAATCCTGGACCGGCCTGACGCTGCCAGGCTGGCGCGCCCTGAACGCTCAGCAGCGGCAACAAGCCATTCTCGAGATCCTCAGGAGCAGGCAACAGGATAAAATAACCGTCCTGGCCTTGAACGACCGTCCCGCAGGCCTGTTTCCGGTCTGGCTGCGGCCCGTGCAGTTTTTCTTTCACTATGCGGCCACACTGAATCTAATTCAGATCATCTCCTGGTTCTTTTGGATGGCCCTGGCCGCAGGCCTCGTCCATTTCAGCCACGGCCGTCTGCTGGGCAGCCTCGGGCTGCTCAGCGCTGCTTTGATGATCGGCGTCGGATTCTATATGGCCTTCATGAGTCTGCGGCTGCGGGGATTCAACGAGCTCTATTTTGAAACCAGCCCCTACTTTATCGGACTGGGCCTTTGCGTCTTGGCCGCCTCAGTCAAATATTGTAAAAAAAAATAAAATTATTTATGCAAAATTCCACTTTTGTTCGTATATTCATTTTAAAGTGAGTATCGGGCAGCTAAGTAAAGGTGAGAGGGTTCGCATGGAATTAACGGAAATTAGCATCAGGCTCAGGAACGAGAGCAAACTCAAAGCCTTTGTTAACGTTACCTTTGACAACGTCTTTGCAGTTAAAGGGCTCAAGATCATCTCCAGCAAAAAAGGTCTCCTGCTGTGCATGCCGAGCCGCAAGTCTGAAGACGGAACCCAAAGGGACATTGCCCACCCCATCACCAAAGAGTTTCGCACCAGAATGGAAGAGGAGATTCTGGCCGAATACAAGCGGGTGGAAGAGAGGGCGGATCGTGGGGAGTATGTTTTGGAAGCGTCTGAAAAGGAGGAATGGGCTTACGTCGATGACGAGCTCTAGCTTTTCCGACGAATCAAAACAGGACCGGCACCCAGGCGCCTGAGCCAAGCGCCGGTAAAAAGACGTTAAAGAGGTTTACTCAAGTAAACCTCTTTTTTTTTGCCAACCTTTTTATCTTTCGCGGGTCTATTAGTGTGATGATGGACGAGAACGAAATTCAACTGATTAAAAGGGCGCAACAGGGCGACCGGGCTGCTTTTTCACGGCTGGTGCTCCTGCATGACCGCCGGATTCTTCAAACCGCGCACGCCATCCTCAACGATCTGCCGGACAGCGAGGATGTGTATCAGGAGACCTTTCTGCGTGCGTTCCGCCATCTGCCGTCGTTCCGTTTCGAGTGCCAATTCAGCACCTGGCTCATCCGCATCGCCGTCAATCTGGCGCGCAATCGCCTGCGCAGCCGCCGCATTCGTCCGACCGTGCGCTTTGAGGAGCAGACGGCGATTGCGCACCCGGCTGAACAGGAGGTCGAGCTGCACCGCCGGCTGCTGCAGGAGGCCGTCGGCCGGTTGCCGGTCAGACTGCGAACCGTGGTCACGCTCAAATATTTTCAAGGGTACAAGATCAGAGAGATCGCGGAGATCATGCATTGCCGGGACGGCACCATAAAAAAAGATCTCTTTCGCGCCCTGGAAAAATTACGAACGATCTTTTCGCAAGAGATAAGAGAATAGCAAATGAAAACATGTACCTCCTATCGACACATGCTGGCGCTTTATCAGACCGCCGAATTGGAACCTGAAGAACAAAAGGTGCTGGACCTGCACCTGCAGGTGTGCCCGGACTGCCGTCAGGCTCTGACGGAATTGGAGCAAGTAAAGCAAACGCTGACCGGCGTTCCGGCCTTTGTGCCGGACGATCGGCTTCTCGCCTCTCTGCGCGAGCGGCTGTCCGATCAGCTGCGCCGACAGCCGGTGAAAACCGGATTTGCCTGGCCGCGATGGACACCGGCCGTTCAGTGGGGTCTGGCGCTGCTGATCCTGGCCCTGGGCTTCGGCCTGGGCCGCTGGAGCGCTGACCAGCGCCTCTCTGAAGCCGGGGCGCTGGAGACGCTGTTGACCGCCGGACAATCCATCCGCACAGGCCAGATCGAGATCGATCCCTATCTCGGAGAGATCGAGCGGATACGCTATCATGCCAAATCAGGAACTGTGGATCTCCGCTACCAGACCGTGAACCACATTGTGTTTCAGGGTCCGGTTGAAAGTCCGCTGGTCAGGCAGATGATCCGCCATGCGTTGGCTGAGGAGGGAGATCCATCGACACGGCTGTATGCGGCCAAAGTGCTGCAGGCCATTGCCCAGAAAGAACAAAGCCTGGATGTCGAGCTGATCGGCAGTCTGGAACAGGTGCTGAAAAAAGAGC
>CAZKQR010000026.1:9063-20374 GCA_964554965.1 uncultured Cytophagia bacterium | reverse complement strand
TGGCAGTGTGGCTGGATTTAAAGCCCACTTTGCCGCAGCGGCCAACAAAGTGGAGGGCGGCGGCTGGGCTATTCTGGCGTATCAACCTTTGGGCAAGCAGCTGGTCATCCTGCAGGCGGAAAAGCACCAGAACCTGACTCAATGGGGCGCCATTCCGCTGCTGGTGCTGGACGTCTGGGAGCACGCTTACTATCTCAAATATCAAAACCGGCGTGCAGAGTATGTGGCCGCGTTTTTCAACGTGATCGATTGGCGCGATGTAGAGCAAAGGCGCCAGCAGGCGATCCGGTTGTAAAAAGCAATAGTCGATGGCGCGACAAGCAGGCCCGGCGAAGGAGTTCCTCTGCCGGGCTTTTTTATTGCTAGTTAGAGATGAAAATGGTAAATTCATAGCGAAAGAGTGCGGGCTCGCTGCCTTATAGCAACCCATTGGCTTGAGCCGGCACTCTCCGCATTGGTGCATAGCTCAACCGCCATCTTGAGGAGAGCATATGATCGTCAACGTTGAAAAAATGACTATTCATCATCTGATGCAGCGTAGTTTTACCCTGTACTCCTCGTTGCCGTGTTTGGCCTTTTTCGATGAAAAGGCCATCACCTATGCTGAGCTGCAAAAAGCGATGACCGCCCTCTCCGTCAAACTGGCCTCGCTGGGCGTGGAACCAGGCGATCGCATCGGACTGCTGGGGGACAACTGTCCCAACTGGGCCATCGCCTATCTCGCGGTCACCACCATGGCGGCGGTGGCGGTGCCGATCCTGCCCGGCTTTCCGGAAAACGATGTCCGTCACATCATCCGCCACGCCGGCTGCAAGGCTGTCTTTGTCGGCGAAAAATACCGGCACAAATTGGAAGAGCTGGCCTCCGTGCCGCTGGTGGTTCTCTCGCTGGAAAATTTAAACGCCGAGGGCGGTGAAAAAAGCCACAGTTCCTTTTACACCAAACTCCTGCAGAAAAAAAGCGCCAAAACGTCGGCCGCTGAACTGCCGAGACCCCAGGAGCAGGACCTCGCTGCCATCATCTACACCTCCGGCACCACCGGCAACTCTAAAGGGGTCATGCTGTCGCAGCGCAACATCGTCTTTGACATCATCTACAGCCTCGAGCGCTTTCCCCTCACCAGCGCAGACCGCTTTTTATCCATTCTACCGCTGTCGCACGCCTTTGAGACAACGGGCGGCATGCTCACGCCGTTGACCACCGGCGTTTCCATCTATTATCTAAAGGGTGTGCCCACACCGCAAAAGCTGCTCAGCGCCACCGAGATCGTCAAACCCACCGGCATCCTCACCGTTCCCCTGGTGGTGGACAAAATCTATCGCAAACGCATTCTGCCGAAAATGCAGGGCCGGCTGATCAGCCGGCTGTACACCAGGCCCTTTTTCCGCAAGCGGTTGCACAAATTAGCCGGAAAAAAACTGATCACCTCTCTGGGCGGATCGCTGCGTTTTTTCATGTTCGGCGGCGCTTCGCTCAACCTCGACGTCGAGACGTTTCTGCAGGATGCGGAAATCAGCTACTCGTCCGGCTATGGCATGACCGAAACCTCGCCCATCATGACCATCAATCCCTTTGGCGCGGTCAAGGTCGGTTCGTGCGGCAAATCCATCCCCGGCATCGAACTGGATATCCATCAACCCAATCCGGAGACCGGCATCGGCGAGATCATTGTGCGCGGCGATATCGTGATGCAGGGCTATTATAAAAATGCGGCCGCCACCGCCGCGTCGTTCCTGCCCGACGGCTGGTTGCGGACCGGCGATTTGGGCTGTTTTGATTCTGAAGGCTATCTGTTCATCAAAGGACGCTCTAAAAACGTCATCGTCGGACCTTCGGGCGAGAACATCTATCCGGAGATCATCGAGCAGGTTCTTCAGCAGTCCCCGTTCATCATGGAGTGCGTGGTCTTTAGTCACCATGGCCGGCTGCTGGCCAAGGCCTACTTGGATTCCGATGTTCTGGATCAGGAGATGAGCAAACGCGGCCTGGACAGCAACCATTCCGCCGCTTTTATCACCCAGGTGCTGGAAGAGAGCCGCAAAGCGGCCAATCGCGAATTGCCGGCGTTCTCGCATATCCAGCAGATCCTGGAGCACCCGGAACCCTTTGAAAAGACTCCGACCAACAAGGTCAAGCGCTATCTGTACATACCGGAGGAGGTGTAGCCCTGCACCGGCCGCAGGAAAAACGCGAACATTTCTCTTGCTGCAAAATTAAAAAAAAGCTAACTTTTCCGGAGCAGGCGGCGCCCGGGTTCGCGAGCAACCGATGATCGATGCCGCTCTGTCGGTTCAAACCCTATTGAAAAACGCTCATAGTAAACGTAAAAAGGAGTTCTGCCATGATCATCGCCATTCCCAAAGAAATCATGCCGGAGGAAAAAAGAGTCGCGGCCATACCGGAGACCGTTGCCAAACTGGTCAAATTAAACTATAAAGTCGCCGTGGAGTCCAAGGCTGGAGAAGGAATTTTTTTCACAGATGAAGAGTATAAAAACGCCGGTGCGGAGATCGTGGACAACGTCGAAGCTCTGTACACTAAAGCGGATATTGTGCTGAAAGTCAAGGAACCCAAATTTAACGATCAGGTGGGCAAACACGAAATCGAGATGATGCGAGACCGGTGCATCCTGATCACCTTCCTCCATCCCGCCGCTCCTTCCAATCATAAAAACATCACCATGATCAAAGACAAGGGCATCACCTCCTTTACCATGGACGGCATTCCGCGCACCTCACGGGCGCAAAAGATGGACGCCCTGACCTCCATGAGCACCGTGACCGGATATAAATCGGTTCTTCTCGCCGCCAACCACCTCGCCAAATTCATCCCGATGATCGGCACCGGTATCGGAGTGGTCAAGCCGGCCAAGGTGTTGATCGCCGGCGCCGGCGTCGTAGGCCTTCAGGCCATCGCCACGGCCAAGCGGCTCGGCGGCTTGGTCACCGCTGTGGATATCCGGCCCAAGGCGCGGGAGGAAGCCGCCAGCCTGGGCGCCAAAGTCGAAGGGTTCGAAGTGCCTGAGGACCTGGCCACCGGCAAATGGGGTTATGCCAAAGCCCTGCCCGTCGAGTGGTTGACTAAAGAACGGGAGGCTCTGCAGCCGCTGCTGCAGGAGGCGGACATCGTCATCCTCAGCGGCCTGGTGCCCGGAGAGGTGGCGCCGATTCTGGTCAGCGAAGAGATGGTCGCCAAAATGAAACCCGGCTCCGTCATCGTCGACGTCGCCATTGACCAAGGCGGCAATTGCGCCATCACCGACGCCGGCAAGGTGACGACCAAACACGGCGTCGTGATCAACGGTCTGCAGAATATCCCCGGCCGCATGGCCGTGCATTCCACCTGGCTGTATGCGAACAACATGTACTATTACGTGGAAAACCTGTTCAAAAAAGGAGTGGGGGTCATCGATTTTGAGGATGAGATCGTCCAGAACTCCCTGGTCACCCGCGATGGCAAGATCGTCCATGAAGGGACGCTCAAAGCGATTGCTGCAGCTCATTAAGCGAGGTCCGATGCGCTATGAACGCTCTACTCATCATGTTGTCTGTCTTTGTGGTCTCGATCGTCATCGGCTATCTTTTAATCTCGCGCGTGCCGCCTCTGCTGCACACGCCGCTCATGTCCATGACCAACGCCATCTCGGCGGTGACCATCCTCGGCGCCCTGCTTATCTTTGCCGTCACGACCAACGCCACGGACAACCTGTTGGGCGCCGTGGCGATCGCCCTGGCTGCGTTTAACGTCGTCGGCGGCTTTGTGATCACGGAGCGGATGCTCAAGCTGTTCAAGAACAAATAGAGGACTTCATGGACTACACGTTCGAACTGCTCATCGACCTGGCCATCCTTCTCGTCTTTCTCGGCGGCTTCCGTTTGTTCAGAACTCCCAGAGGCGCACGCTCCGGCAACCTGCTGGCAGCCTTTGCCCTGCTTATGGCCGTCGCGGTGGTGCTCTGGCGGCATAAAATTTTACAGCCTGAGCTGGTGCTGATCGCTTTGCTGGCAGGCTCGCTGGTGGGCTGGATGGTAGCCATACGCGTAAACATGATCCAAATCCCGTCCATGGTGGCGTTCCAGCACGGCGCCGGCGGCGTGGCGGCCTTTCTTGTCTCCTTTGTTGAACTGACTCGAGGGGCGGAGTCGGGCATGGCGAAAATCTCCGGACTCCTTGGTCTGATCATCGGTGCGGTGACCTTCAGCGGAAGCCTGATCGCTGCCGGCAAGCTCGCCAACCTGATCAAACAACCGCCGGTGGTCCTGCCCAAACACAGCTGGCTGATCATCGGGCTAGTGGTCCTCCTCGCCTTAGGAGGCGTGGCAGCCGGCGGGGCCGAGGGCCAGATGCTGGTGTCCTATCTGCTGGTCCTGATCGTGCTGTCTGTTGCCCTCGGACTGGTCTTTTCCATCCGCATCGGCGGCGCGGACATGCCGGTCCTGATCTCATTTCTCAATGCCACCGCTGGACTGGCGGCCGCGTTTTGCGGCGTCATCATTCAGAATCGCCTGCTGATCGCCTGCGGCGCCACTGTGGCCGCCTCGGGGTCGATCCTGACCCATGTGATGTGCAAGGCGATGAACCGCAATCTGCTCAAGGTGTTCATCGGATTTCACAGCAAGACCGCGGCGGCCAAGCCCAAGGCGCTGAAACAAGACACAGCGACGCTTCCGGCCGGCGCTCCTTCCGGCCAAGCCGAACCAGCCGCTGCGTCGCCTGCGGTCGGCGATCCGCTCGCCGCGGCGGTGGAGGCAAGCCACAATGCCAAATCCATCATCATCATTCCGGGTTACGGCATGGCCCTGGCGCAAGCCCAATTTCTGGTCGTTGAGCTGGCCACACGGTTGGAAAAAATGGGCAAACGGGTTCGATTCGCCATCCATCCCGTGGCCGGCAGAATGCCCGGACACATGAATGTGCTGCTGGCTGAGGCGGAGCTCGATTACGACAGGCTCTGCGAGATGGACGACATCAACCCAGAATTCAAAGACACGGATCTGGCCATCGTGGTCGGCGCCAGCGATGTGGTCAATCCGGCGGCTATCACCATAGCCGACACGCCGATCTCCGGGATGCCGATCCTGCTGGCCCACGAAGCCAAGCGAGTGCTGGTGTGCAACCTGGACGCCAGACCGGGCTATTCTGGAATCGAAAATCCCCTGTATCAGCAAAACAAAGCGATACTGCTGTTCGGCGACGCCAAGATCTCGATACAGAACTTGATCAAAGGCCTGTCGCCTGGAGCAGAATCGGCACGCTGATCGGCAAAAGCACTAAAAAAAAGAGGGGGGCCTTTGTTCAGCCTCCCTCTTTTTTTATCATCCGCTTGTTCTGCTTACTGCAGCCGCGCGTTCACCACATCGTCCAGGAGCAGTTTTTCTCGCTGATTGACGCTGCGTGGCGTCACCGCGAAATCCTTTACCCTCAGACCCTCCACATGCCGGGCCCAGAGTCCGTAGGCGGGCACATCTCCGAACATCCAAAATTCCGGATACTCGGTCTCCTGCTCGGGAATCGGATTCTGCATCACGAGCCGCTCATCAGCTTGCCGATAAACGATCTCGATCTCCTGCAGAGTGACCCTGCGGATAGGAAGGCCCGGCAATCCGCTCAAAAGGCAGGGGAACTCGGCGCCGGACGCCTGCACCCCGCGAATATGGATGTCCTGCAATCGTCCCTGCCGGTCCTTGACCTTGCGGCGATTGCGATTGCCCAGACGGATGAAAACCGGCGTCATACAGTTGCGCATGCGGATGTTGGAAACATGCACGCCCTCTACGTGCGCGCCGTCCACGGATTCAATGGAGAGGCCGGAGAGCGCCGGCGGCCAGACGCCCTGGGAAAAAAAATAGCAGTCCGACACATGGACATCTGAGATATCGTTGGCGGTTTCAGTGCCGATTTTAAAACAGTTGGTTGAACTCGAGACCGTGCAATCAGACACGCGGATATCGGACATGGGACCCCTCTGCTGCGTGAGCGCGCCATTTTTCAGTACAATGCCGTCATCACCGGTGGAGACAAAACAGCGGCGGATCTCGACCTGGCTGGAGGTGACCACATCGATGCCATCGGTATTGGGTCCGTGATAGTTGTTATGGATGACCACGCCGGTCACGCGGACGCCTTTGCAACCATCGATGCTCAGCGTCCATCCCGGTGAATTTTCGATGAGGAGGTTGCGCACAGTGACCTCAGAGGATTCCAGCAGCCGGATGAAAGGCGAAGGCCGTCTACCCCGCTTGCCGCGTTTGGCGTCGAAATGCATGTCCATCGCCTCCTGCAGGACAAAGGTCGCCGGCGGCGTTCGTGGCGCCCGTTTTCGCGGCGGTTTCCACCAAGCCTCCCCTTCGCCGAGAATGCGGCCGGGCCCTTCGATGACCACCTCCTGCGCTTTTTCGCACACCAGCAAGGCCATGGGATCATAGTCGCAGCTGTCACGGCTGGCGCGCAACACACCGTCCACCGCGATGTGCAGAGTAATCCCGCTGACCAATTTCACCGTGCCGGAGACAAAATCGCCGCCCTGAATCACCACCACGCCCGTTTTTTTCTGCGCAGCCTGAACCGCTGCGTTGATCGCGTCCGTGTTCACCGTTCTACCGTCGCCGACCGCACCATAGTCGCGGATGTCAAAGACCGGTTTGTCGGGCACAGGCGCCTGATAATCGATGTAATCCTCATAGGGAATACAGGACAGGAACTCCCCTGGCAGTGGCGGCAGGATCCCCGGTTTCTCCGCCGCCTGAACGGCAGAAGTCGTTAGGATCAGAGCGACCGCCGCTTTACGCAGGCTTTTACTTTTTAGTATGCGCGACTCTTTGCTCATACACTCGACTCCTCTACGCTTTCTTCACCGGCTGTCGGTTTTCGACGCACTCTATTTTCTGCTGCAGATGCCGCGGACTTGGCTCGAGAGGATCACTCTGCGGCCGATCGGCAAAGATGCACGGCGATCACAGTGACCAGGTCTTGATCAAAATCCGTTGTATAGACCAGGCGGCAGGGACCGTCGATGATCTCGCGATATCGTTCATCCGCGAACTCGGGCACGATCCTGCCCCTGGCCGGCTCCTCAGCCGCTCGCTGCAGCAGCCTTTTCCACTCCTCAGCTGAGCATGGACCGTTGGGCCACCAATCTGTTGCCGACGCACCGGCCAGGGCGGCTATTTCTTTAGCCGCGCTCTCGGTGAAAACGGTTTTCATCATCGGCTCACTCAGCTCAGAATAAGATCGATATCATTGGACACCTGCTCCAGGGATACCGAACGGTTCTCGCGCTGCTCTTCCAACCCTGTCGCCACCTTGCGCATGAGATCCATCTGATCCTGCATCTGCTGATAACTTTCCGCATTCAGGATCACCGCAGCGCTTTTTCCGTGTTGGGTCAAGACGATCGGCTGTTTGTGGACACTGAGCTCCTGCAGGTATTTTTTCACATTATTGCGGAAATCAGTCAACGGAACGATATTTTTAAGATTAATTATGTACATAATAATTCCTTATTAATTATACTAAAATGTACATAAAAAAGACATTAAAATCAAGGCATTTTATTCTTCACTCGCGTAATGGAGGGATGGTAAGCGAAACCCGGCTGATCACCAGATCTAGAATCCGGCGAAGCACCGTCTTTTGTGCGCTATTTTTCTATTGCATATCAACGGCTTTCTACTAAATTAAGAAATCCCTTTTCATCCATCCACTCAGGAAACCATTTATGCAGCAGACTTTTGAATTTTACGACGCGCTGTATACCGCCATGCTGGAGCACTATCTGCAATCCGGTATGAAACAGAAAACCGTCGTTCAGGTCGGCTCAGCCACTTGCGAACTGGCGGCCGGGGCTGCGTCGGTGCGCGACGAGTTCGCCAAGCTCATCGCCGCCTCGGGCCGGGACGATATTGTGCTCAAGCAGACCGGCTGCACCGGCCGATGCGCCCGCGAACCGATCGTCGGTGTTTTCCGGCCGGATCAAATTCCCATCAAATACGAACAAGTCACCATCGACAAGGTGCAAAAGATTTTCCAGGAGCACGTAGTCGCCGGAAAACCGGTGACCGGGCTGGTGCTGGATAAAAAAACCGACGTTCTCTATTCCTACGTGGCCACGGTCTGTTCCTCGTCGCGCTGCCGCTCGGAGGAGATGGAAGCTTCGGAAGACCTTCTCCGCCGCCGCTTGCAAGCCCTGCAGGTGCCGGCGGGCGCGGTGCGCATTTTCCCAGGCGGCTGTCTCGGCCTGTGTGACGATGAGGAGAAAGGCTCGCACCGTACCATGATGGTGCTGCCGGAAAAAGCGATCTATGCGTTTGCTGATGAAGCGCAGCTGGATGAGATCATTGATTCGCATTTCATTCAAGGCCGCGTGCTGAAAAAATACCTCACCCACACCAACTTTATCACCGAGCAATTCTTTTCCCTCTACGGCGACGTCGCCTTTTTCAACAAGCAAACCCGTCTGACGCTGCGCAACAGCGGACTGATCGATCCGGAAAGCCTGGGGGATTATGTGCGCAACAAGGGGTATGAAGCGCTGGCGAAGATTCTGCAGCGCCATGAGCCCTCTTACGTTCTTGAACAGATCGCCCGCTCCGGGCTGCGCGGCCGCGGCGGCGGCGGCTATCCCACCGGCTTGAAATGGCAGTCCGCGGCGCAAAATCCCGATCCCATCAAATATGTGATCTGCAATGCGGATGAAGGCGATCCGGGCGCGTTTATGGATCGCAGCGCTCTGGAGGGCGATCCGTTCATCGTCCTCGAAGGCATGACCCTCGGCGCCTTTGCCATCGGCGCGCAACAGGGGTACATCTATGTACGCGCTGAATATCCGTTGGCCATCGAGCGGCTGGAAAAAGCCATGGCCGTCGCCCGGGAACACCAGCTGCTGGGCGCCCACATCATGAATTCTGATTTCAGCTTTGACGTTGAGATCCGTCTCGGCGCCGGCGCTTTTGTCTGCGGCGAGGAGACGGCGCTGATGTATTCCATCGAGGGCAGGCGCGGACAGCCGCGCATCCGGCCGCCCTTTCCCACGGAATCGGGCCTGTGGGGCCACCCGACGGTGATCAACAACGTCGAAACCTGGGCCAATGTGCCCACCATCCTTCTCTACGGCGCCGACTGGTTCGCCAACATCGGCTCGGTGAAGAGCAAAGGCACCAAGGTCTTTGCTCTGGCCGGCAAAGTCACGAACACCGGTCTGGTGGAAGTGCCGATGGGCACCACCCTGCGCGACATCATCTATGACATCGGCGGCGGGCTGGCGCCGGGACGAACGCTTAAAGCGGTGCAGACCGGCGGACCTTCC
The DNA here is from genome assembly GCA_964554965.1 of uncultured Cytophagia bacterium. Lineage (GTDB taxonomy): Bacteria > Zhuqueibacterota > Zhuqueibacteria > Residuimicrobiales > Residuimicrobiaceae > Anaerohabitans. The sequence continues at coordinate 11,070 of CAZKQR010000026.1, read as the reverse complement.
GGGGGATGCATTCCGGCTTCGGCCATCAACACCCAGGTGGATTACGACACCCTGGCTGCCGTGGGCTCGATCATGGGCTCCGGCGGCATGATCATCCTGGACGATAACGACTGCATGGTGGCCACGGCTAAATTTTTCCTCGAGTTCACCCAGAGTGAATCGTGCGGCAAATGCGTGCCCTGCCGCGAGGGAACTCTGCGCATGCTCGAAATTCTCGAACGCATCACCACCGGCCAGGGAACCGAGGAGGATTTGACCAAATTGGAGCGGCTGGGCGACCTGGTGAAGAAAACCTCCTTGTGCGGACTGGGACAGACCGCTCCCAATCCGGCCCTCAGCGCGCTTTTAAATTTCCGTGAAGAATTCGAAATTCATGTGCGCGAAAAACGCTGTCCAGCGCACAAATGCAGTCAACTGATCCGCTATGAGGTGCGGACGGACAAGTGCGTCGGCTGCACGCTCTGCGCACGGCGCTGTCCGGTCAGCTGCATCAGCGGCAGTCCGAAAAAACCGCACACCATCAATCAGGCCGCCTGCATCAAGTGCGGCGAATGCTGGAGTGCCTGCAAATTCAACGCCATCAACAGAGACTGACCCCTTCCACTCTAACATAGGCATGCAATGGAAAAAGTTCATCTGGTCATCAATGACACGCCGCTGGAGGTCGACAGCCGGAGCACCATTATGGAAGCGGCGGAGCAACTGGGCATTAAAATCCCGAGACTGTGTTACCATCCGCAGCTGTCCATGGAGGGCGCTTGCCGCATCTGCATCGTGGAGGTGGATGGCAGCAAAAACTATCTCCCCTCCTGCGCCACCAAGGTGCGCGAGGGCATGGTGGTGGCCACCAATTCGCCCGAGATCCGCCGGGCGCGCCGGGATCTGCTGGAGCTTATTCTGGACAACCACCCGCGGGAGTGTCAAACGTGCGAGCGCGACGCCAACTGTGAGCTGCAGAATCTGGCCTACAGTCTGGGGGTGCGTGAACGGCTGTTCGAAGGCCAACGCAAGCAACATCCCATCGAATCCTCCTCTGCGTCGGTGATTCGCAACGCGGAAAAATGCATCCTCTGCCGCCGCTGTGTGCGCGTCTGCGCCGAGGTCCAGGCGGTGCACAATCTCAGCCAGTTGTTCCGTGGCTTTAACACGGTGGTGGCGCCGGCGTTTTCCGCGCCCATGGCCGAATCGGTGTGCATCAACTGCGGCCAGTGCATCAACGTCTGCCCGGTGGCCGCGTTTCTGGAGAAAAATTCCACCGAAGCCGTCTGGCAGGCGCTGGCGGATCCGCGAAAGCATGTGGTGGTCCAGATCGCGCCCTCGATCCGCGCCGCCATCGGCGAAGGCTTTGACCTGGAACCGGGCACCGACATGACCGGCCCCACGATCACGGCATTGCGGCGGCTGGGATTTGACGCGGTCTTTGACACCAACTTTGGCGCGGATCTGACCATTGTGGAAGAGGCGACCGAGTTGGTCAAACGACTGCAAAGCGGAGAGCGCTTGCCGTTGCTGACCTCCTGTTCGTCCGGTTGGGTCAAATTTATGGAACATTTTTATCCGGATCTCATGCCCCTGGCGTCCTCCTGCAAATCGCCCATGTCCATGCTCTCCACGCTGTTAAAGACCTATTACAGCCGGATCATGGGTATCCCGGCCCAGGACATCTTCGTCGTCGGCGTCATGCCGTGCACGGCGAAAAAATACGAAGCCGAACGGCCGGAGCTGTTCACCGAAGCCGGCCTGCCGTCCACGGATGTCGTGCTGACCACTCGTGAATTGGTGTGGATGATCAAAGCCTACGGCATCGACATCGTCCATCTGCCGTCCGGAACGTTCGATACGCCGTTGGGATTTTCCTCCGGCGCCGCGGACATTTTCGGCGCCACCGGCGGCGTCATGGAAGCCGCTCTGCGAACGGCGGCGGAAAAGCTCACCGGCGAACCGCTGACCGAGCTCAACTTTTCTTCCGTGCGCAGCGTCGAAGGATTGCGCGAGGCAAGCCTCGAG
>CAZKQR010000026.1:0-9053 GCA_964554965.1 uncultured Cytophagia bacterium | reverse complement strand
CTCGAGAACGGCGGCCAAACGCTCCAGGTGGCGGTGGCCAACGGGCTCGGCAACGCGCGCATCCTTCTCGACAAAGTGCGCCGCCGCGAAAAGCCCTATCATCTGGTCGAGATCATGGCCTGTCCAGGCGGCTGCATCGGCGGCGGCGGTCAACCCTATCCCACCGGCGGTCGCTATGTGCTGGACCGTGAGGTGAACCGCCTGCGCGCCGCCGCGCTCTATCGCATCGATGAAGCGAAGACGATCCGCAAATCGCATGAAAACCCCTATATTCAGAAGCTGTACGCCGAATACCTCGGCGAACCGGGCGCTGAATTGGCCCACACCCTATTGCACACCCATTATAGCCAACGCGAGCCGAGAGGAATCTGATGGAAACCAAAACGCAATCGCTGGATCAGGCGATTATCGATTTCATCGATCTCTGCAAAACCAAACCGCATTCAGACAGCTATCTGATCGCCGTGCTCCATAAAGTGCAGCAGACCTACGGCTATCTGTCCGAAGAACATATGTATGAAGTGGCGCAGCGTCTACAGGTTCCAACCTCGGCCGTCAGCGGAGTGGCCACCTTTTATCATTTCTTTCGTCTGCAGCCGCGCGGCAAATACGCCATCTCCGTGTGCCTCGGCACCGCCTGTTTTGTCAAAGGCGCCGACAAGATACTGGATGCCTTTCGGACCGAGCTCGGCATTGAATTGGGTGAAACCTCCAGCGACGGTTTGTTCTCTCTGGAGCTGAGCCGCTGCCTCGGCGTGTGTGCGCTGGCGCCCGTGGTCACGATCAATGACACGGTGTACAGCAACGTTACGGTCAAACAGGTGCCGCAACTGATCGATCAGGTTCGCCATGCGGAGGAATGAACCGACCGGATCGCCGCTTCGCCGCCGGCCTTTCCGGCAGGCAAAAAGGCAGCGGCTGCACGCGCGCCTTTTCTTTCACCACGCCTTGCGTAAAAATCAGGCGCAGAATACGGGAGCGAGAATCTGATGCCGAGGCCCATCGGCTTTGACAACGACACCTATCTTGCGGAACAGTCCGCCGCCATTCTCCACCGCATCGGACAGTTCGGCGACAAACTGTTTCTTGAATTCGGCGGCAAATTGCTCTACGATTACCACGCGGCCCGGGTGCTGCCTGGCTATGATCCGAATGTGAAAATGCGGCTGCTGCAAAAGCTGGGGGACCAGGTGGATGTCATCCTGTGCATCTACGCCGGCGACATCGAGCACAAAAAAATGCGCGCCGATTTCGGCATCTCTTATGATGCCGATGCGCTGAAACTGATCGATGATCTGCGCGAGTGGGGCATTGATGTGCAAGCGGTCGTGATCACCCGATTTGAGGAGCAGCCCGCCGCCATCCAGTTCAAAAACAAACTGGAACGGCGCGGTATCACGGTCTATACGCACAAGTCCACCAAAGGGTATCCCACCCATGTGGAGATGATCGTCAGCGAGGAAGGCTATGGCGCCAATTCCTATGTCGCAACCCGTAAACCGATCGTCGTCGTCACCGGGCCGGGCCCCGGAAGCGGCAAACTCGCCACCGCGCTGTCGCAGCTCTATCACGAACGCAGACGCGGAATCCGCGCCGGCTACGCCAAGTTCGAAACCTTTCCGATCTGGAATCTGTCGCTCAAGCACCCGGTGAATGTGGCGTATGAAGCCGCCACCGCGGACCTGCGCGACTTTAACATGATCGACTCCCATCATCTGGAGGCCTACAACCTCAAGACGGTGAACTATAATCGCGATGTGGAGGCGTTCCCGCTGCTGCGCCGGATCATTGAAAAGATCACCGGGGAACCCTGTCCCTACAAATCGCCCACCGATATGGGCGTCAACCGGGTCAGCTCCGGCATCATCGATGATCAGGCGGTCCGCGAAGCGTCTGTGCAGGAGATCATCCGCAGACATTTCCGCTACGCCTGCGAATACGCCATGGGGCTGATCGACAAAGGCACGGTGGAGCGGGCATCGCTGATCATGGATGAAATCGGCGCCAAACCTGAGGACCGACCGGTGGTCCTGCCTGCGCGCAAAGCGGCTGATCAGGCCCGCGACCGGCGCAAAGGCAATGATGGGATCTACTGCGGCGCGGCCCTTGCTTTGGCCGACGGAACGATCATCACCGGCATGAACTCGCCGACCATGCACGCCTCAGCCTGTCTGATTCTGAACGCGGCCAAGTATCTGGCCGGCATACCGTCATCCATCGACCTGCTGCCGAAAAACATCATCGAATCGCTTACGCATTTCAAGCGGAATGTGCTCGACGGCAAGCGGCTGAGCCTGGACCTCGAAGAAACCCTGATTGCGCTCAGCATCAGCGGCGCCGCCAATCCAGCCGCCCAGATCGCGGTAGAGAAGCTCAAACTGATCCGGGGCTGCGACGTGCACCTCACCCACATCCCCACACCGGGCGATGAGGCCGGTCTGCGCAAACTCGGTCTGAATCTGACCTGCGATCCGGATTTTTCCACGCGATCGCTCTTTTTGAATTAACCGCTGCAGCCCTGTTGTGTGAAAAACCGGGGTCGCGCGATCATCCCTTCATAACAAACCAGGAGTGACGCATGAGCAAATTGTTGCGAACCCTCGTTGCCGGTTGGGGCGCCCACAAATGGGGCAAAGGGTGTTTTTCAACCGTGTTGATTTTCCTGATACTGTGGTGGCTGCTCAGCCATTTGGACATTTTCAGATAGACGCAGGGACCCACGCAGTTCTGGACCGTAGCTCTAAAAACAAACAACCGCCAGAGCCCATGAAAGTAAAAGCCCTTCCGCGATCGTCAGCGGGCTCATCCTGCACGCCGGCCGAAACGCCAACCCGTATTCATCGCAAGCCAAAAGAGGAAGTATGAAAAAATACCTTGCGCTGTTCCTGTTCTGCTGGAGCAGTGTGCTTCCGGCAGGCTCTAAAGTGGATTTGCTCAAACAAATACCTCTGATCCCCGCCCCACAGAGGGTGCAGGACAACGGCAACCCTTTTCCGTTTCCCAGCCGTATCTCGATCCAGGGATGGCCCTTGCAGGATGCGGCGCAACGGCAGGCGATCAGCGGATTGATTGCCCTGCTCTCCGCCATGCCGGGCGTTGAACTTGTATTAGATCGGCCGGCGGATTTTTCCATCCTCTTTTCTCATGATCCGGCTGTCGTCCATCCCGAGGGCTATGTCCTGCGCATCACCCGCTCCGGCGCCGCCATTCGCGCACGAACCGCTGCCGGCAGATTCTATGCGCTGCAGACACTGTATCAGATCCTGGGATTCAGCTACTACGGCCCCGGATTTCTCTATGAGGGAGAGGAAACAGAGCGGCCGGACGCTGGAGAAAAAAAATATGTCCCGGCATGGACCATTCACGATCATCCGCGTTATGCCATGCGATCCCTGATGCTGGATTTGGGACGGGCGGTCTTTAGCAAAGCCTATGTCCAACGCATCATCCGCATCATGGCGCACCTCAAGCTGAACACCCTGCACCTTCATCTGTACGATGATGAGATAGGCGGTATTCGCTTCGACCGTCTGCCCCTGGGCAAAGAAAATCCCCTGGCGCTGACGAAAACAGATCTGCGCGAGCTGGTCCGCTATGCCCGCGATTATCACATCGCTGTTCTTCCCGAGATCGAATCCTGGGGCCATGTCAAGAGCGTGGTCTACCATTATCCTGAGCTGTATGGCGGCCCCGGCATGTATGGCGGCGCTTCTTTTGTTGTGGGAGAAAAGACCTTCGCTGTGCTCGAAAAAATGTATGGGGAGATCGCCGACTGTCTGCCGGACACGGCTGCGATTCATGTGGGATTGGATGAAGCGCGATGGTTTGTGGCAGCGGGTGAAGCGGATAAAGGCTATACGCCGGAAAAACTGGTGACGATCATCTACGATCTGGTGCAAAAAGTCGCCCGCGAGCGCGGCAAGCACCTCACCATGCATATGTGGGCGGATCACAAGGGTCGGCCGATCCCTGCGCAGGTCGGCCCCAACCTGGTGCTGCAGCCGTGGAAATACCGCCACGCTGATCAGGAACGCATCGTCCAGGCCATGAACCAGTATGGTGGAAAGGACAAGCGACCGGTGATGATGGGCGCCGGCATCACCTCCGCCTGCCGCAGCGGCGATTTCTCTGCCACCCGCCTCTGGTGCCTGGCAGGCGATCCCTACCCCAATGTGCTCGGCGCCACCCTCTGTCTGTGGGGCACCAACAACTTGGCTGACCGTCTGATCATGCTCTATGCCGGCGCGTCCTATCTCTGGTCGCCGCGTAACCTGCAGCCCGCGGAAGACGATCCGTACAGCGAGGATTTACGTTTTCGCTTTGAGAGAAACATGCAGAATTGGCAACTCATTTTTCCCGACGCCGCTGAGGCTGCGCTGGATTTCGACCGCGGCCCAGAGGTTTTTCTCGGCCGCTATCTTCAGCCGCCGTTCAACGGCAAGGCGGTGGCGCCGACGTTGGAGTACAAACCCTGATTCTTTCTAACCACGCCCACGGAAGTGGAACCAACCCCTCGCCAAGAGTACCCTCGCGGATAAAAGGTCGTTCCGGTTATTCAAACCGTTTTTTATTCACTAGTTCCTTGCGCGGATTTGAAAGCCGCCCATGTTTGGCCCAGCATCCACGCGCTGTTGCAAACAAGCAGCCAGGGCCATGTTTTTGCAAACAGCCCGGCTGTTCGGGTCCGCCGGGCTTGAAGGCCCTGCCAGTAGAGCGTGCGCAGCACGAAGAACGGCCATCCTAGCAGAAAAATCAGCCGCACGGCGGAAGGCCATTTTTTAAAGGCGCGGCGCATGCGAAAATAATCCTGCCCTCGCTGCCAACGCTCGCGCAAAAGCGTGGCCAATGTGACGTTGACATGAATATGATGGACAATGGCTGAGGATTGAAAAAAGGGCTTCACCCCGCGAGCGCTGCTGTGAAAGCACAGCAGGGTGTCGGCAGCGACGAATGTCTGATCAAATCCGCCGAGAGTTTTGTACCAGTCGCGGTCGATCGCCAAATTAGCGGTGGCGAGAGTGTCGAACGGGGGTTGGTCATAGACCAAAGACGAACGGCCCGGCTGCCACAGCCAAAATTTTGCTTGATGGGCCACGTCCGTCCAGTAGCCGCCCGGAAAACAGGCGATGGCGCCGCCGATCAATCGATGTCCGCTCCGGACCGCCTCATCGATCTGTTCAAGCCAATCGGGCGCCGGAACACAGTCGGGATCGGTGAAGACAATGATCTCACCCTGACTGGCGGCAATCCCGGCCTCCCGGGCCTGGTGCATCCACAACCGCTTCTCAGAGCGGATCAGATGCACACCGAATTTTTCCGCAATGGATCGGCATCGGTCGTTCGGTGAACTGTCCACCAAAATGAGTTCATAATCAGCGTAGCGCTGCAAGCGGAACCCATCCAGACAGGCGGCCAGTGTTTCTTCTGAACGATAAGCAGGGATGATGACAGAAAAACGCATGTTACTCCACTCTGCGGTTTGTCCCCAGTTCATACTCTTCCAGCTGTTTAGCGGCGCCGGCGTTGCCGAAAAGATGCCCCAGACACTCTCCCAAAGTGGCGATATAGAACGTGATGGTTATGGGCACGGCACAGCGCCAGAGAATGCCACGCGGGTAAAACGCATGATGTCTTGGAATCCTGAGCAGTTCCAGCCATCGCACCAAAGGCTTTAACCAAATGGCGGCGGCAAAGAGCAGCCGTTTGCCATAGCCCCATCGAGCAAAGGTTTGCCGGGTATCGGCAAAATTCCAGCCATACCAAAAATCCGCCAGCCACAACTCGCGCAGGGTATAGGGTTCAAAATGCACCGAGTGTATGTCTGTGGTGAAATAAAGAAGATCTCCCTGCCTCGCCAGATCCCAATGAAGAAACGCCTCCGCCAGCATCAGTCTATTCAGATCAGCGCCATAGGACAAAAGCCGGCTGCGGCGATAGGAGGAATTATGGCCGGGGAGATGTGTGACCGGTGCGCCGGAAGCCTTTCCAGGACCCCACCAGCCATACTCAACCAAAAAACCGCTCCAGCTTGTAAGGGTCCTTAAATGGCCGGGTTGAATCGTCCAGCCGACGGCGGAGATCCGGCTGTCCTCGTACAGGCGAAGCAGCGTTTCAACCCAAGGTCCGCTCAGCTGTGTGTGATCCTCGGCAAAAACGACAATGTCGCCCTGAGCCGCGGCGGCAGCGCCGGCGCGTGCATCGTTGAGGGCCTTGCCTTCTTCGATGATCACCTGATTGACCTGCCAAAAGTTGCCGGTCACCAAAGAACGGTACGCATACCCTTTTCTGCCGATAAGAAACAGTTCGACCCGCTCAACCGGCGCGGATTGCTCCACACTGCGCAGGAAGGATAAAAATTGCTCTTTAAAAACACTGCAAGAGACCAGCAACGAGATAGACGGTTTTTTACAAGTTAGGTTTTCCATAGCTTACCCTTATTATACAACACTCTGTTCCCTCTGCTTTATTCAGATAGTCGTTTTATTGTGGTGAGGCATCAACCGCCCGAGTCGGGCTGCTGCCGCAACTGCCACTGATACAGCGCAAAAGTCAGGAACGACGACACGGCCATGGCGATCAGCTGCGCGCCCGCCATGCCCTCTGCGCCCCACCGAGGGATCATCCACGCGGCCAAGATGAGCAGAACCATCAGCCGAGAGAACAGATCCAGGGTGATCAGGTGCGGCTTGTAGAGATAATGGAAAATGTTGTACAAAGGTTTGAACAGCGCGTTGATGAGATGGGACAGGCAGAGCAGTGCAAAAATCGGATAAGCAAGCGCTCCTTTGTCGCCCAACCACAACGGAAAGATGAAATACGCGGCCGCGACGGCCACCACGGTGATCAAAAAAATGGGGCCCATCAACCGAACCGAGGAACGGTAAAATCGCTGAATGCTGGTGCGATCCTGAAGCCGGCATGCATAAGGCAGAAAATAGTGCAGGATCACACCGATGAGCGTCACTGCAAAACTGCTGGCGATCAGAGCCAGGCCAAAAATACCGGCGTCTCTACCCAGACCGTAGCGCAGCAGCAGGATGGCGCCGAGGTTCTGATTGGCTGAGAGAAGAAAGCCGGACAGGCTGCCCCAGCTGCCGTAGCGAAGCAACTTTTGGCTCACCTTCCAGGAATAAAAGCGGCGCCGTTTTTTCCCATTGCGCTCTGTACGAAAGACCTGCCGCAAAGACGGCTGGACAAAAAGCAGAGGGAACCAATAGCTGGCCATGTAAATGGCCAGGATCACCAGGAGTTGCGATCGGGTTGAGAAAAAAAAGCAGCTCAACAGGGCGAAGATACGCACAAACGCCAGGGCGGTTTGCAACAGCGCCACGGCGCGAAAGTGCATGCGGGCGGTGGCCACATAAAAGACGAATTGATAACAGGTCAATCCGGCGAGCCCCACGGCAAGGGCCCCCATCATCGGCGCTGTGAGCGGCTTGTTGAAAAACCAATTCAGCCAGGTCGCAGGCAAGACCAACAGAACGATGCACAGCGACGCGGTCAATAAAAGCTGGGTCAGCAGTGCAGAGCGAAATATCAAGTTCGTCCGTTTGACGTCTGGCAGGGCCGAATGGCGGCCGGCCAGACGGACCATGCCGGCGCTGGTACAGAGCTCCATGACCGGCCAAAAGATCAAATGCAGGGACAGCAGACTGGTCAACACTCCCAGCTGTTCCTGATCGAGCATGCGGCTGACCAGCGCCCAGTTGACGGCGCCGAAACCGACCAGCAGCGCGGCGCTGAAAAAAAAAGGCACCAACTCATGGGCGAGCACGGAGGCAGAGGTCGGGTTGCCGCTGGTTGGGTGGCCATCGCCCGAACCGCTTTTTTTACTCGCCTCGATGATGAAACCAGCGGCCACACACAGTTGGGCCAAAGCCACGGCGGCGACCCGCTTCAGCCCGGTGCGGGGCGATCCCGCCTTCCAGGCATGGCGAAACAGGCCGGTGAGCAGAGACCAGGGAAGTTTGGCCGCGGACGGCGCTGCCTGTTGATAGAGAAAAAATGATCCGCGGCCGTAATGAAGCTGCTGGCGGACAAAGCGTTTAAGGGTGAGCTCATGATGGTGGTACATGACAAGATCGGCGAGGTAATCGACGGGCCAACCGTTATCGCGAATGGCCTGCACCAATCGGCGGTCCTCCGCGCCGGCGCGAAGAATTTTTTCGTCAAAGCCATGCACCTCATCGAAAACCGACCGGCGCACCGCCAGATTGTTGCTGGTAAGAAAGAGATCTTTGCCCTGGCCGCGATTGACCACCGCTTGCCAGTAATCGATGATGAATTGATGAACACCGCTTAGATAGCGGTTCGCTGCCGCATTGATGGTTTTGCCTCCGCAAACGGCGCGGTCCTTCCGGCTGAAATAGTCATACACCTGCTGCAGCCAATCCGCCGGCGCTGTGCAATCATCATCGATAAACACCAGAATCTCGCCGGCGGCGACGCCGGCCCCACGGTTGCGTGCGGCGGCCGGCCCGCGATGGTCCTGGATAATAAACGTGACCTGAGGAAAGCGCGCCACCCAGTCCCGGGCGCCGTCTTTGCTGCCGTCGTCCACAACGATGATCTCATAGCGATCGCTCGGCAGCGTCTGCGCAAACAGACTGGACAACGTCCGCTGCAAAGACGAACCGCGATTATAGGTCGGCAAGATAACGGACAGCATGGGCGGATGCGCGTTCAACCGCTACTCCTGATTACACTCCATGAAAGGGCGCTGCAGCAGGGGCCGGACAGGCAAAAAGATCATTGAGGCTGAAGCGGTCACCGCGCTGAATGGGCGCTCGGCCTATTCGTTCATCACCGTGCCGGCCGGCGGGAAATGCGGGCGACCAGCCAATCGACCATGCCGGCGGACGCCCCCAAAGCGCAGGCCAAATGATCGAAGTACAGCACAGGGATGACCCGCCATGCGGCGCCCCACCCTCGTTCGCGCTTAAAATAACGCAAAAAAGGAAAATTCAAAAATAGATAGACCACCAGGGAGATCAAGACCGCCCAGAGCAGAGGTCTCCACAGGAAGGAAAGACAGAGCAGCAAGGACAGAACCG
>CAZKQR010000025.1:0-21009 GCA_964554965.1 uncultured Cytophagia bacterium | reverse complement strand
AAGGCCGGACAGCCGCGCATCAGCACCTCTCAGCCCTCGCCGGCCAGCTATTCGGAGATCTATGAAGCTCTGGCCGACCGGTTTCAATCCATCATCTCCTTGCATCTGTCCGGTGCGTTGAGCGGCACTCTGAATGCGGCACAGACCGCCGCCCGTTCGTTTGCGCAACGCATTAAAATCGAGGTGATGGATTCGCGGACAACCTCGGTCGGATTGGGGCTTTTGGTGGCGGAGGCAGGCCGGTTGATTGAACAGGGGTTCAATCACGAGGATGTGTTGCGCAGGCTGCGCATCGCCATCGCCCACTCCCGACTGTATGTCTGTATTCCGACGCTCAAGTATCTCATGCGCAGCGGGCGCTTAACCAGATCGCGCGGCCTGCTGGCCACGCTGATAAACGTTAAACCGATCATCAGCCTGGACTCTGAGGGCCACATCATCGAGGCCGGTCGCGTCATCGGATTAAATCGGTTGTGGAAAAAAACGGTCAGCCTGTCGATTCACTATGCCGAACAGGTAGTGGATCCGCGCATTCAGATCGCTCACGCGTTGGACGAGGAGCGCGCTGAATGGTTTCGCGATCGAATAAAAAGTATTTTTCCGGGCAGGGATATCCCGATCGTGGAGGCCTCGCCGGCCTTGGGGCTGCATGCCGGCATCGGCAGCATCGCCGTGGCCGTCCTCGGGGATCCCGCTCATCAATTGCGGGTTTGATCCGCGGTATAAAAAAAGGAAAAGAGTATGCTGCTGGTCCTCTTGGTTCTGCTCCTTGCTTATCTTTTGGGCTCTCTGCCGACCGCTTTGTTGGTCGGCAAGCTGCTGCGCGGCATCGATATCCGCCAGCACGGCAGCGGCAACGCCGGCGGAACCAACGTGTTCCGCGTGCTCGGCTGGAAACCTGGGCTGTTTGTCATGCTGATGGATGCGTTCAAGGGATTCGTCGCCGCCTACTGGCTGCCCCGTCTGGCTTTTTCCGCCGCGGTCCTTCCGCAAGACACCCTGTGCCTGTTCTGCGGCCTGGCGGCGATCATCGGTCACATCTGGACGGTGTTCTCCGGATTTCGCGGCGGCAAGGGCGTCGGCACAGCAGCGGGCGTTCTGCTGGCGCTTTATCCACCACTGGTGGTGCTCATATGCTTTGTGGTTTTTCTCGTTGTGCTGGCCCTTACGCGCATCGTTTCGATCAGCTCCATCAGCGCGGCCATCGCCTTTCCGGTCGTGCTGAGTGTTCTAAAATACGGCGCCGGTCGGCCGATCTCGGCCACGCTGTATTATTTCAGTTTTTTTGCCGCGCTGTTGATCATCTACACCCACCGCAGCAACATCCGGCGGCTGTTGAACGGAACGGAAAACAAATTCGGCAAAAAGGGCAAGCCGGCCCAGTCCGCAGGATAAGCGGCCATGGATCAAATCCGACTGCTGTTCCTGGGCACCGGTGCGGCCCTGCCGTCCCCGCGCCGCATGCTGCCCAGCCTGGCATTGATTCTGGACGGCCAGGTGGCGTTGTTCGATTGCAGTGAAGGCACGCAGATGCGGATGCAGCAAGCAGGCCTTTCCCCTGCCCGCATCCGTCATATCTTTATCAGTCATTTGCACGGCGATCATCTTTTCGGCCTGCCCGGACTGATCACGTCGCAGCATCTGCTCAAGCGCAGCGAACCGCTCCATGTGTACGGTCCGGCGGAACTGGAACTGTTTCTGCAAACAGTTTATCAGGTCACGCAGCACCATGTGTCCTTCCCGGTGGTTCTGGTTCCATGCACGCCGCAGGAGGAGCAGACCTGGTCGCTGGAGGGCTTTTCCGTGCAATCGCTGCCGCTGGATCACGGACCGTTGTGCTTTGGCTATCGTTTTATCGAACACGATCGCCCGGGCAAGTTCGACGCCGGCCGCGCCCAAGCCCTGGGACTTCCGAACAACGATCTGCGCGCCGCGCTTATTCACGGTGAAGCCGTCGAGTGGGACGGCAGGTGCATCAGGCCGGAAGAGGTGGTAGGGCCGGCGCAGAAGGGGCGCACCATCGCCTATTGTACGGATACCCGTCCGTGCGAAAACGTGCGTATATTGGCGCGCGAGGCCGATGTGCTGATTCATGAAAGCACCTTTCATCCGGATCAGGAGGCGTTGGCCCGGGAGACCGGTCACAGCACCAGCAGGCAGGCGGCAGAAAGCGCCGCAGCCGCCGGCTGCCGCCGGCTCTATCTCTATCACATCAGCGGGCGGCAGGACGACCAGTCAGAGGTGGAGATGCTGGAATCCGCGCGTTTGATCTTTCCGGCAACAGAGATGCCGCAGGATTATGACTGTTACCCGGTCCCGGTTCGAGAGCCGCTATGATCGGCCTGCAGAAAGGCTGGGGCGCCAGGCTGCTGATTCTGGCTGTGGGCTTGTGTTCGATTTCTGTTTCCTCTGTTTTGATCAAGCTGTGCGACGCCCCGGCGCTGGTCATCGCCAGCTACCGCCTTACTCTGGCGGCGTTGTTCTATGGATTGCTGGCTTTCAGCCGGATGCGCCGGCCCTATGGGGAGGTCAGCGGAGCGCAGGCGAGATGGGCTGTTTTTTCCGGATTGTTTCTCAGTCTGCATTTTATCGCCTGGATCTCTTCTCTCGAGTTCACCTCGGTCGCCAGCTCGGTGGTTTTGGTTCAGACCGCGCCGGTCATGGTCGCGATCGGGAGTTTTCTTTTTTTTCGTGAAAAAGGAGCAGCGCTGATGTTCGCAGGCATAGCCCTTTGCTTGGCCGGCAGCCTTTTCATCAGCCATCACGACTATCAGGCAGCGCAGAGTTCTTTGCTGGGCAACGCGCTTGCCGTCCTCGGCGCCTTTGGCGCTGCCGGCTATCTGCTGATCGGACGCAAGCTGCGACCGGTCCTGAGTACGATTATTTACGTCAGCCTGGTCTATTCCGCCGCTGCCGCGGTCACGCTGATGATCACCGCCCTGTTCTCCTATCCTCTCTGGGGATATCCGGCACGGACGGTGGGGTTGTTTTTTTTGATCGCTCTTTTTCCGCAAATCATCGGTCATACCACGCTGAACTGGGCGTTGAAGCATTTTACCGCCACCGCGGTTTCCATCATGACCCTGGCGGAGCCCATCGGCGCGACGATCCTGGCTTTTCTGATTTTGCACGAACCAGTGGGCTGGATTAAAGTGGCCGGTGGGGCGGTTATTTTAAGCGGCATTGCCTTGACCCTGGTTTCTGAAAACAGATCGGATTAACCTCATGTCGTCCACTCGAACCGTGTACATCGTTTATCGCGGGGGCCAAAATCAGCAAGAGGTCCGGCGCCTGCTGGCTCAGGGCCCGAACCATTGGCGACTGGTCCAGAGCCTCGAACCCGGATCCGATGGATCCCAAATCGTTCTCCTCGATGAGGAGGCCGTCGAGCGGTCAGCGCAGTATGTTGACGTTTTACAGGCTGGGGCCGGCGTGCTGCAGCTCATCGGCCCGGAACAGGAACCGGAAGAGCTCTCTTCGCAGCGGGTTCGCTATCTGGAAACACCGTTGACGCGCTGGCGGCTCTTTTCCGCCATCCATCATCTGGCTGCCGAACTGGACATGAACCGGCATCTGCGCTTCCTGCAACAGGAGCTGGATCTGCGCAGCCGCGAACTGTCCGATCTGAATAAAATAGGCGTAGCCCTTTCTGCAGAGCGCGACGCGATCAAATTGCTCGAGCTGATCCTGAGCAAGGCGCGTGAGATCACCGCTGCGGATGCAGGCAGTCTGTATCTGATCGAAAAAATACCGGACGCGGTCAGTCGCGAGGGCGACCCCTGGGCGGATAAACAGCTGCGCTTCAAGCTGGCGCAGAACGATTCACTGCGCATCGATTATCAAGAGTTCATCCTGCCCATCCAGCGCCAGAGCATGGCGGGCTATGCGGTGGTCTCCGGCAATCCGCTCAACATCGCCGATGCCTACCATCTGCCGGAGGGGAGCGAGTTTCAGCACAACCGCAGTTTTGATGAGCGCACCGGTTATCATACGCAGTCCGTGCTCTGCATTCCGATGAAAAGCCATCAGGGTGAATTGATCGGGGTGCTGCAACTCATCAATCGCAAGCAGCGAATGGATGCCTCGCCGGACGCGCGGCCGCAGATTGTGCCGTTTGATGATCGCTGCGTAGAGTTGGCCTCTTCCCTGGCCGGCCAGGCGGCGGTTTCCATCGAAAACATGCGGTTGTATGAGGACATCAAGCGGCTGTTCGAAGGGTTTATTTTGGCCTCGGTGCACGCCATCGAACAACGGGATCCGACCACCTCGGGTCATTCTGAGCGGGTGGCGGTTCTCACGGTGGCGATGGCGGAGCAGGTCGATCGCTCGGACCACGCGCCGTTCCAGACGGTTCATTTCAGCCGGGATGATCTCCAGCAGGTAAAATATGCCGCGCTGCTTCATGATTTCGGCAAGATCGGCGTGCGTGAACATGTGCTGGTAAAAGCGAAAAAGCTCTATCCGGAACAGCTGGAGATGATCAAGCTGCGTTTCCGCTATCTAAAAAAGATGCTGGAGGCCAAAACCTCGCGCGAGAAAATTTCCTTTCTACTGTCCAGGGATGCGAAACAGGTCCAGTCCATCCTCGGCCGTTTGGACCAGCGGTTTATGACCGAGCGGCATGATCTGGACGGCCTCTTGCAGTTCATCCTCGAGGCCAATGAGCCACGGATCTTGCCGGAGAACGACCGGTCGCATCTTTTTGAGCTGGGACAAAAAATCGTGCAGGACGAGGAGGACGCCGCCCCGTTATTGAATCCTGATGAAATACAGCTGCTGTCCATCAGCCGCGGCAGCCTGAGCGAGAAGGAGCGGCAGGAAATAGAATCGCACGTGACCCACACCTATAACTTTCTCAGCCGCATCCCCTGGGCGGCGCATCTCCGGGACGTGCCACTCATCGCCTATGCGCATCATGAAAAGCTCGATGGAAGCGGCTATCCCCGCCGCCTGCCCGGCGCACAGATCCCGTTGCCTTCAAAGATCATGGCCATCGCGGATATCTATGACGCGCTGACGGCGTGGGACCGGCCGTATAAGAAGGCGGTTCCTCCGGTCAAAGCCCTGGCTATTCTTGAGGAGGAGGTCAAGGGGGGCAAGCTGGATGCGGCCCTGTTCACCCTGTTCGTCGAAACGGAAATCTACAAGCTGGTCAATCGGACCGCGCCCTGACAAAAGATGTTGACTTTTAGTTCAATCCTTTATAAATTATTGTTGTAACAAACCCACATCATCTGCTTTCTACCCTTTTTTTGAAGATAGAGATCGGTTGGCCATATACTTGTCTTCGCCTACGCTATCATCCACTGCACATAACCCCATACGGTAAATGAAAAAGATTCGGGTGCAAATTTACCGTCTTTTTGTCGAATCCAGGAGTCCCTATGGAGAACCCCTCTTCAGCCATTAACTCGATGCAAGCGCTTTCTCAGTTCATCGCGGGCTACGACGGCTATGAGCAAAGCTTGCACAGAGAGGGCACGGATCTTAAAATCCGGCACCATTTGCAGCAGCAAATCAAGGCGTTGCTCAAAAGCCTCGAGTTTACGCCGCAGGCCGTTCTGTCTGAAGATCAGCAGCGGCTGCATGAGCTCATTTTGAGCACCCGGCGCAAGCTCGGCACGATTTATCAGAGCCTGGCCACACCGACTTATTTGGGTGGAGGGTTCTTTTCCCAGGACCGGCTTGCTGATCGCCGCTTGCAGCGGGTGTATGAGTTTGAACGGGCGATGATTCTCGAGTTGGAAAATTTGGCTCTGGAATTCGCGGCCCTGAACAGCCACCCTTTGCACAAGGCCGTCATCGAGGACCACTTTCTCCACGTTCAGAACTTTATCGACAACATTAATCAATCCCTGTTCGAGCGGGAAGCCCTGCTGCTGGATGAAGAGTATATGGTGTGAAAGATGAAAACCGCGACCGAGTATCTCTGGTTTCATTGTAAGAATCTGCGCGAGTACGTTAACCTCACCGATCAGGTTGAGGCGGTGGTCGCTAAGAGCGGTGTGCAGGAAGGGATGGTGCTGGTTTCCGCCATGCACATCACGGCGGCGGTCTATGTCAATGATGCCGAATCGGGACTGATCGAGGACATCGATGAGTGGGTGCAGGGCCTGGCGCCCTTTAGGCAGGACTACAAGCACCATCGAACCGGGGAAACCAACGGCGACGCGCACCTGAAGAGCCTGCTCATCCATCATCAGGTGATCGTGCCGATCACCAACGGCCGCCTGGACCTGGGGCCCTGGCAGCAGATCTATTATGCCGAGTTTGACGGCCGACGCCGCAAACGGCTTGTGATTAAAGTAATGGGGGAATGATCTCTCAATCGTCCGCTGAGTCTGACCCGAACCCTGCCTGCCTCACCCGGAAGCAGGGTCTTCGGTTTTGGCAGGAATCCCGCTGAACGTCCTTTCTCTCAATAGCTATGTTCATCCAGTTTGACCTTGCCGCGAAAGATCCAGTAGATGCTCGTCGTATAGGCGAGCACCAGGGGAAGTCCACATACGGCGATGATCAGCATGATCCGCAGTGTTTTGGTTGACGAGGCGGCGTTGTAAATCGTCAGACTGTTCGCCGCCAGCGGATGTGAATAAATCAGATGCGGGTACGCGCTAACGCCAAAGAGCAGCAGCAGCGTTAACATGGCCGTGGCGCTTGAAACGAAGGCGCGCAGCGTGCGGCCTTTCTTCATCTCCCGCGGAATATTGATGATCGCGAGCAGATTGATGAGCGCGACCAAATAGAGGAGCGGCCGGCCGAGAAACGCCTTGGTCAAATGCGGCACGGTCAGGAATGTGGCCAGCGTGAGCGCGAGGTAACAGCCGATGAACGCGATGATCATAGCTTTGGTCCATGGACGGATCTGTTCCTGCAGAGGGCCTTCGGTTTTCATCAGCAGAAAGATTGAACCGTGCATGAGAAACAGAACCACGGTGCACACGCCCACCAGCAGGGCATAAGGATGGAGCAGACTCCAGAAAGAGCCGTGAAAGGTGCCTTGGCTGTCGAGCGGGATTCCCCAGGCGATGTTGCCGAGGGCGACGCCGATCAGCAGGGCTGCGACCAGGCTGCTGACGCTGAAGCTGATGTCCCAGAAGGTCCGCCACCAGGCCATGGGCTGCTTGCTGCGGAATTCGATGGAGACGGCGCGAAAGATCAGGCAGAAGAGCAGCAGCATAAAGGCGATATAGAATCCAGAAAAAGCGGTGGCATAGACGTTTGGGAATGCGGCAAAGAGCGCGCCGCCGCCGGTGACCAGCCACACTTCATTGCCGTCCCAGATGGGCGCAATGGCGTTGATCAGAATACGGCGATGTTCGTCGCCACGGGTGAACAGGTGCAAGCCGCCGACGCCGAGATCAAAACCATCCAAAACGGCATAGCCGGCAAACAGCGCGCCCACCAGAAAAAACCACACGGTGTTGAGATCCAGAGCCCCATTCATGCGCGATGTCCCTCCAGGCTAGATGCGTTTCCGGGTCCTTTTTGGATTTTATCGTTAAGCAGATAGAGAAAGAGCGCCAGCAGCAGCGCATAGATGATGGAAAACAGCAACAGAGAAAAATAGAGTTCGCCGGTAGAGACGTTGGGCGACCAGGCGTCGCTGGTTCTCAGCAGTTGATAGACGATCCAGGGCTGGCGGCCGATCTCCGCCGACGCCCATCCCACCTGATTGGCCACCTGCGGTCCCAGCACGCTGAACACTAGAATCCACAGCAGCCAGTTTTTCCTGAGCAGGGTTCCGCGAAGGTGAAAGAAAAGCGCGGCCATGGACAAAGCGATCAGCCCCATGCCGATGATTACCATCAGGTGATAGGTCTGGAATACGATGTTCACCGGCGGACGGTCCTGCGGCTGGATCGCTTTCAGGCCTGTCACCGGCGACGAGCAGCTGCCGTGAACCATCCAGCTGAGCAGGCCCGGAATCCTCATGCCGAAGCGCACTTTTTCCTCTTTTTCATCCACCCATCCGAACAGATACATATCCGCCGGAGCGCAGGCTTCATAGTGGCCTTCAAAGGCCGCCAGTTTCGCCGGTTGTGTTTCAGCCACTCCCTGGGCGCTTTGGTGGCCGGTGAACAGCTGCAGCAGCGAGGAGAATACGGCGATGGGCAGGGCGATTTTCAGCGCCGCGGCGCTGAAGCGATCGTGTTTCTTGCGCAGTGAATAATAGGCGGCTATGCTCAGGACCAAAAAAGCGCCGGCTTGCCACGCGCCGGCCAGGGTGTGGCTGAGACGATCCAGGGTGGAGGGGTTGAAGACCAGGCTCCAGAAATCAACGATCTCTGCGCGCGCAACGCCGCCGGCTTGGACGATGTGGTGGCCGGCCGGCGTCTGTTGCCATGAATTGGCGACAATGATCCAGACGGCGCTAAAGTGCGCGCCCAGCGCCACCATGCAGGTGGCGAAAAAATGCACTTTCGGTTTTACCCGATTCCAGCCGAACAGCAGGATGGCGAGAAATCCCGACTCGAGAAAAAAGGCAAAAATGCCCTCAGCCGCCAGAGCGCTGCCGAACACATCGCCGACAAAACGGGAGTAGATCGACCAGTTGGTGCCGAACTGGAACTCCATGACAATGCCGCTGGCTACGCCCAGGGCGAAGGTCAAGGCGAAAATCTTCGCCCAGAATTTGGTCATATCGAGATAGAGCGCGTCTCTGGTTTTGATGTACCGGGCTTCCATGAGCACCAGCAAAATCCCCAGGCCGATGCTCAGAGGTGGAAAGATATAGTGAAAAGCGATGGTGAGAGCGAATTGCAGCCGCGATAAAAAAAATGCATCCATGGGAGGATCCTCTGGTTTTGGTTTGCCGCGGGTGGCGCCGTTCGCTGCCCTGGGCACGGCGCCGCGGTCAGCGCCTTCGCGGAATGTGTCATCAATATAGAAAAAGAGGTTCTTGTTGTCAATGGAAAAAAGAGCATTACGGCTCAGAGGGGGGGATGAGATGCGCGGCAAAGGCGATTCGCTCAGGCCGCCGGCAGGGTATAAAAAAAGGGCCGCATTCTGCAACGCGGCCCTTGCTATCAGTTCTGTTTTCTACTCTTCGGCGTGGACAATGCCCTTTTCTAGGCGGCGCTGCTCGCGCTCCTTGCGGAAACGATTGGCCCGAGAGCCGATGAATTCCATGTAATAGTAAATGATCGGTACGATGACCAGGGTGAGGATGGTGGCCACGGTCATGCCTCCCATGACCGCGCGGCCCATCGGCGCCCAGGTCTCTCCGCTCTCCCCTGAGCCGATGGCCAGCGGCAACATGCCGAGGATGGTGGTCATGGCGGTCATCAGCACCGGCCGCAGGCGCACGCGCCCCGCCTCGTGAATCGCCGCTTCCAGCTCCATCCCCTCCTGGCGCAGCTGGTTGATCTTGTCCACCAGCACGATGCCGTTGTTGACCACGATGCCCACCAGCATGACCACCCCAACCAAGGCCATCACACTCATGTCGGTCCCGGTTACCATCAATCCGAGGGCGACGCCGATCATCGACAGGGGCACGGTGAAGAGGATGGTGAAGGGGTCGACCAGGGACTCGAACTGCGAGGCCATCACCATGTAGGTCAGCAGGATGGCCACAATCAGGGCGAGGCCGAGATACATGAAAGACTCTTGCTGATCTTCCGCTGTGCCGCCGATCTCGGTGCGGAAATCGCGCGGCAGCGAAACCTCTTTCATCGCTTTTTTAACATCAGCGGTCACACTGCGCAAATCGCGCCCGGAAATATCAATACCGAGGGTGACGATGCGCTCCTGGTCCTCGCGCAGGATTTCGCGCGGGGCCTTGGTGTAGGCGATCGTGGAGATGGCGCGCAGCGGTATCTGGTTTCCCGTCGGAGTCATGATGAGGATATTTTCAAGATCCTCTTTGCTGGTGCGTGATTTTTTATCCAGCTGCAGCTTGATGTCGTACTCGTCGCCGCCGTCGCGGAACTGGGTGACGGTGGAGCCGAGGATGCTGGTGCTGACCACCTGGCCGATCTGGGCTGTGCTCAACCCCAGATCAGCGATACGCTGGCGGTCGAGATCGATGCGCAGCTCCGGCGTCGCCTTGCGAATGCTGGAGGTTATCGAGGCGATGCCTTTGATTTTTTCCACCTTGGCCTCGAGTTCGTTGGCAATGGCTTCCGATTTCTGCAAGTCGTGACCAAAAATTTTGACGGCGATATCCGCGCCACTGAAGAGCTGCTCACCACGGTCGGCGAACTTGATCTCCATATCGGGGATGGCATTCAGCTCGTCCCGCAAATCATCCTGGATCTCGAACAGGCTGCGCTTACGGTCTTGGCGCTCCTTGAGGCGGATGGTCACATCCCCCTCGGCTGAATTCTGCGAGGAGAAGAGGGCCATGATCCCCTCGCCCTGGCCAAAGTTGGCATAGATGTTGTCGGCCTCGGGGATTTTTTCCTGGAGGATCTGGCTGAGTTCCTGCATGCTCTTGTCCATGGACTCGAGGCTGGTGCCCGGCGAGCGGTCGACTGTGATGGCGACAAAGCCGTTGTCGGTCTTGGGAATAAAGTCTCCCCCTGCGGTGAACATCCAAACCACTGCGAGAACGAAGGCAAGGAAGGTTGCCGCTAGAACGCTCTTTTTATAGTTCATGGCGCCGGTCAGAAAGCGCTCGTAAGCAGCATGCAACTGATCCAGCCAGCCGCCGATCACCCGATTTGCCCGCATAGCCATCCCATTGGGATCGAGATTCTTCTGGATGCGCAAAAGGCGTGAGGCCAGCAGGGGAATCAGGGTCAAGGCCACAACCAGCGAGATGGTGAGTGAAAAACAGATGGTGATCACCATGTCGCGGAAGAGCATGCCCGCCATGCCCGGCACAAAAAGCACCGGAATGAAGACAACCAGGGTGGTCAGGGTTGAGGCGGTGACCGCCATGCCCACTTCCTGCGCGCCGTTGTTGGCGGCATCGCGCAGTTTTTCTTTTTGCTCATCGTGGCGCCGGAAAATGCTCTCCAGAACCACGATGGAGGTGTCGACCAGCATGCCGATCGACAGGGCCAAGCCGGCCATGGAGATGATGTTCAGAGTCAATCCCGCCTGATCCATGACCGCGAAGGTGGTGATGACCGAGACCGGGATCGAAACGGCGACGATCAGGGCGCTGCGGATGTTGCGCAGGAAAAAAAGCAGCACCAGGAATGTGAGCAGCACCGCCTGCCAGGCGGTGCTCGTCAGGTTGGACATGGACTGGGTGATGAACTTGGAAAGATCCATCATCGTTTCCACCTTGACGCCCGACGGCAGCTCCTTTTCGATGTTGGGCATGCGCTTTTCCACTTCCCGGCAGACCGTTACCGAGTTGGCGTCGGACTGCCTTTGCACGATGACCATCACCGCGGGTTTGTTGTTGTTCCACACCCGCTGGCGCTGCTCGGTGAAACCATCCTCGACGCGCGCCACGTCGCTGACGCGGATCACCGCGCCGTTATAGCTTGCCACGCTGGTGCCGGCGATCTGTTCGACACTGGTAAATTGTCCGGCGGTGTTGACTGAAAATTCAAGCCTGTCGTTGTCGACCATGCCCGACGGGATCTGCAAATTGGCCGCCTGCAGGGCGCCGGTGATCTGCTGCAGCGAGATATTGTGGGCGCGCATGCGCATCGGGTCGGCGAAAACCTTGATCTCCCGCTTCATACCGCCCATGGTGGAGGCCGACGCCACTCCGGGAATGCGCTCCAGGCGCGGCTCAAGATCATGCTCGCCAATGTAGCGCAGCTCCGCCTGGCTGAGATCAGTTGAGGAGAGAGTTAAATAAAGGATCGGCTGCGAGGAGACATCAAAGGCGAAGACCATGGGATCGCTTGCCTCTTGCGGCATATAATCCCGGATATATTCCAGGTTGTTGCGCACGTCGATCTCAGCCTGGTTCATGTCCGTGCCCCAGCTGAATTCAATCATGATCAGCGAGAGTCCCTGCTGAGTGGTGGAGCTGACCGTCTTGACATTCTCCACCGAGGCGCAGGCCTCTTCGATCGGCCGGGTGATTACGGTCTCTATATCGTTTGGCCCGACGCCGGTGTACTGGGTGATAATAGCCAGCATCGGAAATTCGAGCTTGGGATAAAGATCGATGTTGAGCCGCGCCAGGGAGAACAGACCAAAGCCAATGGCGATGAGATAGATCATCGCCGTTGTCACTCCGCGTTTGATGGAAGCTTGGGTCATCCTCATAGGGTGGCCTCCGGTTTGCTGATGATCCGTACCGGCGCGCCGTCGCGCAGGCCGGCCTGGCCCACGGTGACCAACTGTTCGCCGGCTTTGAGGCCGCTGGTCACTGCCAGTTGGAGATGGTCCGCATACGACACCTGCAAGGTTCTCTGTATCGCCTTGTCGCCCTCCACCACATAGACCAGATAATGGGTGACGGCCGTCTCTTCTCCGTTTATCCGTTCTAAAGTGGTCCGCTCCACCGTCGCATAGCGTGGGACGGCGATGATATTTTCGATCACGCCGGTGTTTACTTTAACCCGCGCGAACATGCCCGGTTTCAGACGCCGATCCGAATTATTCACCAGCACCTCTACGGTCGCCATGCGCGTCATCGGATCCAGCACGGGGCTGATCTTGTTCACTTTGCCCACGAACGTTTCATTGTTGAAACTGCGCACCTGAACTTCAGCTTCCTGTCCCACTTTGATTCTGCCGATATCGTTTTCGGTCGCATCCAAGACAACCTTGATCCGCTCCATCTGCACCACGGTGGCCACGGGCAGGGCCGGATTGGCCATATCGCCGGCTTCGTAATAGCGCTTGCCGATAATGCCGGAGATCGGGGCCGTAACCGTGGCGTCGGCGAGCGTGCTTTTGGCTGAGAGAAGGGCTGCCTGGGCTTGTTCCAGGCCCGCCTTGGCCGCCTCGTACTGCGTTACCACCATATCGTACTGCTGCTTGCTCATCGCGTTCTCTTTGAACAGGCGCTGAGCGCGCTCATATTCGACCGCGACATTGGCCTCTTGAGCCTTGGCGGCGCTCAGTCCGGCCTCGGCCTGGCGCACCGCCTGCTGAATCGTGGTGGAGAAAATGCGGGCGATGGGCGCCCCTTGCCGAACCAAGCTTCCCTCATCGACAAAGTATTTCTCGATCCGGTCCGGAATCTTGGAAAAGACTTTGACCTCTAACTCGGCCTCGATGTCTCCATTAAAGCTCAGGGACTGCAGGACACGGCCGGTCTGCACCTGTGTTACCTCCACCGGCACACGGGCAGTTTCTTCACTTTTTTTCTCCTTGTTGCCGCATCCAGCCCCCATGAGAGAGAGGCCGAGGATGATCAGTCTGTATGCCATCTTTCGTTGCATGGATTCTCTCCTTTTCGAGATCTGCTAGAGTACATCGGTTAATTTGCCGACAGCCTTGCGCAACTGATAGCGGGCCATCTGATATTCATAAAGCGAAGAGACATAATTGAGCTTGGCGCGATTCACCGCCAGCTGCGAGTTGAGGACATCCAGCTGGGTGTTGGCCCCTTCCTCGTACATCAGATTGGCGAGACGCAGGGCCTCCTGAGCGAGGATCGAGGATTCTTTGGCCGCCTGATATTTCTGTCGCGCTTCCTGAAATTTGTTGTAGCTCATTTCCGCATCCGCTGCAATGCCATCGAAAATCTGCTTTTCGGCATCGACCATGATTTTGTGATCCAGCCGCGCCTTTTGATACTGCTTGCTGTTCTTAAAGCCGGTGAACAGGGGCAGCTGCAAACTGATCGCAGAGGTGAAACCCTTGCTGAAATCGCCATGGCCGAATTTTATGTCGTTCTTCATCGCCATATAGGAATAGTCGGTCTGAAAAAACAGCTTGGGCATAAAGCTGCTGGCTGCCACGGTGACGCCTTTGCCGCTGATGGTTTTTTGTTCTTTGACCGCCAGGATCTCGGGTCTGGCCGCCAGGGCCTGATTTTGAAACTCTGCCAGGCTCATGTTGCTGAAATCATCATCGATATACGCCAAAGCGCCTTCTACTTTGATCTCGGTGGTGCGCGGCACCCCGAGTACGGTGCGCAGCCCGGTGACCGCCGACTGCAGATTGTTTTTCGCTGAAATCACCTCGGGCTTGAGATTGGCCACTTCCACCTCTGCGCGCATTTTGTCGAATCCGGACGCTGATCCCACCGCATGTTTTTTAGTCACCACGTCGAGGTTGGCCTGCGCCTGAGCCAGAGCTTCCTCCTGTACCGCCGCCAGCTCCTGCGCCAGCAGACAGGCGTAAAACGCGCCGGCGGTTTGATAGATCAGGTTCTGCCGTTTGGATTCGAGGTTCTGCTCAGCCGCCCGTTTCCCCGCCGAAGCCATCTGCACGCCGGACACACCGGCGCCGCCGAGAAAAAGCGGCTGCGTCAGGGTGGCTCCGTAGACTAACGTGTTCTCCATGCCAAAGGAGAGCTGCACATAATCGGGCATGCCCGCCAGCTCGGGGATCATGTTTGCCAGAGGGCCCAGCATGGGTTTGAGAAAATTGGGGATGGTCTGCTGCTGGATATCCCAGGCGTGTTGCAGATTGGCGTAGCCGCTGATCTGCGGCAGAATGTTTGAAGTGGCCTCCCAGACGCCCGCCCGGGCTTTGGCCACCTCTTTTTCCGCCATTTTAATTTCGGGATTTTTTTCCAGGGCCTGGCGGACGCTTTCCTCGATCGTGAGCACCAGTTTGTCCTGAGCAGCCAGACCGGCCGCACCGGTGAAGAGGAGTACGCACAACAAGCCGTAGATTTTTTTCAGTCTCATCCATACCTCCGAAGGATTTTTGCCGGGCAGCGGCAAAAAGAACAGACCCTGGCCAAGACCCTGATGGTTCTTGCCAGGGGAAAAAAAGTATGTCTTCTTGGAAATAAAAAGCGGTTAAATCATAATATACTGATAATTTTCGTTATTTGTTTCAGAAAAAGTGATAAATGACCATTTAGCCGATTTTGCGGTATCCCGGGTTATTTTTTGTTTTTATAATAACTTAATCAGATTTGTGCGTGCTTGAGCAGCGCATACGAGTAGAGCAGGATGTGGAGAGACTCTGAGAAGAATTCAGTTTGGCTCTGGGTTGCCGGATCAGCCGATGCCCAATTCTTCCATTTTGCGATACAGGGTCGCTTCGCTGATCCCCAGCGCGCGGGCGGTTTTGCCACGATGGCCGGCTTGGCGTTCGAGTTGACGGGAGATATAATCCCGTTCAAAGGCTCTTACCGCCTCTTTGAGGATTTCTCCCTGCACCTCTTTTTGTTTTTCCTGGATTCGCAGAACCTCTGCGGGCAGATCGTCGGCGCGCAGAATTTCACCGCCGGCAAAGATCATCAGCCGTTCGATGATATTTTCCAGCTCGCGCACTTCTCCCTTCCAGGTGCGTTGCATCAGCGCCTGCATGACCGCCGGCTCTACCCCTTTGACGGACCGGTTCATCTGCCGGTTGTATTTGTTGATAAAATGATGCACCAGCAGAGGAATGTCCTCACGCCGTTCACTGAGAGAGGGCAGCCGGATTTCGATAACCGCCAGCCGGTAATAGAGGTCCTCACGAAAGCGGCCCTGATGCACCTCCTGAACAAGATCGCGATGGGTGGCGGCGATGATGCGCGCATCGATGCTGAGGAAGCTGGTGCCGCCCACCGGCAGGATCTCTTTGGTTTCCAACGCACGAAGCAGTTTGGCCTGCGAGGACAAAGGCATTTCGCCGATTTCGTCAAGAAACAGGGTGCCGGTGTGAGCGGTCTTGAACAGCCCCTCTTTGTCCGCCACGGCGCCGGTAAAAGCGCCGCGCTTGTGGCCAAAGAGCTCGCTTTCGAAAATGGATTCGGTGATGGCGCCGCAGTTAATGGCGACGAAGCGGCCCTTGCGGCGCGGGCTGTTATAGTGCAGCGCTTTGGCCACCAGTTCCTTGCCGGTGCCGCTGTTGCCGCTGATGAGCACATGGGCGTCGCTGTCCGAGACGCGCCGGATGGTGTCGAACACCTGACGGATGGCCGGTCCGGCGCCGATGATGTTGGAAAAAGTATACTGGCTGTTGATCTCTTGGCGCAGGGCCTGATTTTCCTGTACCAGCCGGCGATGCTCCAGCAATTTTTTTACTTTGATGGCCACATCTTCAAAGTTGAGCGGTTTGAGCAGGTAGTCAAAGGCGCCCTTGCGCAGCGCTTCGATGGCGGTTTCCATGGAGCCGTAGGCGGTGATGAGAATGAACGAAGTGCGGTTGTTCAACAGGGAGGTGCGCTCGATGAGTTCGATGCCGTTGAGCCGCGGCATCTCCAGATCCGTGATGACCACATCGAACTCTTGTTCGCCGAGTCGCTGCAACGCCTGCTCGCCATCGAGGGCTTGCTCGCAGGCGAACCCGCGGTTCTGCAGCACGGCGCTCAGGCTTTCGCGGACGA
Source organism: uncultured Cytophagia bacterium (assembly GCA_964554965.1). Classification (GTDB taxonomy): domain Bacteria; phylum Zhuqueibacterota; class Zhuqueibacteria; order Residuimicrobiales; family Residuimicrobiaceae; genus Anaerohabitans. The sequence continues at coordinate 4,649 of CAZKQR010000025.1, read as the reverse complement.
TGTCGTCGTCATCCACGATTAATACGCGTTCGGCCATCAGCTGGTTTTCGGGTTTCGGGTTATGGCCGGCAGGGCGAGGGTGAACGTCGTGCCGACCGCCGGTTGGCTGACCACCTGAATTTCGCCGGCCAGGTTTTTGATGATATTGTAGCTGACCCACAGCCCCAGACCGGTTCCCCGTCGATCGCCCTTGGTGGTGAAAAAGGGCTCAAAGATATGCGGCAGATGCTCCGGACGAATGCCGCTGCCGTTGTCGGCGACCGACGCATAGACGCGGGAGTCTTGGCTCCAGGTTTTGATCGTCAGCCGGCCGTCGGCTTTTTCTTCCATGGCGTCGGCGGCATTGAGGCAGAGGTTGATCAACACCTGCAGCAGCTGATCAAAGCTCGCCTGGATTTGCGGGATGTCCGCCTGCAGTTCGGTCGCAATGGCACGGTATTTCAACCGCCGGTCATATTTGATGATCTGAACCACATTCTCCACTACGCTGTTCAAATAAACGCTTTCCACTTTCGCCTGCGTAGGTTTGGAGAAATCCACCAGCGTGCGCACGATCCGGGCGATGCGGTCGATGGATTGCTGGATCAGCGCTACCTTTTCGACGATAAAGGGATCCTGGCTTTTCACCTGCAGCAGTTGAGAAATCGAAGAGATGGCCGTGAGCGGCGAACCGATCTCATGAGCGATGCCGGCGGCCAGGGTGCCGACCGCAGACAGCTTTTCCGAGTGCACCAGCTGATCGCGCAGCTTTTCTTGTTCAGTCAGGTCCCGGCTGATGACGCTGGAACCGATGTAGAGGTGCTGCTCGTCGTAGATGGCGGTGCGGGTCACTTCGATGGTGACGGTTTTACCGTCCCGCGTCAGTCGATGCGTTCGATAGTTGCGCAAAAAGCCTTTTGCCCGCACCTGTTGACTGATCCATTCGATCTCCTCTCTGGAGGCGGCGTCCTGCGGCACGATGCGGCTGATATGCCGGCCCAGCATTTCGCTTCGCGACCATCCGTAGATCTGCTCCGCGGCGTTGTTCCACATCACGATGTGGTCCTTGATGTCCAGAAGGATGATGGCGTCGGCCGCGTCATTGAGGATGTTCTCCAGATAGCGGGCAAAGGTGCTGGAAAAGTCGCCGGCAACCCGATCCAGGGCCGCCTGGGCGGGCTGTTCCGCCTGGTGCGCCAGCTGCAGCAACGGTTCATACGCTTCGTTGAGCCGGCTGTAGCAGTCCAGGCTGTTTTCGTAAGGCAACAGCGCCAGCAGGGCATAGCGGCTGATGGACAGCGCGTTGAAGGAATAGATGCGCAGCTCGTCGGAGCCTTTGAAGGTTTCCGCGACGGATGCGCCGGCGAAAAAGTTCAGTAAAACATCATACCAGACCTCTGCCAGGCGATGGATGGTTTCATCCGTTTCGCCGGCCAGTACGCCCCTCAGGCGCGGGAGCCACAGCGGCATAAAGTGATCTTTACGGTCCAGCAGCGTCTGCCGGATGGTCTGATGAAAGGGATTCATGGGCTTTCCATAGCGTGCCACGTTTTCAATAAATTACCAAATCCGGCCGGCAATAACAAACGAAAATCGTTTCTCTTGCAGAAAAAAGGATTATTTGTTATCTTGGACATCATGATCAACCAGAGAGGATGGATATGTTCGCCAAAGGTTTTTCCGCAAACAAATTAACAGCAGAACAGATTGCCGAACTGACCCGCCTGGCGACGCTTTGCCGCGGGGACATTTTAAAGATGACGACGCTGGCGGCCTGCGGGCATCCGGGCGGCAGCATGTCATCCATAGATCTGTATCTGACGGTGTGGACGCACTGCCGCATCGATCCGTCCGATCCCTTTTATCCCGATCGGGATCGTGTTGTGATCAGCCACGGCCACACCTCGCCGGGCGCCTTTGCCGCCCTGGGACGCTTGGGTTTTTTTGCCATTGACGATGCGGTGGCCCACTTTCGTCAAACCGGATCGCCGTTCGAAGGCCACGTGGAGCGCGAGGTCCCTGGCATTGAATGGGGCACAGGCAACCTGGGACAAGGGCTCTCCGCGCTGCTGGGGTTCGGCGTGGCCTGCCGGCTGCAGAAACGGGATGTACAGCTTTACTGTTTCATGGGCGACGGCGAACAGCAGAAAGGGCAGATCTCCGAAGCGCGCCGTTTCGCGATCAAGTATGGGTTTCACAACCTCACTGCGTTCATCGATTACAACAGACTGCAGATCAGCGGCCAGATCGAAAAAGTGATGCCGCAGAACATCAGAGCCGAGTGGGAGGCGAGCGGCTGGAAGGTTCTGGAAATCGACGGCCATGATTATCAGGCGATCTATCAGGCGGTGCGCCAGGCGCATCAAATCGCTGCGCCGGTGATGATTCTGGCGCACACCGTGATGAGCAAGGGCGTCGCGTTTATGGAAAATGATCACAAATGGCACGGGCAGGCGCTGCCCATGGATGAGTGCCGCAAGGCCCTGGCGCTGTTGGGCCTAGCCGATGACCTCGATGCTTGTGTCGCACGTCGCAAAACACAGAGCCCGGCCGTGGCTTTGGCGAAGCGTCCGCATGCGAATGCACGGCTGTTGCCCGGCGCCCCGCGCAGTTATAGCGCAACCGACAAGACGGATAATCGCAGCGGCTGGGGATCCGCTTTGGACGATCTGGCGGCGGCCAATAAAGACGGCGTCCCTCTGGCGGTGTTCGATTGCGATCTGGCCTCTTCGGTGAAAACCACCGCCTTTGCAAAAAATTATCCCCAGCAGTTTTTTCAGGGCGGCATTCAGGAGCACAATACGGCGGCGATAGCCGGCGCTTGCTCCGCAGAAGGGGTGCCTTCGTTCTTTGCCGATTTCGGCGTGTTCGGAACGGCAGAGACCTTTAACCAACACCGGCTGAACGACATCAACGGCGCCAATTACAAAGTGGTCTGCACGCACGTCGGCTTGGATGTGGGCGAAGACGGCAAAACTCATCAGAGCATCGACTATCTTGGCGCGTTTTTGAATTTCTACGGATTCAAGATTCTAGTGCCGGCCGATCCCAATCAGACCGATCACGTTACCCGGTATGCGGCGGCGACGCCGGGGAATTTTGTCCTGGCCATGGGCCGTTCCAAGATGGGCATGGTGCTGAACGAAGAGGGCAAACCCTTTTATGCGGACGGTTACACCTTTGCATATGGCAAAGCGGACGTAATCCGTAAGGGCGGGGCGGCTGCCATCATCACCATGGGCGCTATGACCGGCCGCGCGGTGATCGCTTACGACAAACTCAAGGCCCAAGGGGTGGAGGTGATGGTGGTGAGCATGTGCTGCCCGGCTGATCCGGATGTGGAGGCGATCAAAAAAGCGGCTGCCACCGGGTTGATCGTCACCCTGGAGGATCACAACGTGCGCACCGGACTCGGCAGCGTGGTGGCCTCGGTGCTGGCGGAAAACGGCTGCGGCTGCAGATTGATCAAGCTGGGCATTCAACGTTACGGCAGCTCCGGCGTGCCGGATGAATTATACGTGAGCCAGGGCATGGATCCTGATCATGTGGTGCAGGTGATTCTGCAAGCGAAAAAGTAAAATCGAGCCCGGGCTTAATCCCCGGGCTTTTTTTTCTCCGTCTGTTCCTCACCCCGGCTCACATGAGTCACACCACCGGCTCCTGGAATAAAAAACCCCCTGCGCTCCGGCACAGGGGGGCAGGCTGTTGCAGGATTTTTTATTTGATGGCGATCAACGAATCGTCATACTCGGCGGGTTTTTCATAGACCAGCTGGTTCAGCAACGTCGCGGCGATATTGGACAACCCCGCGTTGGAGAGCGGCGCCATCTCGTACTCTCCCTGATACTGCGGATCAAAAATAACGAACGGCACTGGATTCAAGGTGTGCGCGGTCTTGACCGATTTGACGCCTTTTTTCACTGTAAACATCTCGTCCGCGTTGCCGTGGTCCGCGGTGATCACCGCGAGGCCGTCGAGTTTTTGCACCTCTTCCAGCAGACGTCCCACGCAGCGGTCCACGGTTTCCACTGCTGTGATGGTGGCCTGCACCACGCCGGTGTGGCCGACCATGTCTCCATTGGCGAAATTGACCCGGCCCCAGCGATAGCGGCCGGTGCGCAGCAGAGCGACGGCCTTGTCGGCGATTTCGTTCGCCTTCATGGCCGGCGCCTGGTCGAACTGAATCTTGTCCGAGGGAATTTCACTGTACATCTCAAGCTTTTCATCGATATAGCCGGAGCGGTTGCCGTTCCAAAAGTAGGTCACGTGACCGTATTTCTGCGTCTCTGACAGGGCAAACGAGGGCACGCCGGCTGCGCAGAGATATTCGGATACCGTCCGGTCGATCTCTGGCGGTGAGACCAAAAAGTTGGCGGGAATGTGCAGATCGCCGTCATACTCCATCCTGCCGGCATAGAGCACTTGCGGCGTACGGCCGCGGTCAAACTCCTTGAACTCTTTATCAGCAAAGGCGCGCGAGATTTCGATGGCGCGATCGCCGCGGAAATTAAAATTGATCACCGCGTCGCCGTCCTCAATCGTGCCGACCGGCTTTCCTGCGCCATCGACAATGACGAACGACGGCAGGTACTGGTCGGTGATTTTCGCATCCTCGTCATAATAGGTCTGCACCGCCTGTGCGGCGCTGGTGAACGGCCGGGCGTCGCCAT
>CAZKQR010000024.1:0-21171 GCA_964554965.1 uncultured Cytophagia bacterium | reverse complement strand
GAACTGGTCGTTCCACGCCGCCCAGTCGTGCTGGGAAAATTCGGCAGGCTGATAGTGGCCGCCGCCCCAGGGTTCAGCGATCAGAATGACGTCCGGATTGAGCTTGCGCGCCTCGCGGGCGATTCGGTCGATGGTCTCCCAATCGATCATGGCCGCCAGATCGAAGCGAAAGCCGTCCACATGGTACTCTCTCATCCAATAGAGAACACTGTCGATGATGAGCTGTTGCGCCATGGGCCGTTCGGTTTTGAAATCATTGCCGCACCCGCTGGCGGTGAGGTAGCGGCCTTGCTCGTCGAGACGGAAATAGTACTTTTTGTCGATAAGCTTGAAAGGGTTCTGATCATACTGGGAGACGTGATTATAGACCACGTCCATGATCACCGCTATGCCGGCCTTGTGGAATGCGCGCACCACCTGTTTGAACTCGTCCACCTGACGGCCGTCGGCGCCGCACCACGCCTCCGGCGACAGATCGGCGCCGCTCGCATAATAGGATTCCGGGGCAAAGAAATAGGAGGTCATATAGCCCCAATGGTTGCGGCTGTAGGGATTCCAGGTGTTGGTCACATTGTGGACCGCCACCTGATAGGGGATCTCGATGTTGCCGAAATCCTGGATCGGCAAAAACTCTACGGCGTTGACGCCGAGGGAGCGGATGTGCTGAATGCCGCCACGAATGGAATCATCGATGGCGGCCAGATAGCTGCCGGCGATCTCCGGCGCAGCGCCGGAGCTGGGATGACGGGTCAGATCACGCAGGTGGCACTCATAGATCATCAGATCTTCCGGCGCAATGGCAACCCCCTTGTCCCCCTGCCAGTCGAAGGAGTGGGTGTCGAGGATCAGCGTCCGGCCGCGATGCAGGTACTCGTTACGCGTGGCCACCGCCCGGCTGTAGGGATCACAGATCGTTTTGGTTGGATCGAACTCTTCCTCGTCGCCGGTGGGACCGTCCACCTGGTAATGATAGCACCAACCGATGTACTGGCCGGCGAGCAGGCACTCCCAGACGCCGTCGCTGTCCTTCAGCATTTCGTGCTCCTGGCCCGTCTCCGCCTGCAGAGAGTCGTACAGCCGCAGCGTCACGCGCCTGGCACGCGGCGCGAACAGGCGAAAGATGGTCCGCTCTTCATTCCAGGTGCAGCCCAATTCCTTCTGTGAGGTAAACTGGTTCAGCACGTCATCCGGCTGAATGGCCCGTTTTTCGCCCCGATAGCTCAGCCAATAGGTTTGCGACAGATCAAGGGGCTCGGTGATCAGCCGCAGTAAATCCGCCTCCTTTTCAAGCCGGATGATTTTTGTTTTCGGTGAGATGGAGAAATCAGCGCGGCCGGCATCGGCGGCGCCGTCCGCCAGCCGCACATGGATCATTTGGTTGGAGCTCATCTTTGCGGAAATCAACATGGTGGTATAAGCCCTTTGTGTGTGACCTGCTGAAGACCAGCCGATTATCAGCAGGGACAGAATGAACGAATAGAAACGGATCGTCCTATGGGACCCCCCGGGGACCGTCAGGTGATCACAGAGCCGGCAATTCATCCAGCGCCTTTTCAGCTTGAATGCGATCGTTAAAGTCAATCGTACGGTCGCGCAGGGTTTGCGTGGTCTCATGGCCCTTGCCGAGCAGCATGACAATGTCGCCGGGCTGCGCCATTTTGACCGCCGTGCGGATCGCTTCGCCGCGATCCGGCACGCGATGCAGCGATGCGCCCGAACAGCCGGTCGCGATCTGTTCGATGATCTGCAGCGGCTCTTCCGTGCGCGGATTGTCTGAGGTCAGAATAATTTCGTCGCTGTACCTGGCCGCTGTTTCGCCCATGATCGGCCGTTTCTCCTTATCGCGGTCGCCGCCGCAGCCAAAGACGGTGATCACCCGGTTCGGATTCAAGCTTTTGGCCAGGCTGAGCACATTCTCGACGCCGTCGGGCGTGTGGGCATAGTCCACCACCACGGCAAAGGGCTGGCCTTTTTCCACCAATTCAAACCGGCCGGACACCCAGATCCGGGCTTCCAATCCCGAGCGGATGGTCTGCAGATCCAAACCCTGGGACAGGGCGACGCCCACCGCGGCAAGGGCGTTGTAAACGTTGAACCGTCCCACCAGTTTGGTGTGGATCTCGATCTCACCGCCGGGCGTGACCAGGGTATAGTCCGTGCCGTTGATGCGATAGCGGATATGGGTCGCGCGCACCTGGGCGCGTTCCGACAAGCCGTAGGTCAGTGTTCGAGCGCGGGTGGCCGCGAGAAACTTTCCGCCGGCCGGATCGTCGATGTTGACGATGGCATGATCCGCAGGGGTCAGCCAGCGGAACAGCTTTAATTTGGCGTTGAGATAGCTCTCCATGGTCTTGTGAAAATCGAGGTGATCCTGGGTCAAGTTGGTGAACACCGCGGTTTTGAACGTGCAGCCCGTCAGCCGGTGAAATTCGATGCCGTGCGAAGAGGTCTCCATAATGCAATAGTCGTATTTCTCATCCGCCATTTTGCGTAAAATTTCCTGCAAGTCCGGCGGCTCCGGAGTAGTATCCTTGGAGGTGTGAATGGCGCCGTTCATCTTGTAATACAGGGTGCCGATCAAACCGATTTTATACTTTTGAATGAAAATGCTTTCGACGATGTGGGTGGTGGTGGTTTTTCCGTTGGTGCCGGTTACAGCGATCAGATCCAGGCTGTTGGAAGGGAACTGATAGAAACGGGCGCTGATCCGGCCCAGCGCCTGGCGGGAATCCGGCACCAGCACCTTGACCACATGGGGCGGCACCGGCTGATCTCTCTCCAGCATCACGGCAACGGCGCCTCGGTCGATGGCCGCGGCCACGCCGACATGGCCGTCGGGAATTTCTATTTTATCCAATTGAGTGTAGACCGAAATGGCGACATAGATAAAGCCGGGTTGGACGCGCAGGGGATCATAGACCACGCCGCGGATCTCGACGCCCTGGGGATCGCCGTCAATCTGCTTGTCCGGCACCTGATTCAGTAAAATCGATAACTCCATATCTCTCCTTGGAACGGCGGTTTCGTTCAACGATCGCTCGGCGGAAAAAGCGGCCGGCTATCAGAGAATGTTTTTGACCAGCGCCACCTCATCGCAATCAGGGAACTTGGGACAGTGAATGCAGTCTTTCCAGACTTTGTGCGGTAGATCTTTTTTATCCACCCGCGTAAAGCCCACCTTTTCGAAAAAAACCGGTTTATAGGTCAGGGTAAACACCTGGGGCAAGGTCAACTCAGCGGCATCCGCCAGCAAACGGTTGACGATTTCACGGCCCAGTCCCTGGCCGACATAGTCCGGCGCAATGGCCAGCGACCGCACCTCAGCCAGATTGTCCCAGATGATGTTCAGCGCGCCGCAGCCAACGACCCGGTCCCCATCGACCGCCACATAATAATCGCGCAACTGGCCGTACACCTGCATGTGCGAGCGGCTCAACATGTCGCCCAGCTTGGAGTAATAGTTGATGAGCTCGGTGATATCGTTGACGTCTTTAATTCTCGCTCGTCGGAACGAGACATTCGCGGATGGCATCTTCCAGTATCTCCACAGCTTCTTCAATCTGCTTTTTGTCCACGATCAACGGCGGTAAAAAGCGCAGTATATGATCGCCGGCCCGGCACAGCAGCAGGCCGAAATCGGTGCACACCTCGATCACTTTTTTCGCCGGGACGGAGAGTTCTACTCCCACGATCAAGCCTTGGCCGCGCACCTCTTTGATGGCCGGCAGTTCGTCCTGCAGCAACTGCAGCGATTTGAGCAGATGTTCGCCCATGGCGTTCACGTGCTGCAAAAAGGCGGGAGCGGTGATGCGCCCCACCACATAGTCGGCCACTGCCGTGGTCAACGGCCCGCCGCCAAAGGTCGAACCGTGCTGACCGGGTTTGATATGATCCGCGACGTCCTGGGTCACCAAAAGCGCACTCAGCGGCAATCCGCCGGCCAGAGGCTTGGCCAACACCATGATATCGGGCTCTATATCATACCATTCGTAGCAGCAGAACCGGCCCGAGCGGCCCATGCCGCACTGGATCTCATCCACTATCAGCAGGCAGTCGTTCTCATCGCACAGGCGGCGCAGCCCCTGCAGAAAGGACTTTTCCGCGACATAGACGCCGCCCTCGCCCTGGATCGGCTCGACGATAATGGCGCAGGTCTTACCCTTGTTCACCAGCCGGCTGACGCTGTCCAGATTGTTGAATTCGGCAAAGCGGATGCCCGGCAGCATAGGATCATAGCCCTGCCAGAACTTGTTCTGCCCGGTAAGCGACAGGGCGCCCATGGTGCGGCCGTGGAACGAGTTCTGCATGGCAATGATCTCGTGGCACTCCTCGCCCTTGATCTCATGGCCCCATTTGCGCGCCAGTTTGATGGCGCCCTCCACCGCCTCGGCGCCGCTGTTGGCGAAAAAGACCTTGTCGGCAAACGTGCTTTCGGTCAAGCGACCGGCCAGACGAATGGGCGGTTCTGTATAGAACAAATTGGAGCTATGCCACAGCTTTTGCGCCTGCTCCTGCAGCACTTGCACCGCGCCGGGATCGCAATGTCCGAGCGCATTCACCGCAATGCCGGCGGTAAAGTCGAGATATTTTTTGCCGTCGCTGTCGTACAGATAGACGCCGTGGCCGTGGGTGAATAGGATATCCGGCCGGCTGTAGGCGGTCAGCAGCGATTCTTTTTCCATTTTCAACAGTTGCGTGGTTTCCATCTTGAAGATTCTCCAGAAAATACAATGAATGACCGGATCGGATGACGGGGCGCCCGGGGCCATCGAATCCGGCCTGGGTTACAAAAAGCCAGATTCATTTATTGAAAACAATAGAACTAATTTATACATTTTTAAGAAATTTCACAGTACTTTTTTCAGGCAGGAGAAATGGTTCCGCCGGGTGAAGGGGAAATGGGACGCTAGAGTTGCCGCAAAAACCGCGGCAACATCCGGTGTCCGATGATTTTCAGGCAGGCTGCAGAGGGCACTAAAAAAACGGAAGGCAGGGTGCGTATCAATTGTCCGCGCATATTGAAAACCTGCAACCGTGTCTCAGCCCTAGCATCCAAATGATATTTTATCGTGGTCTCCGGATTGAATGGGTTGGGATAATTGTACAATAGACAAAAAGTCTGCGGAAGGTGTATGGGTGCTTTTTGTACGTCGGCGGTCACCCTCCAGCGAACCGTCAAACACGGGTCTCCAAGAGGGTATAGGTTTGGTTTGAATCTATTTTAAAAAAGGGATCTTTTATGCGCATAGCCGCAAAGGCATTTCTGACCGATTGATTTTCAAAAAAGTCAAACGTATTCTTGTTCAGCGGGAAGACGAGGGCTTTGGCGGGCTGTAAACAACAGGCCAGGTCAGTGCACCACCGCCGTGCCGAAACCATACCCGCCGGAAAGAATTTTCTCCAGCGTCCCGTCGCCGCGCCAGGCGCTGATGTGCACCCGTCGTACACCGGCGTCCAAGGCGGCAAACGCCGATTCCATCTTGGCGGTCATGCCGCCGTGAATAACCCGTTGTTCCATCAACCGCCGCGCCTCAGCGCGCGTAAGAACGGATGCCACCGTTCCGTCGACCTGTACGCCGGCCACGTCGGTGAAATAGATCAGATCGCTGCACGCCAGCGAACCGGCGATCGCAGCGGCGGCGCTGTCCGCATTGACGTTAAAAGTCCGGCCGTCCTGGCCCAAAGAAACCGGAGAGATCACCGGCACTTGCTTTTTCGCCAGGGCCTCGATGATCACCCGTGGATCAACGGAGTGCACCTGTCCCACACAGCCCAGATCCCGGCCATGGTGCATCAGCTTTTCCACCAGCAGCAAAGAGCGGGATTTGCCTGAAAGCCGGCAGACCGACAGGCCGGTTTGCTGCAGATACCCGGCGATACGGCTGTTCACGTCTTCGGACAGCACTTTTTCCACGATCTCCATGTCTTCGAGTGTGGTGACCCGCAGGCCGTCGATGAAAACCGGCTGGCGGTTCGCCCGGCGCAGCGCTGCAGAGATCTCGGCGCCGCCGCCGTGAACCACGATCACCTCTGCCTCTTCCAGGGCGCGGATCGCCCGTCCCAGGGAGACAAAACCCTCCTCGCCTTCCAAAGCCTTGCCGCCCAGTTTGATCACCACTCTGCTTTTCATCAGCACAGACCCATGGTTTCCGGAAAACCGAGCATGAGATTCATATTTTGCACCGCCTGGCCGGCCGCGCCTTTGCCGAGATTGTCGATGGCGCTGAAAACCGCGGCGTAAGAGGTGTCCTTCACCGCTTCAGCGGCAAGAAAACAAAAATTGCTGTGCAAGGCCATTCGCGTGGCCGGCAATTGGGGATCCACAATGCGAATGAAAGGCTCGGCTTCATATTGCTGACGTAACAGGTCGTTGAGCTCTGCGTGACCGTGCACCGACCGCAGTTTAAAGTAGACGCTCGCGTACAAGCCGCGGGTTTGCGGCACCAGGTGCGGGGTAAAGATCACCCGCAGCGGTGTTTGTGAATGACGGTTCAACTCTTGGTCGATCTCGCCCACATGGCGATGCGACCGGCCGGGTTTGTAGGCGCCGACGTTTTCATTGGCCTCCACATAATGGGTGGTCTTGGTCGGCGTTTTGCCGGCGCCGGATACGCCGGACTTGGCGTCGATGAGCACCGGTTCTTCCGCCACCCAACCCGCTTGCACAAAGGGCAGCAGCGCCAGCAAGGCCGCGGTGGGATAACACCCCGGATTGCCGATCAGCCGTGCGCCGCGGATCTCCTGCCGGCGCCATTCCGGCAAGCCGTAGACCGCCTGCTCCAACAATTCGGGAAACGGATGGCTGGTTCCGTACCAGGCCTCGTAAGCCGAAGCCGTGGAAAAGCGAAAGTCCGCGCCCAGATCGATCACCCGGCTGCCGCGGTCAAGAAAAAGCTTTCCCCACCGGCTGGACTCGATGGCCGGCAGACAGAGAAAGACCAGATCAACGGGCTGCTGCAAAGCCTGCTCCGCGGTGCAAAGGATCAAATCCCGGAATCGTGGAAAGGGCGGATACAGATCGCCGAGCTTTTTGCCGTTCTCGTTTTCCGAGGTCGCGGTGACCAGTTCCACCTCGGGATGGCGGGAAAGAAGCCGCACCAACTCTTCACCGGTATAGCCGGTGACGCCCAGGATGGCTGCTTTTTTCATTTTATCTTTTTCCAATCAGGTATGATATTCAGCGTTGATTTTAACATACTCATAGGAGAGATCGCAGGAAAAGACCCGGGCGTCCGCCGATCCAGCGGCCAGGTCCACCGACAGCACGATCTCTTTTTCCGCCAGAGCGGCTTTCATGGCTGCAGGATCAAACGGAACCGGATGACCCTGGGCCAGCACCGGAATGCCGGCAAAGGAGACGGCGATGTGCGTCGGCCGCAGCTCTGCACCGCTGCCGCCGACGGCGGAGAGAACCCGCCCCCAGTTAGGATCCCGGCCGAACAGCGCGGTCTTGACCAGCAGCGAGTTGGCAACCGCTTTGGCCGCCCTGCGCGCCTGCTCCGGGTCCCGGGCGTTGGCGACCTGGACCAGCAGCAGTTTGGTGGCGCCCTCGCCGTCCATGGCAATGGCCCTGGCGATGGCCTGTAACACGGTGCGCAGCGCCTGGGTAAACGCGCTGAAATCCGGACCAGCCGCATCGATGAGCGGATTGCCGCATTGGCCGTTGGCCAGCAGCAGGACGCAATCATTGGTGCTCATCTCGCCGTCCACGGTCAGGCTGTTGAGCGAATCGTCGACCGCCAGGCGCAGACTGCGGTCGAGCATGGCGCTGCTGACAGCCGCATCGGTGGTGAGGCAGCAAAGCATGGTGGCCAGATTGGGATTGATCATGCCACTGCCTTTGGCCATGGCGCCGATGCACGCCTGATGACCGGCTAATTGAAATGTGACCGCCACCTGTTTGGCGGTGGTATCTGTGGTCATGATGGCGTGCGCCGCCGCGTCGCCGCCGTCCTCCTTGAGAGACGAAAGCGCTTCGGCCAGACCGCTGCGCAGTTTGTCCATGGCCAAGGGTTTGCCGATGATGCCGGTGGAGGCGACCAGCACCTCCTCGCGGCCGATGTGCAGCCCCTGCGCAACCAGAGTGAGCGTTTCCTCCACATCCCGCTCGCCCTGTTCGCCGGTGCAGGCGTTGGCGTTGCCGCTGTTGATCACCACCGCCCGGCCTCGGCCGCACTGGACGTTTCTTTTGCTCACCCGCACAGGGGCGGCCTGAATCAGATTGCTGGTGAACAGGGCGGCGGCGGCAGTCGGAGCCGCACTGTAGAGCAAGGCCAGGTCCAATCCCTTTTCCTTCAAGCCACAGCGTACGCCCGCGGCCTGGAAGCCCTTGGGCGTGGTGACGCCGCCGGCGATAAGATGATCCGTCAATGTACTTCCTTTATGAAGAGTTCAATCTTTTCGATCCGCCTGAAGAGAACCGCCCCAGCAAACGGACGATGATAGGCTGTTGTGCGGAGCGGGTCTACCGCAACCGCACATCCTTTGCAGCACGGCTAAACCCAAAAAACCGCCGCGCGGCTTAAGCGGAAACCCGGATGGGCAGCATGATAAGCGGAATGCCCTGATAAAAAAACCGCCGCTGTATGGAGAACACGGTATAGTTGTGCAGCCAGCGGCCGAACATGGGCTCATGTGGAAACACCAGTTGCCCGCCAAAGAACATCGCCTGGGGAAATTTTTTCAGTGTCTCCGGCGCCAGCCTGGAGACCTCTTCCACCACATCGATGGCGATGGCGGAGACCGCCTCGGCGTAGTAGCCCTGATGGCGCATGAAATCGCAGTATTTCTCCAGATCCTCATCCACCTTGTGCTTGAGCTGTTCGATCTCCTCGGGACTATTGAACGTGCCCGCATCCACTACACCGATCTGCAGGAAGACGAAATTTTTTATCTCGCCGCGGAACATCTGGATGGCGCCGAACAGCGTGTGCAATCCCAATCCGTTGAATCCGCTGGTGAGGATGACCGCGGTGCGCGCACGGACAAAAGGCGTTTTACGCAGCCGACCGGGCTTACGCGCGGTCCCTGCGACATGGGGAACGGAAAGCTTGACCGCTTCCACCAGACTATCCAATCGTTTCAGCAACGCGGCGGTGTGAGTGTAATGTTTTTTGACCAGCAGAACGATGACGATCAGAGTGCCGGTGACCAGGATGGTGATCCAGCCGCCTTCGGTAAATTTCAGCGTGGCCACTGAAAGCAGAATAAAACCGGTGAGCACCATACCGATGCCGCTGATCACCAGCTTCATCAGCCAGCCTTTCTGCGCATGCCGGCTCTGCCACCAATGACGCACCAGGCCCACCTGGGAGAGCAGAAAGGTGATGAACACATTGATCGAGTAAAGCACCACCAGCAAACGCACCGAGCCTTTGCTGAGAAACATTAAAATCAACGACGCGCCGCCCATGAGCAGAATGCCGTTCTGCGTCACCAGCCGGTCGCTGAGCGTGGCGAAACGGGTGGGGAACCAGCGGTCCAGCGCCATATTCGAAAGCACCCGCGGTCCGCCGAGAAAACCGGTCTGTGAGGCGACAAACAATAAAATGGCCTCAGAAGTCAGCGTGATGAGAACGAACAGATACGCAAGGTTCTCGTTCCACCCGGAGGAAAGGGCATTGAGCAAAACGGCATTCAACGTTTTACCCGGCACATGTTCGACGCGAAAAAGCGTATAGCCCACCATCAATCCCAGCACCATGAACGCCAGGGAAAAAGTCATATAGCGCATCGTGCTCTTGGCGGTTTTCACCTTAGGATCGCGCAGCATCGGCATGCCGTTGCTGACCGCCTCGATGCCGGTGTAGGTGCCGGCGCCCATGCTGTAGGCGCGCAAAATCAGCAGCACCGTGCCCAGCAGACCCAACTCGGCGTTGCTCTGCCGGATGTCCAGCCGAGTGGTCTCTATCAGAATCGGCAGATCCGCCGCATGAACGTAAAAAACGTACAGGACGGCAAAGAGATGGGTCACGATAAAGATCAAAAAGATCGGCACCAGCGGCACCACAGACTCTTTGACTCCGCGCAGGTTGAGCCAGATCAGCAGGACCAGTCCTGCCATGGCAAAGATCAATTTGTACGGCAACCAGAAGACCGGCAGAAAGCTAAAGATGGCGTCCGCCCCACTGGCCACAGACAGGGTGATGGTCAGCACATAATCGATCAGCAGGGCGCAACCCGAGACCATGCCGGCTTTGGGCGAAAGCAATTTGCTCGCCACCATATAGCCGCCGCCTCCGGCGGGAAAAAGTTCGATGACCTGCAGATAGCTGGCGCTGATGATAAAGATCGTTATCACCGAAGCGAAAGCGACCAAAATGCCCAGATGGAAATGACCTTCAAGCGCACGGAACGCCTCCTCCGGCCCATAGCAGGACGAGGACAGGCCATCCGCACCCAGGCCCACCCAGGCGAAAAAAGCGATCAGGGAGAGCTTGTGAAAAATATGCGGATCCTGCGGGCTGCGAGCGCCCCCCAGCAGGGCGTCTTTGGCCCTGCGTTTTAAAGATGGTTTATCGGATTCATCCATGAAAATCGGCACTCTCATACGTTGAATCGTGATCCCACAATCTGAAAAGAAACCGGATAATCTACGAAATTTTAATATAGCAAAGAAGAATAAAATTTAGTTTTCAACCGAACCGTGGCCAAGCTCGGTTGAACCGGTTTTGCGAGGCAAGGCAGCGAGAGGAGGGAGACAGGGCGCCGTCGGGGCGCCCCGTTCATCTTTGCTTGGATTTCATGAGCTTGAAACTGATGCTGTCCACCAGTGCACGCCAGCTGGCTTCGATGATGTTTTCCGACACGCCGACTGTTCCCCAGGTCTCCCGGCCGTCGCTGGATTCGACAAAAACGCGGACCTCGGCCGCCGTGGCCTTTTCGCTGTCCAGAACGCGCACCTTGTAATCCACCAGTTTGACCGCCTTCAAGCTGGGATAAAATGGCAGCAGGGCTTTGCGCAGCGCTTTATCCAGCGCATCGACCGGGCCGTGGCCTTCGGCCACCGTGTGTTCGATTTTGCCGTTCACCTCCAATTTGAGCACCGCCTCGGCGTATAAAAACCCGTTCTCCGTACGGTCCACGGTCACTCGGGCGCTCAGCATGGTAAAGAACGGCTTGACCTCGCCGATGGTTTTCCTGACCAGCACTTCAAAGGAACCCTCCGCGCCCTCGAATTGATATCCCAGATGTTCCAGCTTTTTCAATTCCTGGACGATTTTGCGGACCTCCTCCTTGCGGCTGTCTAGATCGAGCCCCATCTCGCGCGCCTTGTACAGCACATTGCTCTGGCCGGCCTGGTCAGACACCAACACCCGTTGACGGTTGCCCACGGATTCCGGCAGGATGTGCTCATAGGTACGCCGGTTGCGATGAATCGCGCTGACATGAATGCCGCCCTTGTGAGCAAAAGCGCTGTTGCCGACATACGGCATCTCTTCCCGATGGGTCAGATTGGCGATCTCGCTGACGTAGCGGGAAAGCTGGGTGAGTTTTTCCAATTTTATTCTTTTTTGAAACGAGCAGCCCATCTTGAGCTGCAGGTTGGGCAGAATGCTGCACAGATTGGCGTTGCCGCAGCGTTCGCCATAGCCGTTGATAGTGCCCTGCACATGGCCCACGCCCAGACGCACGGCCGCCACCGTGCTGCTGACAGCGGTATCGCTGTCGTTATGCGCATGCAGACCGAGCGGCATGTCCGGGAAAGCCTCCCGCACCCGGCGGATCACCTCTTCGACTTGAAAGGGCAGAGCGCCGCCGTTGGTATCGCAGAGCACGACCACATCTGCGCCGGCATCCCAGGCGGTGACGCAGGTCTCCAGGGCATAGTCCGGGTTTTCGGCAAAGCCGTCAAAAAAATGCTCCGCATCATAGATCACCTCTTTGCCCTTGCTCTTCAGATAGGCGACCGAATCGTGAATGATCTGCAGGTTCTCCTCCAGCGATGCGCGCAGGGCTTCGTGAACGTGCAGATCCCACGACTTGCCGAACACGGTCACCACCGGCGTGTGCGCTTTCAGTAAAGCCTGAATATTGGCGTCCTGCTTGACAGAGGACTTGACCCGGCAGGTGCTGCCGAAGGCGGAAATTTTTGCGTGCTTCCACTTGATCTGTGCAGCGCGGCGGAAAAATTCCAGATCCTTGGGATTGGAACCGGGCCAGCCGCCTTCGATATAATCGATGCCGAATTCATCCAACCGTTGCGCGATTCGGATCTTGTCCTCTGCTGAAAAAGCGATCCCCTCATGCTGGGCGCCATCCCGCAGCGTTGTATCGTAAAGCCAGACGCGATTGCTTTTCATGGATTCCGCCTTGTCGATGTCATAGCGACTAAAAAAACACTCTGTTGAAGGCGCCGGCCTTCAGGCCTGATCCGCAGGAGATCCGGCAGCGTCCTGCATTCGCCCGCAGGAAGTGTCCGCTTACAGCGCCTCGACGATCACGCCGCCCATCTCGCTGGTGGACACCACCCGGTCGCCCACGACGGCGATATCGCGCGTTCGATAACCGGCCTCCAGCACCCGGCTGATAGCGGTCTCCACCGCTTCGGCCTCCTGCGGACGATCAAAGGAATAGCGCAGCATCATGGCCACAGAGGCGATCATAGCGATGGGATTGGCGATGTTCTTTCCTGCGATGTCGGGCGCTGAGCCGTGCACCGGTTCATACATGGCAGACCCGGTCCCCAAACTGGCGGAGGGCAACATGCCCAGAGAGCCGGTGAGCATGGACGCCTCATCGCTGAGAATATCGCCGAACAGATTTTCTGTGAGGATGACGTCGAATTGCCGCGGGTTGCGCACCAGTTGCATGGCGCAATTGTCGACGTAATAGTGATCCAAGGTGATATCCGGATAACGCGCCGCCACCTGCAGCACGATTTTGCGCCAGAACTGAGAGACCTCCAGCACATTGGCCTTGTCCACCGAGGTCACTTTTTTGCCGCGTTTGGCCGCTGCCTCAAAGGCTGTTTGGGCAATGCGCTCCACCTCATGGCGACGATAGACCATGGTGTTGAAGCCCATCTCTTGCTGCAGACCGCGGGGTTCGCCGAAATAGAGCCCGCCGGTCAGCTCGCGCACAATGAGCAGATCGATATCGCGCACCACCTCCTCTTTGAGCGTTGATGCGCTGATCAGGCTGGGATAGATTTTCGCCGGCCGTAAATTGGCATAGAGCCCCAACTCGGCGCGTAATCCCAGCAACCCCTTCTCCGGCCGTTTTTCTGAGGGCAGGCCGTCATATCGGGGATGGCCGATGGCGGCCAGCAGCACCGCATCCGCCTGCCGGCACGTCTGCAGGGTGGATGCGGGCAACGGGGTGTCGAATTTATCAATGGCCACGCCGCCCACCTCGGCCTGGTTCAGCTGCACGTGAAAGCGGTTTTTCAGCGCCACAACCTGCAGGACCTTGAGCGCTTCAGCCATGACCTCCGGCCCAATGCCGTCTCCCGACAGCACGGCGATAGTATACCTGTCTTTTTTCATTTGTCTCCTATCGGTCGGCCGCTGCAGCCGGGTGCGTTGTCCGCTCCCGCCGCAGCCAAGCCGGAATTTTCAGCTGGGTTTGATCACGCTCTGAATGCGATTGAGCGCATGCAGATAGGCGCGGATGCTCGCTTCGATGACGTCGGTGCTGACGCCGCGGCCCAAATAGATCGCGTCCTGGTATTTCAGACGAACCACGACATTGCCCATGGCGTCCTGGCCGCCGGTCACGGCGCGCAGAGAATATTCCTCCAGCGAGACCGGAAGATCGACCATGCGATCGATGGCCTTGTAGGCCGCGTCCACCGGGCCGTCTCCCACCGCCGCCTCGCGGAGCACCTCGTCTCCTTTTTTCAGAGTGATGGTGGCTGTTGGCAGCAAACTGTTGCCGCTCAGAATATGAAAGTAGTCCAGCTGATAGACCTCCTCCGCCTCGCGGGCGGCGCCGCTGACCAAGGCGACGAGATCCTCATCGTACACCTCTTTTTTACGGTCGGCCACTTCCAGAAAGCGCTGATAGACATGATCCAATTCCGCCGCACTCAGCGCATAACCCAATTCCGCCAGCCGGTTCTGCAGCCCGTGCCGGCCTGAATGGCGGCCGAGAACGATCCGGTTGGAATCCAAGCCCACCTCATGAGGCGTCATGATCTCATAGGTGCCGGCGTCCTTGAGCACCGCATCCTGATGGATGCCTGACTCGTGCGCAAAGGCATTGCTGCCGACGATCGCTTTGTTCGGCTGTATCGGCATCCCCATCATGCTCGACACCATGCGGCTGGTGCGCGTGATCTCGTGCGTGTCGACGCCGGTTTGGCAGCCGAACAGATCCTGGCGTACCTTGATGGCCATCACCACCTCTTCGAGAGAGGCGTTGCCCGCCCGTTCGCCGATGCCGTTGATGGTCACCTCCACCTGCTGTGCGCCGTTGCGCACGGCTGCCAGCGTGTTGGCGACGGCCAATCCCAGATCGTTATGACAGTGCACGCTCAGGATCGCCTTGTCGATGTTGGGCACCGCATTGCGGATCTCTTTGATCAAGCCGCCAAAGTGTTCCGGAATCGCATAGCCGACGGTATCCGGTATGTTGATGACCGTAGCGCCGGCGTCGATGGCCGCCTCGACGATGCGGAAGAGAAACTCCCGGCCGGTGCGCGCCGAGTCCTCGGGAGAGAACTCGACCATTTCGCAGTAGCGGCGGGCCCGACGGATGCCCGCCAGCGCCATGGCCAGAACCTCGTCCTCTGACTTGCGGAATTTCTTTTCCAGATGAATTTTCGAGGTGGCCACAAACACATGAATGCAGGGCCGTTCCGCCTTTTTCAGCGCCTCGCCGGCCGCATCGATGTCCTTGTCGATGCAGCGGGCGAGGGCGACGATTCGGACGCCGCGCACGTTTTCAGCAACCTGCTGCACCCCGTCGAACTGCGCCTGTGAGGAGACGGGAAATCCGGCTTCGATCGCATCCACTTTGAGCCGGGCCAATTGATAGGCGATGGCCAATTTTTCCGCCACGCCCAGACTGGCGCCCGGTGATTGCTCGCCGTCGCGCAAGGTGGTATCGAATACAAAAATACGCTTGGAGTCCATAATCCGGACCTCCTATTTTTTGATCCACGCCATCATGCCGCGCAAAGCCGCGCCGACTTTTTCGATCTGAGAGGTCTGCATCTGATTGCGCAGCGCCTGAAAACGGGGCGCCCCCGCCTTGTTCTCCAGAATCCACTCTGTGGCAAAGGATCCGTCCTGAATATCTTGCAGCATCTTTTTCATCGCCTTGCGGCTCTCCTCGCCGATCACCATGGGGCCGCGCGTCAATCCGCCGAACTCGGCCGTATCGCTGACCGAATAGTACATGCGCGACAGGCCGCCCTCGTAGATCAAATCGACGATCAACTTCATCTCGTGCAGGCATTCGAAATAGGCGATCTCGGGCGCATAGCCCGCGTCGACCAGGGTCTGAAAGCCGGCGCGGATGAGTTCCGTCACTCCGCCGCACAGCACCGCCTGCTCGCCGAACAGATCCGTCTCGGTCTCCTCTTTGAACGTGGTCTCGAGAACCCCGGCACGGGTGCCGCCGAGCGCCTTGGAATAGGCCAGCGCGATCTCGCGCGCTTTGCCCGAGGCATCCTGATGGATGGCGATCAGGTTGGGCACGCCGCGGCCTTCGCGGTACATGCGCCGCACCAAATGGCCCGGGCTTTTGGGCGCGATCATGATCACATCCACATCGGCCGGAGGTTGAATCTGATGATAATGGATGTTAAAGCCGTGAGCAAAGGCCAGCACCTTGCCCGCCTTGAGATTGGGGCGGACGTCTTTCTCATACAACTGCGCCTGCGCCTGATCCGGCGCCAGGATCATGATCAGATCCGCCCAGGCGCAAGCGTCAAACGTGGTCAGCACTTTGACCCCGTCTTTTTTCGCCACCTCATGGTGTTCGCTCTCCGCATGCAGACCCACGACCACCTGCACGCCGCTTTCACTCAGGTTCAACGCATGGGCATGGCCCTGGCTGCCGTAGCCGATCACCGCCACTTTTTTATTCTTGATCATGGCAAGATCGGCATCCTGTTCATAATACACTTTCATTACAACCTCCTCGTCTCTTTCTAACTTGGTCCGCGGCGCAGCGCCGCGGACTATTTATTGGTATGGCTATTTTTTATAATTAGAGTCCCGCACCATGGCGATCGTTGCGCTGCGCACCACCTCCTTTATGCCGAAAGGCCGCAGCGTCTCGATGAACGCCGCGATCTTGGCCTCCTGGCCGGTCAGCTCCAGCATCATGGATTTGGCGCTGATATCCACTACTTTGGCGTGAAAGATATTGGCGATCGATGAAGCCTCCAGGCGCCGGGTCGGCGGACAATTGATCTTGAGCAGCACCATGGCGCGGCCGACGTAATCGTTCTCCGTTACATCCGTCACCCGGATAATGTCGATCAGCTTGTTGAGCTGTTTGGTGATCTGTTCGATGACGCTGTCGTCGCCGTGGACCACCAGGGTGATGTTGGAGGTGTCCTCATCTTCGGTCCAGGCGGCGCTCAAACAATCGATGTTGAAACCGCGGGCGCTGAACAATCCGGCGATCCGCGCCAGAACGCCGCTCTGATTTTCGACTTCCAAACTGATAATATGTCGCATTAGGCGATCCCTCGCAGCATTTGATCCAAAGCTTTTCCAGAAGGCACCATGGGAAACACGTTTTCTTCCTTGTCGATGCGGAATTCCACCACCGCGGGTCCCGGCGTCTTTAGCGCCTTCTCAAGCGTTGGCCGGACCTGTTCCGGCCGGTCGGCGAAATAACCGGGGATGCCGTAGGCCTCGGCCAGTTTGGCGTAATCGGGGACATAGGCTTGGTCACAGTTTTCCTGGCCGTCGCAGTGCGCCGGACAATCGATGTTTTTGCGCAAACAGATGTTGGAAAAACGACGGCGATAAAAAATCGCCTGCCATTGCCGCACCATGCCCAGGGATTGATTGTTGAGGATGACGATTTTGACCGGCAGACGATAGGTGGCCACGGTCGCCAGTTCCTGGATGTTCATCTGAATGCTGCCGTCTCCCGCGATGTCGATGACCATGGCGTCCGGATGAGCGACCTGCGCGCCGATGGCGGCCGGAAAACCGAATCCCATGGTGCCCAGGCCTCCGGAGGAGATGAAACGGCGTGGTTTGGTAAAATTGTAAAACTGCGCCGTCCACATCTGGTGCTGTCCCACTTCGGTGGCGATGATGGCCTCGTGGTCCGTGATCTCGGCAATGGTTTCTATGACCACCTGCGGCAGGATCGATCCGTTTTGACGATAGGCGAGCGGATGGGCCGCTTTCCAGTCGTTGATCTGGCGCAGCCAGGCGTCATGGTCCTTGGGCGATAATTCATCCAGCAGATCCAGTAAAACCGATTTCACATCGCCGACCACCGGCACCGCCACCTGGACGTTTTTGTGGATGGTGGTGGGATCGATGTCGATGTGGATGATCTTGGCTTTGGGCGCAAATTTGCTCACATCGCCGGTCACCCGGTCATCGAAACGGACGCCCACGGCGATGAGCAGATCCGATTCCTGAATCGCATAATTCGCATAGGCCGTACCATGCATGCCGAGCATTTTTAAAGCCAGCGCATCAGTCTCCGGAAATGCGCCCAGACCCATGAACGACGTGGTGACCGGCGCCTGGATCTTGTGCGCCAGAGCGCCCAGCGCATCGGCCGCATCGCTGGAGATGACCCCGCCGCCGGCAAAGATGACCGGACGGTTCGCTTTGGAGATCAACGAGGCGGCCTTTTGAATCTGTTGTGGATGCCCCTTGACCGTGGGCCGATAGCCGCGCACACTCGCCTCCACGGGATAGGGCGCCTCGGTGGAGGCCTGCTGGATATCTTTGGGCACATCCACCAGCACCGGCCCCGGTCGACCGGTCCGGGCGATATAAAATGCGGATTTCAAAATCGCCGGCAGTTCGTCGACATTCTTGACCAGATAGTTGTGTTTGGTAATGGAGCGGCTGATGCCGAGCATATCCGATTCCTGGAACGCGTCATTGCCGATCAAATGGCTGGGCACCTGGCCGGTGATGGCCACCAAGGGGATGGAGTCCATGTACGCTGTGGCCAGCCCGGTCACCAAGTTGGTGGCGCCGGGACCCGACGTTGCTAGGCAGACGCCCACCTGACCGGAGGCGCGGGCAAAACCGTCCGCCGCATGCGCTGCCCCCTGTTCATGACGAGTGAGATAGAAAGGAACGGGAGAGTCATACAGTTTGTCGAAAACATCGATGATCATGCCGCCGGGAAAACCGAAAGCGGCTGTCACGCCCTCACGCTCCAGGGCGTGCAGGATCATTTGTGCACCGGTCATAGATTTTTTCCTTTGCTACGTGAAACACTACGCCTGTTCGGCGAATGATAAAAAATTCAAACCCTTTGGGTGCAAGAGAGACGTCAAGTCGATGTTTGGTACGTTTGGGAAATTTTAAAAGGGTGTGGGAGCGTCCTCTTGCACTTTTTTTTAGAAAAGAATCGAATGCAAGAGGTTAATAAGAATAAGAGGCAGGCACAGGAGACGCACACGAATTCGAATGGAAACCAGTCCCCTCAGTCGATGGACGCCGACAACGTGCAGCCGGGGAGCCCGGGCATCGTGCGGCAAAGAAGATATGTAGGAGTTTGCGTCCATCGTCCTGTAAAGGAAAATTATCTGCCAATATATAGCTAAATATACACTAAAAAATCATAATGTCAATAGAAAAATAACGCTTTCTTATCTCTCGATAAAATGGTAAATTTTTTCAAAAGACTCCTCACAAATCCGGATGGGTGGTTTCTTGCGCAAGGCGATCACTTCCCTTTTGTTTTTCGGCTGGCTGGCACTGCTTTTCATCGAGGCCTGGGTCTGGGGCCATGTCCAGGACTTGTTTGTTCCGGATCATCCGGTCACGCAGATGATCGCCGGCCTGCTGCAGGACACTCTGTGGATTCCGCCTGCGCTGGCGTTGCCCGCCTACCTTCATTTTCAACTTCGCCGCTGGACCGGCCGAACCGCGCAGCTGCTGCCGACGATCGCGCTGCTGGCGCTGACCGTATGGGCGGCGCTGGACCTGTTGAATTATTTCCGCGTCCTGTTCATCCTGCTGACGCTCTATTTCACCGTGTTCTGTCTGCAGCTGCGAAAAAATCCCCGGGTGCGGGCAAACGTTCTTTTCTTCACCCTGGCTCTGGCCGGACTGGTGCTGCACTATCGCCAGCAGCTCCTGCCCAGGCTCGGTGGCGACCAACCGGACACGGTGTCGGTGCTGGATTACAATATCCGCATCAACCACCGTTTGGAGGATCGGCAGCAGGTGCTGGATCTTATCGACCGGCTGCAACCGGATCTGGTGTTCATTCAAGAGATATCCGGACAGGACCGGCTGCTGTTCAACCGCCGTTTCTCAGCCAGCCATCCACATCAGGTCTGGGCGGACGTACGAGAAAACTATAACGGCGGCGCCATCCTGTCCAAATTCCGCTTTCTCAGCCGCCAGAACATCGACATCGGCACCGAATACTCGAAAGGCCACTTTAATTTGAACCAGGCGGTGATCGAGGTCAAAGGAAAAAAAATTCACCTGCTCAACTGCCATCTGTTTCCCAGCGGCCACGCCTTTATCGAACTGATCGCCGGTCAACGCTCCCTGGCCAGCTTTATTCATGACACGAGAATGACCTATCAGCGCCGCGACCGCGAGGCCGAACGGCTGGCGGAGCGGCTGCACCGGATTCAAGGGCGGGTCATCCTCGCCGGTGATTTCAACGACACGCCGGGCAGCCGCGTCTATGAGCTTTTTGAAGGCCCGCTGAAAAACGGCTTCCGCGAGGCGGGCTGGGGCGTGGGCGCCACCTACGGCCATTACAGCCTGGTCGGAAGCCTTTCCCCTCTTTTAGCCCGTTTCGCCATCGATTTTTTACGCATCGACCATGTCTTCGTCTCACCGGAGATCCGCGTGACCTCCGCCGAGGTGCTGCCGCTGTCGGTCTCCGACCATCGGGCGCAGTTCTACCGGCTGCGGATCCAATAGACCTGCTTGTCGCCTTTTCTTCCAACCCATGGTGTGGCCGCGTGGCATGAAAAAAGCTTGTTTTCGATCTTTTTTTGATTATATTTAAATTTATATCCATTTTCGCGATAAAACTTTTGGCGGAAAATCATGAACCGCAGCATCAGCGCCATACTCATTTTACTCCTACCGATCCCCTGCTCTCCGCCGCCGCGGCGTCTGCGCGGCCCTATTTACTAGATGAACCCGATCACACCTTACTATTCACACAGTATTTTATGACAGGATCAAGCCATGTTATCAGACTCTATTAAAAAAGGTATTGAACGAGCCCCTCACCGCAGCCTCTTGCGCGCCACCGGCGTGAAGGAAGAAGATTTTGCCAAACCGTTCATCGGCGTTTGCAACTCTTACCTCGATCTGATTCCAGGACATGTCCATCTGCAGGAAGTCGGCCGCAAGGTGAAACAGGCGATCCGGGAGGCCGGAGGCGTGCCTTTTGAATTCAACACCATCGGTGTGGACGACGGCATTGCCATGGGCCATATCGGCATGCGCTACAGCTTGCCCTCCCGCGAGTTGATCGCCGATTCCGTCGAAACCGTGGCCGCCGCCCATTGTCTCGACGGAATGGTTTGCATCCCCAATTGCGATAAAATCGTACCCGGCATGCTGATGGCCGCGGCGCGGCTGAACATCCCCACGGTCTTTCTCTCCGGAGGCCCCATGGCCGCAGGCCGGAAAGCGAACGGTGAAAAGATCGATTTGATCACCATCTTTGAGGCCGTGGGCAGCCGCCAGTCCGGCAAGATGAGCGACGCCGAACTGGAGGAACTGGAAAAAAACGGCTGTCCCGGGTGCGGCAGCTGCGCCGGCATGTTCACCGCCAACAGCATGAACTGCCTGATGGAAGCCCTGGGCATGGCTTTGCCCGGCAACGGCACCATCCTGGCCATCGATCCAAAACGCGACCAGCTGATCGCCGCGGCCGGCCGGACCATCATGAACCTGGTGCAAAAAAATATAAAGCCGCGCGACATCATGACGAGCAAGAGCTTTACCAACGCCCTGATTCTTGACCTGGCCATGGGCGGCTCCACCAACACCATCCTGCACACGCTGGCGGTGGCTCAGGAGGCGG
>CAZKQR010000023.1:0-21362 GCA_964554965.1 uncultured Cytophagia bacterium | reverse complement strand
GGTCAAGCGGGCATAGATCTCGGCCGCCAGATCATAGCGGCGCAAAGACTCGTACTCCGCCGCCCGCGCCAGCATCTGCCGCGTCTGCTGAGGGCTGGGCGCCTGCGCCTGCAGAATGGCCGCCAGGGCCAGCAGCAGCAGCCCGTTAACGGCTGGGTTGCTCTTTTTCAAACAAGGCCTCATAATACTGCTTGATGAGCTCCAAATAATCGCGGCTGTATCCCTCTTTTTTCGCCCGGAGAAAATCCTGTTGCCACTTTTGCTTGCGGTCGCCCAGATCCGCCGGCAGCTCACCTGGGCTGATCGTCGAATAGGATCGACCGGTCTCCGCACGCCGATCTTTGCTGTACTCCCGTTCGCGCAGAGATTTTTGCGAATCCAGCATACGGGATAAAATCTGTTCCTGCCGCTGGATGGTGTTGCGCGTGACCTGACGGCCGAGATCTTGCTCTACCTGTTTCATATCTTCAATCATTTTCTCCAGCCGGCCGCCGGAGCCGGCGAGATTACCGGACTCTTGAGCCAATTGCTCAAGCGACTTGCGCAGCTGCGCCTGCTCGGCGGCCAGCCTGGCCATCGCCTCCCGCTGCCCGCTGCCCATGGCGCCGTCCATGCCCAGAGCCTGCGTCTGCCGATTGACGCCCTGCTGCCCTTTGGATAAAGATTGCATTTGCTGAATGAACTGCTCCATGCTCATGCCGCCGCTGCCACCCTGCATCATGGCTTGCATGGCGGACTGCATCTGCTTGGCCGCGCGATTGAGCTGGGACATGGCCTGGCCCTGCCGTCCGGCGGCTGCGGCGTGATTGCGCGACTCTAACGCCTCCCGCGATTGAGCCATGCTCTGCGCCGCCTGACCCAAAGCCCCGCCGATCTGCGGATCGATCTGCAGGCTCTCTTTGGACGCGTCAAAAATCTGGTCCATCACCCGGTTCAGCGCAGAAGAGACATTCTGCTGCTCCTCCGCGATATCACGGATATCGTGGGTTGAAGATTGTGTGGATTCGCTGCGGTTGAGCAGGGCCTCCTGCTTTTGCGACAGCGACAACAGATCCTTCATGCCTCGCTGCAACGCCTGCATGGCGCGCTGCTGCTGAGCGCCGGATAGTTTGTCCTTCGCCTGCTGCAGCTCCTGGGCAGCTGTGTTCAGTTCCTGCTGAATGGGCTCGGATAATGCCGACAAACCCTCGGATGCGTCGCTCTGCAACCGCTCCTGCATCTCCTGCAATCGCTCCTGCATCTCTTTGGCGCCGAGCCGGTCCTGCGCCTGCTGCACCTCCTCCTGCGGCATGCCCGGCTCGTTCGCCATCTCCCGATGGACGGCATCGAGCATTTTCTCCAAGTCCGCCACATGATCGCGCAGGTCCTTCTGCCGCTGCTGCGCGCCGGATTGCTCCGGCTTGTCGCTGATCTGCTTTTGTTCTTCCGCCAGCTTTTGCGCCGTACGCACCGCCTGATCGAGCTTCTGCTCCATTTTGAATCGCTTGAGCAAAGAGATGGCGCGGTCGAGATTTTGGTTCATGTCCTCGGCCGACTGACGGTATTGTTCCAGCGCTGTGTTGACCAGCTGTGGATCCAGTTTTTGCATCGCCTCCGCCAGCTCTTGCATCGCCTTCTGCAGATCCGGCGTCATGATCTCGCGGAACAGCTGTTGCAGATCCTCATATTTTTTCAGCGTCTCCAAGGAGGCCAGCGAATTTTTTTCCATCTTTTCAAGCATGTGATCCAAGGACTCGGACAGATGCTGCAAATCCTGTTTGATCTGCTCCTGCTGGCCCCCGGCGTCATCGAGCTGCTGCTTGCGGCGCCAATCGATCTGCGGATCGCGCTGCAGCTCCCGCTGCATCTCCTCCACATCCCTTTTCAGCTCCCGGCTCCGTTCATAGATCGATTCCATCTGCGCAATCGCGTCCGTCTGACTGGACGCCAGGTCTTCGTACATCTCGTACAACGAGGGAAACCGTGCGCGATAATAGGGCGTGATGGCGGCCTTGGGGCCGTTGATCGGATCATTGTCAAAGACCTGAACCGCGTAAAGAACACTTTCGTTGGGCAACAGCGGCGATGAAGAAAGATCCCAGGAAAAGGCCAGGTGGCTGTGGTCCGCGGCGGTCAACGGCAACCGTTCACGGACAAACCGCGAGCTATCGATCTCTGTCTCCCCGGCCGCCAAAACCTGATAGAGCAGATACATGGCGGACAAGCCATAGTCGTCCTGAGCTTCGATCGCCAGCGGCAACTGCATATCTTCCCCCAGATCCACATCGCGGCCAGGCGTCAGCAAGCGGACAAAGGGAGGCTGGTCCGGCAATACACGCAGATGATACTCGATCTGCGGAGCAGCCGGCCAGCCGCGCTGGTCCGACAGATAAAACCGGTATCGATCGTCAGACTTGAGCACAAAGGAGGCCTGCAAATGCCGGCCGGAGATCTCCATCGGCAGTGAGCGGGCAACAGCAAATTCAACCCGAGCGGTATCCACCAGACCATTGGTCTCGGCCTGTATCTGTATGCGCGTTCCCGCCAGGGCCGATACATCGCCGCTGTTCTCCGGCAGCACCACCGGTTCCTGACGGGAATAGGCAGGTGGAATCAGCTTGACCTGCAGGGAGCGGATCATCACCAACTCGGCCACAGACACTCGATACCAGCGGCTTTTTATTCTACCGCTGTGAATGCGGTAGACAAACGAATCGTGCACCGCCGTGAATCGATACTGCAGCGTGTCGAGCACGCCTTTCTGCAACTCGGCGTTCTCCAGACGGCCGTCCCTGCGAAGCTGCAGCTGCGGCTTGCTGCGCCAGGGCGCAGAGGATACCACGCGCACGAGCAGATCCTGGCCCTTGATCACTGTGACATCCCCGGGCAGAACGGAATAGGGCAGGGCCGCTGTTTGATAAAAATCGCGCTGCGGCGAAAACAGCCGCACCGCGCCGCGCGTCAGATTTTGTCCCAGCAGCAGGGCCAGCAGAAGAGAGAGGCCCACGCTCTGCCCCAAGCGCAGATAGGTGCGCCGGTCCTGAGGATTGCGGCCGCTGGTGGAGAAATCATAACCCTCGAGCTGCGCCGCCACCTCGGAAAACGCGGCCTGGATCAGATCCGGAGAATAGGCTTCCTGATTGTGGTCCAGTTTGGCCAGCAGCTGCAATGCATTGGCCAGACGATCGTGCACCGGCGCATAGTGAGAACCCACCTCCAGCGCCACTTGGTTGAGCGCCGGGGTGTTGGGCTGAAAAGCTATTTGGTAAAACGCGCCGCCGGCCTTGAACAGCAACCAGGCTAGCGATCCCAGGGCCGCGCTGAGAAGAAACGCCCAGCGGAGCCAGGAGGGCAACAGCAAGACGCCGTTGCCGGCCAACAGCGCCAGCCAGACCGGCGCCAACGGGATCAAGCCCTGCGCCAACGCTGCGCCCAGGCGCCGCCGCTTTTGCTGCCGGCGGTAGGCCTTCAGTTTGGCGACAAATATTTTTTCACATTCGTTTTTCACGCTATTGGGTCATGGCATGATATAAAATGTTTACGCCCATGCGCAGGGCCTGCTCCCGCACCTCGGGCGGATCCTTATGCACCTCCGGGTCTGCCCATCCGTCGGAGATGTTGGCGTTATAAGAGTAAAAAACCACCAGCCTTCCGGAATGAAAATATCCCCAGGCCTCGGGCGCGCCGCCATCGTGTTCGTGGGTCTTGGGCAATCCTTTGGCAAAAGAATAGCAAGTGTGAAAAATTGGATGAGAGAATGGAATGGCGAGCAACGCCTTATCCGGAAACACCTTTTTCATCTCGCGGCGAAAGTGCTCATCCATCCCATAGTCGTCGTCGGCAAACAGAAAGCCGCCGCCCTCGAGATACTGCCGTAAGCGGGCGGCCTCTCGGTCGGTAAAAAAGATACGCCCATGGCCGGTCATGAACAGCACCGGATAAACAAATAGATTCTCATCCAGCAGCGAAACGCGCCCTTCCTGATCTGCGCAACGCAGGCCGGTCGCGGCCTGGAAATAGTTCAGCAGATTGGGGATCATCGAGGCGTCGTTGTACCAGTCGCCGCCGCCACCGTACTTTAAGCGGGCGACCGTGAACGCCTCGGAAGCCGCTTGCGTCTGCGTCCAGCCCACGGCGACGCAGGACAAAAGAACGTAAAACCATACGATCAATGTGTTTTTCATATCTCTACAAAACAACAAGTCGGCCTGATGCAAAGCCGACTTGTCCGGTTAGGGAAAAATCCTACAGTCTGTTGTCGCTGCATCGGGACGAAGGCCCTGTGCCCCGGCCGCGTGAATGGCTGCGTTACAGATAGCTCTTGTCCTTGATATCGACAAACACCGTCTCGCGAATGTCTCCGAGCCAGGACTCGAACAGCTTTTGCTTTTTATAATCCAGCGCGATCTGCTGGATCCGATCAAAATCTTTTTCCAGCGACAGCTCGCGCGCCGGGTCCCGGCGGTTGACGCGGATAATATGAAAGCCGTATTGGGTCCGCACTGGATCTGAATAGGCGCTGTCGGCGACTCCCCGAATGGCAAAAACAAACTCTTTGGCCCGCTCCCGCAGCTGATCGACTTCAAACACCCCAAGATGCCCTTTCAGTTCCCGGCTGGAGGCGTCTTCCGAGTACTTGGCTACCATCTCTTCAAAAGAGGCGCCGGCCTGCAACCGGCCGTGAATGGCCCGGATACTGTCCGCGCTGGCCATTTCGTCCTCTCGGGTTGCCTTGGGCGTAATCAGGATGTGGCGCACGCGTACCTTTTCGCCCCTGCGCTCCTCCATTTTGATCAGATGAAAGCCATACCGCGTTTCCACCAACGGCGACAGCTGGCCGGGCTGCAGGGCAAACGCCGCCTCCTCAAAAGGCCGTTCCAGGACGCCGCGCGCCATAAAGCCCAGATCCCCGCCGGCAACAGCTGAACCGGGATCCTGGGAAAGCTCTCGCGCCAGCGCTGCAAAATCCTCGCCCGCCTGCAGGCGCTGTTCGATGGATTTTATTTTCTCCATCGCCGCTTGCCGCGCCGCGTCGCCGGCTTTGGGAGTGATCAACAGGTGACTGATATCCACGGTCTCCTGAATTTGTCCAATAGAGTCCTTTTGACTTTTGAAAAAGGCCTCCACCTCCCGGCGGCCGATCTTGACCGACGCCAATTTTTGATTGCGCACCTGCATGGCGCGGAGATTTTTCTCGATCTCATCCCGGTAGTTGCGGCGAATCTTGGCCAGCGAAGAGCCAAAGTAATCTTCCACCTTTTCCTCGCTGCCCAACTGCTGAATGACCCCCTGCATCTGTTGCTGCAGATAGGCCTCGACCTGGCGCTCATCGGCTTTGATCGTATCCTTCTCCGCCTGAATCAGCAGCAATTTCTGCGTCACCATGTTATTCAGCGTGTTCTTTTTCATCCGATCGACTTCCTTGGGGTTCTTGCTGATGTCCACCTGCATCTGCATGGCCAGCGAATAAGCCCCCTGAAGGATCTCGGATTCTAAAATCACCTCATCATCCACAATGGCCACCACGCGATCTAAAACCTGCTGCGCCGGGGCCTGGACCGCCAACAGAACAACGGTCAACAGACCTATCACCCAATACATTTTCACTGCTTTTTTGACTCCTCTTCCAGGGACCAATCGCCGCGGTCAATGCCAAAATCAACCTGTTCGCTGAGGCGGGCGATTAATTTTTGATACATCTGTTCTCGCTTTTGCGCGCGCATGCGCGGCAGAATGGCCTCCCGAACTTGATCGAAAGAACGCACCTGCCCCTTTTTAACCATCTCTCCCAAACGGATGATATGGTATCCCAACGACGATTTAGCCGGCAGGGAAATCTCTTGCACCTTCATCTTCGCCACAACAGACGCCAAGGCCGGCGCAAGCTGCTGAAGCGGAACCAGACCCCAAGCCCCGCCTTGTTCCCGATTGTGATCGATGGATTTTTCTTTCGCCACCACGGAGAAATCCTCTCCAGCGACAAGGCGGTCTCGAACTTCTTTGGCCTGCGCAGCAGTCTCCACCAGGATCATATCCAGTTGATAGAGATCCTGGGCCACTTGGAATTCATCCTGATTCTTCTGATAGTACTCTTGCAGTTCGGCGTCACTCACCTGAACCTGCTCATCGATCTGTTCGGCTAAAAAGGCAGAGACGATGTACTCCTTGCGCAGCTTTTCCAAAGCCCTGCGCACATCAGGACGCCGGTCTATCTTTTCTTTCACCGCCTGCTGATAGAGCAGTTCTGACTCGAGCCATTGTTGAACAAACCGCTCCCCCTGCAGCCGGCTGAACTCGCTGTCAGCAATATTCGGCAGAGCCGCCGTCAGCGCTTGCGCGGTCAAGACGGTCTGCCCAACATGAGCGACCACCCGCTGTTCCGGATCCTTGCTGCACGCAGCCAGCAGGCTGATCAAAGCGAACGCAGGCCACAAAACCGCTCTGAAGCGAAACCGGTCGGAAGCGTTGGTCCTTTCCGGTGAACTGCGCATATTTTCGTAAGCCATTTTGGGAGAAGGCTCCAGCTATATTTTTCCTAAAAATAGCAACTTAGAGTATACTTTGCAAGAACTTTTTCGCTGTTTCAATCGGATTGTGATGTTTGCTGACATTCACCATAAAATAGAGTGCGTCTTTATCCTGCCGCAAGTCAAATCGGCACGAGGCTTTGTCCAATATTTTATGCATCCAAGCTGTAAAATGTTCCTTGTCCGGCAGAGAGGGGGTGTGAAATTTGCCGATAAATTGACCGTTCTTGAATTGCAGCTCATCCACCAGCGCCTTACGGGCAAACAGCTTTAACAGCACGAAATCGAAAAGATCCCTGGCCGAAGACGGCATGGGACCAAAACGGTCGGTCACCTCGGTGTGCAGCTCTTCGATCTCCCGCTCGGCCTTTGCTTCAATCAGACGTTTGTAAATGTCCACCCGGTCAGAAGCAGCAGGGACAAAATCAGCCGGCAGATAAACATCTGTGGGCATCTCCACACGGCTCTCAATGGTTGGTTCCTGCTCTCCAATCTGCGCCGTGGGCTCCAGGTTCATCTCCTGGCGCAGTTCGCGGATCGCCTCTTCCATGATTTTGGCATACAGTTCATACCCCAGCGCGTTGATATAGCCGCTCTGTTCAGAGCCAAAGATGTTGCCCATCCCGCGAATTTCCATATCGCGCATGGCGATTTTATACCCAGAGCCCAGATGCGTATACTCTTGAATGGTCTGCAGCCGTTTGATGGCGTTGCGGTTAAGTTTACGCAGCGCCGGGATCAACAGATAGGCGTACGCCTGCTGTTCCGAACGGCCGACTCGGCCGCGCAGCTGATAGAGCTGCGCCAGACCAAAGCGGTCCGCCCGGTTCACGATCAGGGTGTTGGCGTTAGGCACATCGATGCCGGATTCGATGATCATGGTGCAGACCAAACACTGGATTTTCCCCTCACTGAAATCAATCATGATCTGCTCCAACTCATCGCCATCCATCTGGCCATGGGCCACACGGAAGCGAACCTCTGGCACCAGCTCGCGCAGCAGGCTGGCTATACCATAGATGGTCTGCACGCGGTTATGGACAAAAAAAACCTGCCCGCCGCGTTCCACCTCCTTGAGGATGATCTCGCGAATGAACTCTTTATCAAAACGGCTCACGTCGGTCTTGATCGGCCGGCGGTTGTTCGGCGGCGTGTTGATCACCGACATATCCCGGGCGCCCATCAAAGCCATATGCATGGTCCTGGGGATCGGGGTGGCGGACAGCGTCAGCGTATCCACCGAAGCCTTCAGCAATTTCAGTTTTTCCTTGTGGAGCACGCCGAATTTGTGCTCTTCATCGACGATCAAAAGGCCCAGATCCTTGAACTCGACATCGGCGGAGAGCAGGCGATGCGTGCCGATGATCAGGTCCACCTTGCCCGCTTTGAGCCGCTGGATGATCTCCTTTTGCGCAGCCGGCTTGCGGAATCGATTGAGCATCTCGATACGAACAGGGTAGGATTGCAGTCTTTCGCTGAAAGTGATAAAATGCTGCTGCGCCAGAATAGTGGTCGGCACCAGGACCGCCACCTGTTTGCCGTCATTCAACGCCTTGAAGGCTGCGCGCACCGCCACCTCCGTTTTGCCAAACCCCACATCGCCGCAGATCAGCCGGTCCATAGGAACCGGCTTTTCCATATCCTTTTTAATATCCTGTACCGCGGCGAGCTGGTCCTGGGTCTCTTCGTACAAAAACGAGGCCTCCAGGTCGCTCTGCCAGGGCTGATCGCTGGAAAACGCATAGCCCTCTTTGAGTTTGCGCAGGGCATACAGCTTGATCAGCTGACCGGCGACCTCTTTGACCCGCTGCTTGGTTTTGCTTTTCAGCCGCTCCCAATCCTTGGCGCCCAGCTTGCTCAGCACCGGTGCATAGCCATCCTGAGAGGAGTACTTTTGTACACGGTCCATCTTTTCGAGAGGCACATACAGGTTATCCCCATCATGATATTCAATTTTTATGCACTCTCTCTGCTTGCCGTAAGCCTTGATGGTATGGAGACCTCGGAAGATACCCACACCGTAATCCACATGGACAATTATGTCGCCCTCGTTCAGTGCGGTCAATTCACTCAGGGAGACCTGTCGTTTGCTGATGCGGTCGCCGCGGCGATAGTTCGGCCGGTTAAAGATCTCTCTTGAGGAGTGGCAACCCACATGATGGTCGGTCCAGATAAATCCGGCGGAAAGGTTCAATGTCGCGGCACGGACAGCAGGGGAAAAGTTCTCCTGTTGCAGCAGCTGCTGCATGCGCCGAGTCTGACTGTCATCCTCACACCATATGTGCAGGATGGGTTCTACGCCGGCTGCCAGGGCTGCAGCCTCCAGCCGTTGCAGCTCATTTTTAAGCAGCGCCATATTGCCGGCAAACCGGCCGCAGGGTTGAATGTTGAAAGAGATGGTCTCGTGGTTGGCTGTGAGCGATGAAAAGCTTAGCTGTGGGTGGTGCTCCAACTGCGCCAGCACGACATCCGCTGTCTCATAGAACTGATCCGCGTTTAGATGGCCCTGCAGCTTGTGATCTTCGATATAGGTCTGGCCCCGTATCTGCAGTCCTCTCTCCGCCTCTTCCAGGGTTATGCGCAACAGGGCAGATTCGGAGATCATCACCAGGCTGTCGGTTTTAAGATAAGCAGCCAGGGTGCTGTCCAATTTCATGGTTTCCTGCGGGTGATCGGCTGCTGGGCCAAAGGGGCCGGCGCTGCCGGGCGGCAGCACAGTGAGCGCGGCTCGCGAGGACAGGGAGCGCTGATTTTCTACGTCAAAATCGCGAATGCTTTCAATGGTGTTGCCGAAAAACTCGATGCGGCAGGGATGCGCTTCTTCATAGCAGAAAATATCCAGCAGTCCGCCGCGAACGCTGATCTCCCCCGGCCCTTCTACGCGCTGTTCCCGTACATAGCCCATGGACACCAGGGTTTGCACCAGATCTGAAAAGTAGAGTTCATCTCCCTGCTGCAGATAGATCTGCGCCCGGCGCAGCGATGTGGGATTAACGACTTTTTCCAAAAGCGCGGCAGCCGGGATAACGATGATGGGCGCTGGTTCGTTGAGCAGCGTCTTCAGCGCCAGCAGTTTGCGGCCGATGGCTTCAGCGGATGGACCCAGTTCGCTCCACAGCTGCCGGTCATAGAAAGGGAACAAAACCGGTGCACTTTGCGGCGAGATCTCCAGCAGGTCAGAATAGAACCGCTCTGCCTCCTCCTCACCGGGAAGCACGCACAAGACCGGTTTTCCGCGATCCGCCAGGGCGTCGAGGATAAAGGCCTGGGCTGTCCGGTTGGCGCCGCCGGCCGGGACGTTTTTATGCGACTGCAGGGCGGTGCGCAGCTCCTGCAGTGGCTCGCTGTTTGCAAAAACCGTTTTAATCTCTTGAATCATAGTCGAAAAGAGTCACTCCATAGTGATGGCTTTGCGGACAAAGCCATCGGCCTGCTGTAGCCGTTTTTGCGCAGTGGGGCTATCCACCCTGGCCAGAATCATCACCAGCGCTGTTTTGACATGGCCTGCGGCTGATTTCAGCGCTGCGCCGGCCTCCTCATAGCTCACGCCGGTGGCCAGCATCAGAATCCGCTTGGACCGTTCCTCCAGTTTTTTGCTGGTCATCTGCAGATCCACCATCATGTTGCCGTAGACTTTGCCCAGGCGAATCATGGCGGTGGTGGTGAGCATGTTCAATACCAATTTCGTCGCTGTGCCGGCTTTCATGCGAGTGGATCCCATAATCACCTCTGGTCCCACCACCGGGCAAATGGCCACGTCCACCGGAATGTTCATCTCCTCGCGTGGATTGCAGGTGATATAGATGGTTTTGGCCCCGGCCTTACGCGCCTGTTCGATGGCACCGATCACATAGGGGGTGCGGCGGCTGGCGGCGATGCCGCAGACCACGTCCTCAGGCCCTACCGCCCTGGCCTGCAGGTCGTTCGCGCCCTGATCGAATTTGTCCTCCGCCCCCTCCTGCGCCTGCACCAGCGCCCTGGTCCCTCCGGCGATCACGCCCTGAATCATCTCCGCCTTGACGCCAAACGTCGGCGGACACTCAGCCGCATCCAACACGCCCAGCCGGCCGCTGGTGCCGGCGCCCACATAAAACAGCCTGCCACCGCGTTTAAAGCTGGCCACGATCAGATCCACCGCCTGGGTGATATAGGGGATCTCTACGCCGACGATCTCGGCGACGCGGCGGTCCTCGTCATTGATCAGCTGCAAAATCATCGCCACCGGCAGGTTGTCGATATCCTGGGTGAGCGGGTTACGTTGCTCTGTGGTCAGATCCTTGATCTCGTCAAACACCCGGTCTTTCACTCGACCCCTCCTTTCTCAGGAGCAGCAAACGGCTGACAGAGATCGTATGCAGCATGGGGATCGATTGGACCATCACGCCGGCGAGCGGCTCGATCTCCTCCTGCAAACCCTTTTGTGTGACCAGAACGCCCTGGGGCCGCAGCAAGGGCTGCACCCACTGCCACAGCTCCTCCAGCCCAGCCACGGCGCGTGCGGTCACCAGCTCGAAAAAGTCCGGCATGCTGTTCTTCAGCTCCTCCACCCGCTGGCAAAGCACCTGAGCATTCGCCAGCCCCAACTGCTCCACCGCCTCGCGTAAAAACAGCGTCCGCTGTCGCCGCGAATCCAGCAGCACCACCTGCACATCCGGACGCAAGAGCGCCAGAACCATCCCGGGAAAGCCGGCGCCGCTGCCTACATCGAGAATCCGGACTCCAGCCAGCAAACCGGGAACCCGGGTGAAATTCCACGAATCAGCCACGTGCTTGGACACGATCCGGTTGAGATCGTTTTTCGACACCAGATTGCAGCGGCTGGTCCATCGTTCAACCAGCTCAGTATAGCGGCGCAGACCGGCCCCCTGCTCATCAGACAGACCGGCTTCGGTGCACAAACGGAGCAACGCTGCCTTATTTTCGCCCTGCATATAACCTCGACCGTTTGGTTGAATGGATCAAAAACGTTCCACGTGGAACGTTTTCCCCGACCTCCCTGCCGCCGTACGCGCCAGCCCCAAAATGTTCCACGTGGAACATCAGCTGCGCCGGCCGCCGGTTTTTGTCAGAAAAACCATCAGAATGGCAATGTCCGAAGGGGCGACGCCGAGGATGCGAGAAGCCTGTCCCAGAGTGCGTGGTCTGATCCGGTTGAGCTTGTCGCGGCTTTCCTTAGAAAGTGCCTTGAGCAGATCGTATGGCAGATCCTCCGGTATGGCGATCTGTTCCCATTGCTTCATGCGCAGCACCTGTTGCTGTTGTCGGTCAAGAAAGCCCTGATATTTGATGGAGATTTCAACCTGCTCGCGGACCTGGCGCCAAAAGAGCCCGGCCTTGGCGGAAAAAAGCTCCTCCGGATAGATCTCGTTAAAATCGGTCAGCCTCACCTCCGGCCTTTTAAGCAATCGCGCCAAGCTTTCCGTCTCGTCCAGTGCAGCAGAACCTTCAGCAGA
Source organism: uncultured Cytophagia bacterium (assembly GCA_964554965.1). GTDB lineage: Bacteria > Zhuqueibacterota > Zhuqueibacteria > Residuimicrobiales > Residuimicrobiaceae > Anaerohabitans. Next base: position 9,403 of record CAZKQR010000023.1, on the reverse strand, counting down.
AAGGATTCTATTGACCGCGGCCAGGGCCGGCCTTGTGCTGTGCAATTGCGCTAAAGCCCGGTCAATGGCGGTTTGTTTGTCCAGGACCATTCCGTAGGCCATCTCGCTGATAAGGCCGAACTGACGGCCATATTTCATCAAGCGCAAATCCGCGTTATCCTGACGCAACAGCAGCCGGTGTTCAGCTAAAGAGGTGAACATGCGGTACGGCTCCTCCAGCTCCTTGGTGACCAGATCGTCGATCAGAACACCGATATACGCCTCATCTCTGCGCAGAACAAACGGCGGCTGCCGGCGGATTTTAAGCACGGCGTTGATGCCGGCCATCAAACCCTGCGCTGCCGCCTCCTCATAGCCTGAGGTGCCATTGATCTGTCCGGCAAAATATAAACCAGGAATAAACTTGCTCTCCAAAGTGGCCTGCAGCTGGATCGGAGGAAAGTAATCATACTCGATGGCATAGGCCAACCGGGTGATTTGGCACTCTCTAAATCCAGGAATCGTTCGAATGGCCGCCTGTTGTATCTCCTCCGGCAGGCTGGAGGAAAAACCGTTGACGTAGTATTCGTAGGTGCCTCTGCCCTCTGGCTCGAGAAATATCTGATGCCCCTCTCGGTCGCCGAAACGCTGTATCTTGTCCTCTATGGAGGGACAGTAGCGCGGCCCCGCCCCTTTGATGATTCCAGCGTACAGTGGCGAGCGGGAAAAACCACTGCGCAGGATCTCGTGCGTCGTGGGTGTGGTTCGAGTCAGATAGCAGGGCAGCTGATCACAGACCACCCGCTCATGCTTGTGGGAAAAAGGAACCGGCTTTTCGTCGCCGCGCTGCACTGTCATCTCGGTAAAATCCACGGTTCGGCCATCGATGCGCGGCGGTGTGCCGGTTTTTAATCTTCGAACGACGACACCCTGTGCAGCCAGCCATTCTGATAATCCGTGGGCGGCAAGTTCCCCTGCCCTGCCGCCGGGAAAATGGACCATACCGATATGGATCAAACCGTTGAGAAAGGTTCCGGAACAGACGATCACCGCCTGGCCGTACAGCTGGGTGCCGATCTCGGTCACCACGCCGGTGGCCCTGCCCTGATCGAAAAGAATGCCGGTGATGTGCAACTGGCGGAGGAACAGGTTTGGCTGACTTTCAATGCTTTGGCGCATACGTTGGCTGTAGCCGATACGGTCGTTCTGCGTGCGTGGCGACCAGACCGCCGGGCCTTTGGAGCGGTTCAACATGCGGAACTGCAGCGCGGTTTCATCCGCCACCACCCCCATCTCGCCGCCAAGACTGTCGATCTCTTTCACCAGGTGGCCTTTGGCCAAACCGCCTATGGCGGGATTGCAGGACATCTGGCCGATGGTGAAAAGATTGAGCGTGGTCAGCAGCGTGCGCGCGCCCATGCGGGCACAGGCCAGCGCAGCCTCACAGCCGGCGTGGCCGGCGCCGACGACAATGATATCGAATGAGTCTTCATTCATAATTACTTGCCGATACAGAAACGGGAAAAGATGTCCTGAAGCACATCTTGGGTGGTCACATGCCCGGTGATCTCTCCCAGCGCATCCTGGGCCGCGGTCAAGTCCGGAAGTAAAAATTCAGCGCTGTACTTTTGTTGCAGAGAGAGCATCGCCTGGCGCAGGGCGCTGCGGCCGGCGAGCAGACTTTGCTGATGACGGATTTTGTCGATGAACACTCCCTGCTCCGGTACGGCATGACCGCGCACCTGGTCGATGAGCGCCCTCTCCAATTGTTCGAACCCGTCGCCGGTCTTGCAGGAAAGGGCGATGTTGTGACCGTCCGGCAGCGAAAAAGCGGTGGGTGAAAAATCGGGCCTGTCTCTTTTATTGATAATCCTCAGCAACGGTTTGCCCAGAGCCTGACAGTCGCGCAGTAGCTGCCGGTCTTCCTCCTCTTCCGCCTGACTTCCATCCACCATGCACACCAGCAGATCCGCCTCAGCCATAGACCTTCGCGTTCGCTGCATGCCCATCTGCTCCACAGGATCGTTGCTGCAGCGCAGACCGGCGGTGTCGACGATGCGAAACAGATAGCCGTTGACGGAGATCGTTTCCTCCAGCGTATCGCGTGTGGTGCCTGGATAGTCGGAGACAAGGGCACGATCCCTTTTCAGCAGACGGTTCAACAGGCTGGATTTGCCCACATTGGTTTTACCCACGATCGCCACCAGCAACCCTTCGCGCACCAAGCGGCCGTATTCAAAAGAAGAGATCAGCGCACTGATCTGCGCATCAAGATTTTGCAGCAGCTGCGCCAGCTCGGAACGGTGAAGAAAAATTTCTTCCTCGCTGAAATCAAGCTCCAGCATCAACAACGCTTGGGCTTCGATCAGCTGCTGCCGGAGAGTCTGTACATAACGGGAAAGGTCGCCCCCCAAATGGGCCAGGGCTTGACCGAGGTTTTTCGGTGTGTTGGATTGAATCATATCGGCCACCGCCTCGGCCTGAATCAGATCCATTTTTCCGTTTAAAAAAGCACGCAGGGTAAATTCACCCGGCTCCGCCAAGCGAGCGCCTGCGGACAACAACGCCTGTAGGATTTGATCAACGATAAACAGACTGCCATGGCAGGAGAGTTCAACCATCTCCTCTCCGGTGTACGAGGCCGGCGCGGTATATTTGGTAAGAACCACCTGATCCAGCCATTCACCGGTCGGGGTAAAAAAATTGGCCAGCGTCGTCTTGCGAGCCGGTGCAGAGGACAACACCGGCTTGGCGGCCAGATGCTGTTCAACCAAGGCTACGGCCTGGTTGCCGCTGAGGCGAATCACCGCCAGCGCGGAAGGGGTCTTGCCGCTGGCCAGGGCGACGATGGTGTCAGACAATGAATAACTATTCATTTTTCTCACTGCCCGCTAAAAAGAAAGCCCCACAGAAAGCGGGGCGTTTGACAAAAAAACCGGCGGTCACCTGCTTCAGGCCGGTGTGAGATACTTTTGCTGGACGATCGTCAGAATATTGAAAATGGTGTAATAGAGATTCAGGCCGGATGGAAAGGAGTAAAACATGAATATCATCAACGCCGGCATCATATAGACCATGGCTTTCTGTTTGGGGTCGGTCACCGTCATCTTTTGCTGCAGAATCATGGTGACGCCCATCAAAATCGGCAGAACGTTGATCGGAATTCCGGCCACGACTCCAATCGTGTCCGGCGAGGACAGGTCAGAGATCCAGCCGGCAAATCCCTGCTGGCGCAGTTCGATCGTCGAGCGAAACACATTGAAAAGTGCAATAAAAATAGGTATTTGTATCAAAACCGGGAAGCAGCCGCTCATAGGGTTAATGCCCTGCTCCTTGTACAGCTTCATGGTCTCCTTGTTGAGCCGTTGGGGATCATTGGCGTATTTCTCTTTGAGTTCAGTCATCAAGGGCTGCAGCGTCTGCATCTTTTTCATCGATGTCGTGCTCTTGTTGGTCAGTGGGGTGGTGATAATCTTGAGCAACAGCGAGAAAATAATGAGCACCAGGCCATAATTGCTTATATATTTATGGATCTGCTTAAAGGTCCATAGGATGGCGACGCTGATGGGCTGAATGAACTTCCAGCCGAAATCCATCGTGTTTTCCAGCCCGACCTGATACGTTTTCAGAATATCATCGTCCAGAGGTCCTAAATACAAACTAAAGGTTTCTTGATAATCCTTTTTGGTGTAGGGCATAGTCAAGCTGATGGCGAATTTTTTCCATCTTGCCTTGATGTCCAGAGGTGTGGGAATCTCCCAGCCCTTGGACTGAACGTACATGCCTTTGGACTGCTGGGGAATCAGCGCCATGAGAAAATATTTAGTGCGCAACGCTATCCAATCAATGGAACCGGTTTCCTTGATCACCTGGCCATTGGCTTTGCCGTTTTTGCTGTACTCCCCGGCTGCGGCCACGATCGTTTTGGCATAGCTCATATCCTCGCTGACCCGTTTTTCGGTGATATTCAGGCCAGAGGGAAGAGAAAGGCTGTAAGCCTTGTCGGCGATGATCTGCTCCATATTTTGCAGGCCGATTTTTACCTGAACATGATAGGCCTTAGGGAGAAACTCAAACTCTTTGATGATCTTTTGCGTCGGACCAAAAGCGAGTTCAAAGCGAAGCGTTTTACCTTCGCTGCGCGCGTCGATGAACGAATCTGCGGTGCAGGTGAATGGATAGAGCGCGGTAGAGGTGGAATCCCCTTCATGGGTAATAAAAGAGAGGGCCAGGTTTCCCTGCAAAGGATCTGCCACCATCTGCACGGCGTCTCCATAGCCAGTGGTATACTTTTTCAGCGTCCAGCTGACCAACAGTGCGCCCCGGCTGCTAAAGGTGGCTCGATAGCGTTCGGTCTCAACGGTGATAATCTTTTCCTTGATCGTATCCGCGGTCAGAGTGGCAAGCGCTGGGGTTGCCATAGGTTCTTTGGTCTCGTCCGTTGGCGCCTTGGGCGTAGCAGGGGCTAAGCGCAGTGAGTCCTGTATGGCCTTGCGCCCCTGTTCCTGATGATAAACCTGGGGAAAGAAATACTTTTTATAGAGGGGGGTCTGGACAAGCAGGAAAACCAGACCGATGAGAAGAAAAGCCAAAATGGATTTTTTGTCGAAATTCATGGGTGCGTATCCTGGATTAATCAGACAGGATCATAACCGCCTGGAAAAAAGGGGTTGCATTTAACAAGGCGGAGGATGGATTTGCAGCCCCCTTTGATCAGGCCATATTTTGCAATCGCCTGAACCGCATATTCGGAACAAGTGGGAACGTATCGGCAAGCAGCGGGCAGCAAGGGCGAAATTAGTTTTTTGTAACCGCGCAGCCCCAAAAGGACCGTTTTTAGTAGTGCGGCGTGGATCAGAATCAGCCTCTGTCTCATGGGCGCTCTGTTTCTGCCATTTTCGCGATTAACCGGTCAAAATCGCTTTTCAGCGCTTGAAAAGAGATTTCGTTGGCGCTCTGTTTTACGACGATAATGATCTGCGCCTTCAGAGACCAGAGCGGCTGGTTGGCTCTGGCCAACTCCCGGCCCACTCGTTTGAGATAATTTCTCTGTACCGCTGTTTTGCATTTTTTACAGGTAATACCGATTTTGGCGGTTGGTGCAGACAAAGCGGAAATAAAAAGATAGTCGCTGGAAAAATGTTTTCCCGATTGAATGATTCTGGAAAAGTCAGCGCTCTTTTTAACCCGGACGGTTTTTTTCAACCGAGACATAGGGAGAACACCTGTCGCGCTATTTATCGCTAACCGTCAGGCGTTTGCGTCCTTTAGCCCGTCTGCTCTGCAGCACCGCTCGGCCGGCTTTGCTCGCCATACGGGCACGAAAGCCATGCTTGTTCACTTTTTTACGATTGCTGGGTTGAAACGTTCTTTTCATGGATTTTCCCTTTCACAATTTGACGTAGAATATAAATTTAATGTTTTTTTACTTAAAAATCAAGCGCTTTCTTTAAGGGTTGGGTGAGGCAAAACGGGATAAGGCGGAAAAAATCAGCGGTTGTTCATTTTCATCATTGACTTTGCTTGAACATTTAGTAAATTAATGTAGCCTAATCTGGTAATGTGCAACATGTGGATAAGTATTAAAGCCGTGAAAATCGATAACTCCACCAATTCAGCAGAGCCGACAAACTCCGTGGATAACTCTTGCGATGACAAACAACAAGATTTTGTTTTTTATTTATTTAATAAAGTATTAAATTTTTACACTTATGTTGATAAGTGATGAAAAATGTTGATAAGTCAAAAAAAGACCCATTTTATGCACAAAAATAGTGACTGCAACAACATGTTGATAAATAGAAATGGAAAAATCAATGTCTAGAACGCCTGTGGAAGTATGGGAATTGGTAGCAGCGCGCATTGCTGAGCAAATCAAGCCGGACAGCTATGCCACCTGGTTTAAGCCCATCACTCCGATAAAATGGGATGAGAATATTTTAACGGTTCAGGTGCCTAGTCAATTCTTTTATGAGTGGCTGGAGCAGCATTACAGCCAGACGATTCAGCAGGCAATGACTGAGGCTGTCGGCCCTGGCTCCAAATTGCTATATTCCATATTAATTGATGTCATGCAGCAGAAAAATGATCCAATCCTGGCGGGCCGGTCCGTCCATACCGCCGGCCGGGCGGACCATTTGAATTTGCGCTATACGTTTGAAAGCTTTATCGAGGGGGAATGCAACAAGTTTGCCAAGGCGGCCTCTCTGGCGGTGGCCAAATCGCCAGGCACCACCACGTTCAATCCGTTGGTGGTGTACGGCGGAGTGGGCTTGGGCAAGACCCATTTAATTCAAGCGGTGGGCAACTATGCGAAACTGGCATTTCCCAGCATTCGCGTTCTTTACGTGGACAGCGAACGCTTTACCATGGAGTTCATCAATTCCATTCAGAAAAACAAGACCACCGAATTCAGCGGGCTCTATCGCAATGTGGACATTTTGATTATCGATGACATCCAATTTTTTGCCAACAAAGAGAGAACCCAGGATGAATTCTTTCATACTTTCAACACCTTGCATCAAAAGGGGAAACAGATCATTCTGTCATCCGACCGGCCGCCCAAGGAATTGCAGGGCATGGAGGAGCGTTTAATTTCCCGATTTCAGTGGGGTCTGGTGGTGGATATTCAGGCGCCGGATTTGGAAACCCGGCAGGCCATTCTGCAGAAAAATGCTGAGGACAATGACATTGAATTGCCTCAGGAAATTTTTCATTTCATTGCTACGCACATCACCTCCAATATCCGTGAGCTCGAGGGCGCGTTGATCCGATTACTGGCCTATGCCTCCTTGAACGGTGTGGATGTCACGCTGGAACTGACCAAAAAAGTTTTACGCGATGTATGCATCAGCAAATCCAAAACCGTCAGTATCGAGTTGATTCAAAAGATCACGGCCGATCATTTTGGCATTCCGGACGATTTGATGCGAGCTAAAACAAGAAAAAAAGAAATCTCGCAGGCGCGTCAGATCGCCATGTACCTGAGCAAATTGCTGACGGACAGCTCACTGAAAACCATCGGTCTGCATTTTGGCGGTCGCGATCATTCCACGGTTATTCATGCCATTCAATGCATGGAACAGGCGCTGCTGTCCGATGAAAAAACCAAAGAAGCTATCTCGCTACTGAAAAATAAAATTGAAATTTCTCAGTTGTGATTGTTCACAACGGTTGTGGACAAGCGCCTATTTGCCGTCTATAAACTGTGCATAGGACGTTCATAAAAGAAGGGCTAACCGCGCGGTCCATGTGTTTTTTTCACAAGCACTCATATCCTCAAAAAGATCCACAGAGAGTGCACAGTGCAATGTGCAAAACCAACAGGCCGCCGGTGGGGCAGGCTGTTTGAATTTACACGGCTTACTGCTTGAAAAAAACACGGGTGATGACTTATCCACTTTTCCACAGCCCTTACTACTATTAAATACTTGATTTATATATTATATTTAGTTAAGTTATATGGATTTATTTTCACTCTATCTCACGGTTAGGAGGCACACATGAATTTTACAACGTCCAAAAGGGAATTCTTTGAAGCGCTGCAAAAAGTGATCGGCGTCGTCCCGCAGAAAACGACGATCTCGATTCTCACCTGCGTGTTGATGGATTTGGACGGTGATGCGTTGAACATGACCGGAACGGATTTGGAAATTTCTATCACCACGTCCCTTCAGGTTTCCGGCCACGAAAAAGGATCGGCGGCCATCCCGGCGAAAATATTGCTCGAGATCGTTCGTGAGCTCCCGGATGTACCTCTGCACATTCAGGATGACAGCAGCAACAAGATCATCATCAAAACAGAAAAAGGCGAATATAAAATCGCCACGCAGCCCAAAGAGGATTTTCCGAAAATCGCCGTGGAGGAAGGTGAGTTCTCCTTTATCATGGATGCGGGACTGTTGAGCCGCATGGTTGAAAAAACGATTTTTGCGGTTTCCATCGATGAGCTGCGCCCGGCGCTCACCGGCATCAATATAGAATTATTTCCCAATGAAATCAATCTGGTGGCGACGGATGGTCATCGTCTGGCCAAAGTATCCAAGGTCAATTTTCCCGTTAAAAAGGATATTCAGAAAAATTTGATTGTGCCCACCAAAACCATGACTTTGTTGATGAAGAATCCGCAGAGCAGCGGCGTTAAAATACAAATCGGCGAAGATCATGTGGTGTTTTATCTGGAAAATTCCGTCGTCTATTCCAAATTAATCAACGGTGCTTTTCCTAATTATGATCGTGTTCTGCCCAAGGACAACGACAAAGAACTGAGGGTCAACCGGGATCTGCTGATCGCGGCCCTGCGCCGGGTTTCTATTTTTTCCAGTTCGCTGACGCATCAGGTCCGCCTGATTTTATCAAGCCATGAGATGACCATTCGTTCGGAGGATATTGAATTCGGCGCTGAAGCCAAAGAGGTGATTCCCTCGCAGTTCAGCGATGAATGGCTGCAGATCGGTTATAATTCCAATTATCTAATGGATGTACTCCGGCACGTGGACACCGAAGAGGTGGTTTTTGAACTCAAGGACGGCAACAACTCGGCCATCATCACGCCGGCGGTCACGGAAGCGGGAGAATCGGTTCTTTATCTGCTGATGCCGATCCGCATCAGTGAAGAGACGGCCGCGGCCTCCTGATCAGGTCCGTATGTATCTGCACTCTGTTTCGGTCCGGGGGTTTCGCAATTTAAAAGCGCAGCGTTGGGCGTTTCCCCGGCAGACGCATTTTATTTTCGGCGACAACGGCCAGGGAAAAACCAATCTGTTGGAGATCATCTATTTTCTCTGTTTGACAAAGAGCTTCAGAACCAGCGAGGATCAAGAATGCCTCGGTCATCAGCAGGACCATTTTCTGCTCGAGGCCTGTTTTGTCGATGAAAGCCGAGTGGAGCATACGGTGCAGGTGCGCTATCAGCCGGGCGCGGGAAAAAGCATCCATCTGGACGGCAAGCCGGTTCATCGCTCCTCCGAGTTGGTCGGCCGCTTTCCGGTGATCAAGCTGTCTCAGGAGGACCTGGAGATCACCACCGGTCCTCCGCAGCAGAGAAGACGTTTCTGCAATATTCTGCTTTCGCAGGTATCTGTACGGTATCTGGGTCTGTTGAAAGAGTATGAACGCATCGTCAAACAACGCAATTGCATTCTCCGAGAGGGTTTGAGCGGCCGGTCGGCCGTTGGGGCGGTCGTGGAAATTTGGGATGGTCCGTTGATGAACAAGGCGGCCGAGATTTCAGAGTTGCGCGGCAAAATGGTTGACGCGTTGAATCCGCTTTTGCAGGCGTTTTATCAAACTTTCACCGGGAAGGGGGATGTTTTGGCGTTGGAGTACCTTCCCGACGTGGCTGTGCAGAGGGACGAATCTTATGCCGCAGCCTTTCAACGGCGTCTGAACCACTGTCGCCGGCAGGAACACCAACGGGGCATCA
>CAZKQR010000022.1:0-21495 GCA_964554965.1 uncultured Cytophagia bacterium | reverse complement strand
GTCAATCCTTTGGCGCTTTCATTGATGCTGAATGCGCCGTATCGATTCCAATGGGTTTTTTCCCAACGCAGGCCGGCATCCAGATAAAGTTTTCCCAGCCGCTGTTCATCCATCAGTACGCCGGCGAACGTTTCTGTATCGCAGGCTTTGCCATAATAGAACCGTTTCCCATTGGGCGCCACCCAGTGATTGTAAAAGAAACCGGCCCGGAGGGTGTTATCGCGAAAGGGCGAGACGGCCTGGATCACGGTAAGATTCAGTTCATGATCCGGCTCGCTGTACCGGCTTGTCTGATCGGTCAGAGTGCTGTAGCTTTTATAATCCGGTTTCCGGTCTGCATAGGAGGCCTTGACTTCCAGACTCGCCCTCTCCCCCATGCGATAGCGGCTGGACAGCGTCAGCAGCAGCGCCTTGACCGGATCATAGGCATCGACCTTTTGCCAGTAACTCGAATCAGCCGGGGGCTGCGCCAGGAGCAGCTCGCGATCCGCGGTGAGGTAGAACGCACTGGTTTGCAGATAAAAATTCCGGCTGGGTTCCCATTTGATTTTGCCGAAGGCATTGGCCACCTGTTCAGCGGCATTTTTATTCTCAGGCCCCTCCGTTTTGGAAAAACCCAGGCCGCCGGCATAGGACAAGGCGTTTACTTTGCCGCCATGAGAGAGATGGCCGCGCATCGATTGATAAGAACCATACTCCAGACGCGCCGTCGTTTCGCTCTCTTCATATTCCCGAGTTTTGACGTTTACCACCCCCGCCATGGTCGACAGACCGGTGAGCAAAACCGCGCTGGAGCGCATGATCTCCAATGACTCTACATCCTGACTGGAAAAAAAGTAGGGTAGTTCCAGAAACTCTTTCTGCCAAACTCCATCCACTGCGTAATCCGGATAGGGATAGCGCTGTCCGCGGAACGAAAGAAACTGCTTGACCTTGCGTCCCCGGTTTTCAATCATGGCGCCGGGCATGTAACTCATCGCATCGACCAGCGTCTTGGCATGCTGGCGGTCTATGGTGACGCGTGGAATCTCGGTGACCGACAGATCCAGGGCTTCGGATTTAAGGTCCGGAGCGCTGAGCACATTGCGGTAGCTGGCGCCGGTCACCCAGACGGGATCCATGGACAGCAGGACGGGCGGTATTATAAGCTGCACGGATACCGTTTCCTCAGCGCCGACCGTCAGCTTGACCGATCGGCTCTGATAGCCGAGCAGGGAAACCGTCAGCTCGTAGCGGCCTTGTGCTACTCCGCTGATCACAAACCGACCTTCGCTGTCGGTTGAATTGCCCAGCGTGGTGTTTTTAATCAGAACATCCGCTCCTTTGAGCGGACTCGACGTCTTTGCATCCGCGACCGTGCCTCTAATCTCCGCAGCCGATGCACTGCCGCAAACCGCCAGAATCAGAAGAACCAGCAAACCCCCTGTGCGTTGACGAATTTTCATAAAAGCAACCATTTCCTTAGCGTACCCTTCTGCGGATGGTGTTTGATGGGCACACGGCTCGTTTCGCCGTTTTATCCAAAAAAAATGCAACATGACAAAAATGTAAAACCGTGGCCGTGCTTGTAGAGTTTAGATAGTCGAGCCAGACCTTGCAAAAAAGGTCTGGCCGGCTGACGATAGAAATATAGTTAATTTATTATTTTGCCGCTTAAACACAACACTATTCTGCCTTGGTTAGGCTGGTTGAAGGATTATGCGCTGTGCAAACGCGCATATCCTACAACCACAGACCGGCAGGACCAAGTCGCTGTTTCAAGCGCGTGCATTTTTCGCCGGCATGCCCAGGAATTGCTCATGGGTCGGCATGGCAGGATAATTCGGATAGGCCAAATGTTTAACCAGCGATGAAATGGCGACGGACTTGCCGTTGCGAAAGCATTTGTTGGCCGCAATGCCGATCAGGCAAGAGTACGCGCCGCTGCGATGATCAGCCGATCGCTGGTATTTATCCGACGGTGCATTTGAGCCGAATATCTCCGCCAGCATCACGTCGTCTCCGCCGCCGTGGCCTCCCTCACCCTCCCACACCTTCACTTCATAGGCCGGCTGTCGTAACGGATAGATGCGCGTATAAACCCCATCGCCTTTCAGCGCTCCCTGAACCGTGCCATCGCCGTTGATGTAAACCGATTCCTCGGCTTTGTGTTCCAGGCGGCCTTTCGTGCCGTTGAAAATCACATACATGCCTTCCCAGGCGTTGAAGGCATTGAGCGAATAACACAAGGTGGCGTTGTTGTCATAGCTCACCAGGACGTTCATGGTGTCCTCGATGTCTATGTCCGGCCTGAAAACACAACGGTCGCGATAATAGCCATCATAGCTTTCATTGTCCAGATACAGACGTTTGAGGTTGCTGTTCTTTTCCAGGTCCAGTTCAAACGCGCACTGTGCTTTTTCCGGACAGGTGCGGCAGCGCTCATGGCTGCCGGACAACCCCATCCGCTTGGCCATGGCCGGGGTATAGAACTCTCGCTTGCCGACGGCCTGAACGCGAACAGGAATGGCGGACATCCACCAGTTCACCAGATCGAAATGATGGGTCGCTTTATGCACCATCAGACCGCCGGAGAATTTTTTCTGGCTGTGCCAGCGGCGGAAATAATCGGTGCCGTGATGGGTGTTGAGCATCCAGTGAAAATCCACGGATAGGATGTCTCCGATGACACCGCTCATCAACAGTTCCTTGACCTGAGTGCGCGCCGGCGAATAGCGATAATTGAAAGTAACACGCACGCGCTTGTCGCTCTTCCGTTGGGCATCGATGATTTTCTGAACTTTGCCGGCCTCCGTGGTCATGGGCTTTTCCGTAATGACCTCCCTGCCCAATTCTAAAGCGCGCACGATATACTGATGATGGAATCCGTCCACCGTGGTGACAATGACGGTATCCGGCCGGGTTTCCCTGATCATACGATCGAATTCATCCGCACGATAAACCGGCGGAGGCGGCGCTTGCAAAGATTCTGCATAGACCTGCGCCGCTTTGAGACGTCCTGCGTTGACATCGCACAATCCGACCAGTTCACTGGTCTCCTTGAATTTGTCATAGATGGCCTTCTGATACATATAGGACCGGCCCCCGGTCCCCACAATGGCATATCTTTTTCGCGACGTCGAACCTGCGACCGCACGCAAGGGATGGGTCATCAGTAATCCCGCAGAGCCGGCGGCAACGGTTTGTACAAAGGTACGTCGGGTCATTTCGTTCATGTGGTTCTCCTTATCATGATGGTAACAAGATTCGGGCAAAGGATTGCCTCGGCGATCGGCCGGAGGGTGCAACGCACCGGCGCTCAGAGACGGATCTCGGGCAACAGCTTTTGCGCATTTTGAAAATATACTTTTTGCAGGACCGGATCGGGAAGATGCAATCCGTAGATTCGCCAGCGGCAACGCCCCCAACGGCCGATGTAATCCGGATAAGCGAAATACTCGTCACGGGTTTCCAGAAAGCGAAAATAGCAGCGGTAGACCTCAGCCGAGACGGGCATGTCGGTTCCGAAGAGAATGCGATCCTGGTAAGCGATAAAAAAATCACGGCTGCGATAAGGCTGGCGGCCCAGTTCATCGATACGGGCGGAGAAATCAATATAGACGTTGGGGAACGCATCGAGCAGCTGGGCCACAGCGCTCAAATCCTCCGGAAGGTTCGCAACGTGGGGCAGGATGAACGTGGTCTGGGGAAACCGGGCGATCACCGTGTTCCGTTGTTCGAGCAGTTCAGTTTTAGAAAAGCGGGAACCGTAAAAGCTCCACGACGGGAACTCTTGCAGCGTCTGATAATGTTCGTTATCCTGATCCGCCGGCAGAAAAAATCCCTTTGGATCAGACACGTGGATCAGAACCGGAAGACGGCGTGCCGCCGCGTGCTGCCAGATCGGATGGAGCCTGGGGTCGTCGATCCGAACCAGGGAGCCGGTCGCATCAACAAAGCGCAACCCCAGCTCTTTGGTAATTTTAAGCCCGCGGGCGCCCAGGGCCACATCCGCATCCAAGCGTTGGATGCATGCTTCGGCAAAATCGTTTGATTTGATCAAGACCAAATCTTGCCACTGAGCGAAATCAGCCATGGTAAAGGCTGTAAAGCGGCTTGGGAAACGGGCCATATGAGTATGGACGAAATCCGAAAAACCGACTCGTTGGATGGTATAGGCGTTGTCCACATAGGGCAGAACCGCATTGCCGCTGACATTGTTGAAAACAGCCACTCCAACCTCATCCATCACCTGCACGAGGTCAGCGCCGTCCATGGCGGCAAACAGATGATTGTGGAAATCCACTACAGGATATCTGGCTTTTTCCGGAAGATGCGATTCAGCATTCAGCAAAGAGGGGACATTGGCAACAGAAAAATGGATCAACTCCTTCTGGGTCATCATCGTCCTTCGCTTGTGTCATTGCTCCAACAAATTCACTGTACGAATAGGCTCTCCGGGCGTCAGAGGAATCCGTATGGTTTTTATCTCCGCAGGCTGCAGGTCCACGGTAGAACCGGTTGATGCCGGCGGCAAAGACAAGGGGACCGAACAGGACGTCCCGTTCATTTCCACGCACCGAAAAATGAGTGCCTTTTCATCTTCCGCCATCTTGATGCTGGTGATCCCCGCCGCCTCTGCCGGAAACGAGACCAGGGACTGCCTAAGCGGCCAATCGCCCTCGTGCTGAGTGGTGAGCAGGACCTGCGGGCTTTGCAGATAACCGATGGCCCGTTGGCTGACGCGTGCACTGCGCCAGTCGCCGTCGTGCGGCATAAGCAGATAGGTAAACTCGTGCAGGCCCTGTTCCATCCAGCGCACGTGATCCGCAGGCTGAACGACTTCCGGGTTATGGTGCGACCAGGCCGTGCTGTGCAGTACCGTGATCCGCATATCGCCCTGTTTGACCTGATACCCGCAGGCGAAATTGTTGATCAGCGCCAGGCCGAACTCGCCCTTGACATCCTTGCCGCTGAGATCCAGCCAGTTTCCCCCAGGTTCCTCCTCGCCGTTCATGGGCCGTTGGATAAATCCGTAGGGGATCGAATAGGTCAGTTGTCCGTCTTGAAGAGACGTAGGAAAGGATAACTGAAACACTCGCGCTTTTTCTTTCCAGTCCAAGGTCACACGACAGGCCAATTCGGATGAATGGGCGCTGAGCGAGAACTCTTGAGTCAGAGTGGATAAGCCGAATTGGCTGTTAATAATAATACGCCCGCGTTCCGGTCCGGGTTCCACCAGGCGTACGTCGGCCTTGCCGAACCGGCCGACCTCCTGATCATAACTGACGATGCGATGTCCCCAGGTGTCATCCCAGTCGTTCAGAACAACGCCGCAGCCGGCTGGGGCGGCGAGCAGCTCGCGACCGGATTTTTTATCAAAATATGAAGAGATCGTGCCCTGTAAAGTATCAACAGAGATTCTCACCCAGTCATTTTCCAGACAGGACGTCGTGGCGATGACCTGCTTTGGCGCAGATAGGTCGGCCGCTTTGGCGAAATCAAGGCGAAAGACCTGATACCCCAACGGGGGCAGATCCGCTTGAAATACCAGCCGGATGCGGCTGTTCACTTTGACCGCGGCCGTGGGCAACGGCTGATAAGGGATCGGCTTTCCCTGGGCATCGCGCAGCGGCGGCTGGATCCGGCGATCCAGTCGGTGCATTTCGATCTCGATGGGCGCCTGCACCGTCCTGGAACAGGGATTGAACACCAGGAACGGTGTGCTTTCAGGATAGCGCTTATCCAGAGTAGCGATCTGAGAGGTTAGAGCGCTCAGGGCATACGTCAGCACCTCCCGGGCCACCGAGTTGCTGTAGCCGTAATCATTTCGGCTGTCCTCGTACGCCTGTTCAATGGAGCTGCCGGCCAGGATATCGTGAAACTGATTAAAAAGAACTTTTTTCCAGGCCGTGCGCAGCGTTTCGGCCGGGTAAGGCGCTTGACAGTACAGAGAAGCCAGACTGGCGGCTTTTTCCGCGACTATTAATTGTGTTTCTGCGGTCCGGTTCCACAACTTAACTTCCGAACAAGCCGAATAACAGCCCCGGGCATGATGCTGCAGTTCGTTGTTCACTGTGGGGACGTCTACTTGCTGCTTGCGAAAATCATTCACATAGGTATCCAGGCTGCTAAACCGTATGGTGGGATAAGCGTCCCGTTTCAAAGATTGGATCTCCTCGATCGTCGCAATGGTAGGTCCGCCGCCATGGTTGCCCACTCCATAAAAAACGGCAAGCTGATGGGCCTTTGGCAGAAATGTTTGGAACCGTTGGTTAGAGCTTCGCAATCGACTCTCGATATCCCCCTCTTTGGCGGTATACGCCTCGATGATGGAAAACGTTAAAAGTTGGCTTCCATCCTGACCTTGCCATTGAAAGACCGGCGCAGGGAGATCCGGTTTTTCATTCAGCTCGGGACGCAGGTAAAAATAGCAATCCAAGCCCTGTTTGCGCAGGATCTGCGGCAACGACCACGGGTGGCCAAAGGTGTCCGGCGCAAAACCGATCGTGGCGGTGCGGCCGAAATGCTTGAGGAAAAAATGCTGCCCATACAACCCCTGGCGCACATGGGACTCTCCGCCGGGACAATTGGCGTCCGATTCCACCCACCACCCACCGACCAGATTCCAACGTCCCTCCTGCACGCGCTGTTGAATCTCGGCGAACATGTGCGGATCGGCCTGAAGAACCCAGTCGTAAAATTGAGCCGAGCTGACCACCATTGCCACTTCGGGATAGGTCTTCATTCTGTCCAGCGCTGATCGAAACGTGGCCAGCACTTCAGCAAAGCCTTCGTCCTTGGTCCAGCGCCACACAGGATCGATATGCGCGTGGCCGATCATATAAAACTGATTGCGCGGTTCAGCTGAGTTCGGGCTGGAAACAGGCGCAGCGAATCCGACCGGCGCACAAGCAACCAGTGCACCGTAAAAAATACTTTTCAATAAGCGTGACATATTTTATTCTCCTTGTATAGATCGTTTTCACTTTTGTGGGCTGCACTGGGTTGCAACGCCCCTCACGGTGAAAATCAATCCACGCCCCAGCGGGTGTTAGGGGTTGAGCCCATAGAATACACCAGTTCGCCGCCGGCGGTGATCTCCTGATAGGTCAGCCGGCACCGGTTCAGCGGCCGGCCGTTCAAGGTTGCAGATTGAATGTATTTATTTTGATCTGAAAGATGGCGGGCCCGGATGGTGAAACGTTTGCCGGACGCCAGAGATGGATTCGTATGGATCACGCACTGATCGAACAAAGGTGAGGTCAACTGAAACACAGGATCACCGACGCAGACCTGGTACAATCCCAGTGAGGCCAGCGCATACCAGGCGGACATGGTGCCGCAGTCGTCATCCATCTCATAGAGAAAGCTGGCCGGCTCCGCTTTGTAAATGCGGCCTTCATAGGGCTCTTTATAAAATCCATGGCTGCCGTAGATCTGCCGCATGGATCCGGTCAGAATGCGCTGAACGAGCTCTTGCGTCCGCCAGGGGGCGCCTGCCAGATTGTAGAGAAAAGAAACGTGCAGGTCCTGTTCGTTATTGTGGTTGTATAGATCGTTGGCAAAGAAAAAATCAAGGTCTTCGATAAAACGTTCCCGGCCGCCGCACAGTTCAATCAGTCCGGGAATGTCGTGCAACACAAACCATCGCCATTGCCACATGGTCGCTTCATACACATAGGTTTCATCGATCACCCGGGGATCGGGAAATCGCAACCACGTCCCGTCCGCCGCCCGGGCGCGAAAAAATCGAATCTGCGGATCCCAGACGTTGCGATAGAAAAGCGCCCGCTGGGCGAACAGCTGGTGCTCTTGCGTTTTGCCCAGGGATTGCGCCATCTGTGCGACACACCAGCTGTCATAGCAGTTCTCCAGCGTCCGATCAGGCCGCCGCGGCATATAGCCAAGACGATGGTACTCTTCATAGATTGCCTTCATGGCAGAGTCGCTCATCATGGTTTTATCGCCTGTGGTGGCGTTGTTAAACTCGGCGCGGAATTCATAGGCGTCGCGCCGCATGCCCTGATACGCTTTCTCCAAGTCGAAAGCCCGCAGCCCTTTAAAATAAGCGTCTGCGATGATGGTCACCATGTGCTCACGTCGCGTCGTCGGATACGGCCAATAGCGTCCGCCCTGGTCATAGATCAGAACGAACGATCGGACGATGTCCTGCAGCACCTGGGGCTGAATCAAGGACAACAACGGATATTTCGTGCGGAACGTATCCCACAACGAGTAAGCGTCATAGTAGGGAAATGAGGCTCGATGTACCGCGTTGTCGGTTCCCCGATACTCGCCATCGACATCCGCCGCACGAACCGGCATGTGACAAGAATGGTACAACGCGGTGTAAAAGAGCTGTTTCCTCTCCTCTGTGCCGGAAACCTGCACCGTCTTTAACAGATCGTTCCACGAATGGCGCACCGATTGGCGCACTCGCTGAAAATTCCACTCCGGCATCTCTGCGCGATAGTTGGCGCACGCCTTGGCGCTGCTGACCGTAGAAAGACTTGATTTGATCATCAGCGTCGATGGACGGTGAGAGGGAAAATCGAGGACCACAGCCAGACCGGGGCCGCGAAGGCTCTGTGCATCGTTCTGTAAAACACCCTCCTGGTAGACGTGATAGCCGCTGCACGGCCGGTTCCACTCAGCGCAAAAATAAAGCGTGTAGCTGTCCAAGCTGCTGCAGATGTGTTGTCCGGTTACATAACCCTCGATATGAGAGTGGTCCAGGCCGGTGATCGCCGCATCAAGGACCTGAGTAAAGCCGCGGCTGAGATCCACCAGTACGTGTGCGCTGTCGCCGGCCGGAAACCGGTAACGCTGTAGACCGCCATGAGGGGTGACGGTGAGCTCACAGGGAATTCGCGGATCGGTCAGGTCTACCCGATAATAGCCGGGCTCTGCCTTTTCACTCTGCTTGTCGTAAGCCGCTGCATAGTCAGCGGGATTCAGTTGCGGCTTGCCGGTAAACGGAAGAAACAGAATATTGCCGCCAGAGCCCGAGCAGCCGGTTCCGCCCAGCCGGACCTGACTGAACCCCATCAAGCGACTATCCTCATAGTCGTACCCGGAATGCGCTTTATGATTGAAACCGCCGGGATAACTGTCAGGGCTCAGCTGAATCATGCCAAAGGGCGCCACAGGCCCGGGAAACAATTGGCCATGATCCCCGGATGTGTTGAAAAACGGCTGAACATAATCCACCGGCTGTTTCCCTGCAGCAGAAACAGGGCCCATCCAGCCGATCAGCAGCGTCAGCGCCCAGATCAAGGCGAGGGCCGCCACTGACCAAGAGCCGCTTTCACTTCTCGCTGGGAGCGGCCGCCGATTTCCGCTGACGATATTCACGGTATTTTTCCTCCCTCTCGTGGCGTAACAGGGCCGGGTTATCCAGAGATTCGGATTCATTGATGGTTTTCCAATTAAACTCTTTGTCAAAAGGATCCAGCGCTTTTTGCGCATCGAACAGTCGCGCATCCACCGGCAGAGCTTTGTACGGCGCTGGATTTACCAGGGTATCCGCAAAGCAATCGGCGAGATCCGTGGCACAGGCGTCGTAGAGGTTCAGCGGCGGGAGATCGAGCATCAGAAAGATGGTCTTTATAATGCTCGGCATACTCGTATGCTTGGAAGAGATATAACCCGATTTGGCATAGGGGCTGATCACCAGCAGGATGCTGCGGTGGGCGTCGACATGGTCCAAACCTCCCTGGGCATCATCCTCGGTGATAAAGATGGCCATCTCATGCCAATAAGGGCTGTGCGACAACAATTCAATGACACGGCCAAGCGCGAGATCGTTGTCGCTCATAAAAGAGGCGCGGAATGGATAGCCGTCCTTGGGACGGGGATCACTGGAATGGTCATTGGGCAACATCATGGTGATCACCTGAGGGAACGGCTCCCGGCCGCTGGCCCAGCGTTTTTGATATTCCTCCTCAAACATATCGACGCGAAACTGATCAGGAATGTTCATGTTGAACGTCGCAAACAAGCGTGAAGTGTTGTCATACAACGGTTTGGGCATCGGATAGTTGGCGGCCAGGCGAATGCCGGTGTATTTATCGCGCTGCTCTTCATAACCGGCGGCAAATTCAAATCCCAGACCAAAGTTGGCGAAACGGATGCCATGCCGGTCAAAATGCTCCCAGATGGCGCCCCCTTCGTTATAGTCCTCCGGATAGATGGCGCCGGAAGCGCCGGGAAAACCGAGACGGCCTTTGGCATCCGAGGATTGATGCCGTTTCCCTTTGCCATAATGGGCAGAGGTGGAGGTCTCGACCCATTGATTGGGATAGGTGTTGACCAGCCAGCGGTGGCCGTCGGCAGAATGGTCCGAATCACAATAAAAATTGTCACTCATACTGAACCGTTCCGCCAAAGCGATGTGGTTCGGCATGGCGAGACAGCTATCTACGCGTTGACCGGTTTGTTCATTTACCACATCACGGTGCACACCATACAGACTGAGCTCCGGATCGCCCTTGCCCTTGGCCACGGCGCCGAACACTTCGTCATAAGTGCGGTTCTCTTTGGTGATATAGACGATATGCTTGATGGGGCTTTTATACAAACCGGTCATGGGCGGAACAGGATTTTTCTTTGAACCATTGAAAGAATGCAGGGCAGTGCGGCGAACATTATTGTCCAATACCTGTTGGGTTAATCGTTTCAATTCACGGTTCGTAGGGGCTGGAAGGATGGTCACCAGACCACGCATCAAATGGCCGATGTTTTGGGAATCCTCTGGATTATGATTCGCACCGGCATTGGGGCCGGCGCCCAATCCCTTGGCACTGGCGACGTACAGCATCTTGCCGTCTCTGGAAACAGCCAGCTTGCTGGGAAACCAACCCGTCGGTATCTGTCCCAACACCTCATGGGAGCGGGTGTCAATCACGGCAACCGCATTAATTCCGGACTCGGCCACATACAACCGATCCTCTTTCGGACTCAAACACAGGCCAAAGGGCAAAACGCCCCTCAGGTGTTTCAGATCAGCATGCAAGGCAAGATCGATGTCTTTAATGATCTCTCCGTTCTCCGCGTTCAATACAGTGATGCAATCGTTGTTACCGTTGCTGACATAGACATAGCGTTCACCCGCGGTGATGGAGTTGGGTCCGCTGCCGCCGATGGTGGTATACTCCTCCAATTTTTCTCCGACTAAATGGCCCGTCTTCACCCGGGCGATCACCTTGGCTTGAGCAGGATCAGTCACATCCACCGTCCAGACTGAAAAGGACTCTGCCGTGTTAGGATCGCCTAATCCAGGCACGGTTTTCCCCTCGCTGACGGTTCCGTTGATCGCTTCCTGCGATGGAAATCCAAAAGGCGGAAAGGTCAACGTGGTCTCCACCGGTTTTTCCGGATCATAGCCGTGGATGGTTTTATATTCAAACATGCCGACATTGGCGACATAAATTCTGGACTCATCCTTGGACAGGGCGACGCCAAACGGGTAGCGGCCCACCGGCACATGGCCCAGCACCTGGCGTTTGACCACATCGACAACAACCAGACAAAAATTAGCCTGGTCCACCACGTACAAAAGAGTTCCAGCCCGATTTAGAACCAATTCACCGAGGTAGGCCTCTTTGAATTCACCATCGGCAAACCGGCCGTTTGTAGAGATGGCAGTGATCCGTTCGGCTGTGCCCAGATCAAAAAGCAGTATTTCGCCACTGCCGCCTGAGGAGGCATAGATCGTTCGATTGTCCGGAGAAACCGCCAACCCCATGAAAACTGTTTCAAGTTTTTCATTAGAATTCTGTTCTCTCCGCTCTATCTGCCGCACGTTGGGTTGGTCGTTGCGGTAATCTCGAATGATGGAGAGCGAAAAGGGAAAAGTGCCGCTGTTGGAGGTGATGATGGTTGTTTCATCAGGGCTCAAAGTCAATCCATAGGGGTGCGGCGCCACCCGAATGCTTTTGCCCACCGGCGTCACCAGCCTGCCGTTGGGAAGCACCGCGGTGTAATCAAAATTGATTTGCGCGTATTTTTTATCAGCCGGCGCAGAGAGGATATAGCGGGTTTCTTTTTCTGTTTGCCGGCAGTGACACAGCGACAGAACCATTAAAGTGAATACAGCGATTTTAATTCTGGTCATTATACTTTCCTATCGGTTAATCCACGGGTTTTACCCGCCACAAAGAAGCGGATATGATCAATGAGAGCACAGAGGCGGCGATCCAAAAGGTGATCGCCTGGGAAAAATCATAATGGCGTACGCCGTCGATCATCGTGAGGTTTTTGTTGATCAAGTGACCGCTGACTCTTTCCTGCAGGGCGGCGCCGAGGTAGCTGAACACGCCGACAAATCCCATGGCAGCGCCGGCGATGCGTTTGGGGGCAATATCCACGGCAAACAAACCGCCCAATGACGCCATCAAGCCGCTCAGGGTGAAACCGTACACGGCAAAGGCAGCTGTCAGCAGCCAGGTCTGATGCTGAGCAGCGGTAAAAATCACGATCAGAGCGATCACTTCCAGCGCACCATACAACACATTGACCGGCGGCCGCCGGGCGTTAAAAAACTTGTCGGAAACAAAGCCGAACACCACGCAGCCGAAGATACCGGCAACGGTATTCACCCCCATGATGCTGCCTGCCTCCAGCAGAGAATAGCCTTTAGCCTCCTGCAGATACAATACTCCCCAGCTGTTGATGGCATAACGCGAGACATACATGCAAGCGCTGGCCGCTCCGACCGCCCAGATGGCCGGCATTTTCAGAATGCTCAATTGCAGTTTTCCTATCGAGCCGGACTCATGAGCAAGGGTTTTTTCAGGAGGCACGCCGTCGTGGCGCCAAACGGATACCGGCGGCAATCCCATGGTTTCCGGCCGGTCCTGCAGAGTAAAAAAGAGCACTGCGGAAACAGCCAGGCAGCAGAGGCCTGGGGCGATAAATCCGGCGCGCCAGGAAAAAGCGCTCACCAGTGCGGCGACCAGGACAAAGGTCAGGGTCTCGCCGATAGAGTGCGAGGCATTCCAGATACCGTAATAGCGTCCACGTTCGTTGTTGCTGAACCAGTTGGAGAGCCCGACGATGCTGGCGGGCGCCCCGAATCCCTGAAACCAGCCGTTCAATCCCCACAGAACCACCCACAGCCAGAGGTAAGGAGAGAACCCCATCACGATGTTAATAAGTGCAGAAACCAGCAAGCCAAAGGGCAGAAAACGTTTAATGTTGGTGTGATCCGCGAGAAATCCGTTAACCAACTTGCCGGCGGCGTAACCATAAAAAGTCGCTGAACCGATCACACCCAGATCGACGGGGGTAAAGATGCCGGCATCGATAAGCGGTTTTTTGACGATAGACAGCCCCAGCCGGCAGGTGTAATAAAAAGCATATCCCAACGTAATCGAAAGCATCAAAGCGGTGCGCTTTTTCCGATACAACCGATCGATCCCCTTCTGGTCTTGAATGAGCGGCTGATCGAGGCCGCGGGCGAAAAATTTCAGCATGATGCGAATCTCGTTTCTATGAGATGGTGGAAAAAACGGTCACTAAAAGGAACAGGCAATTGGATATAAAAGATCGAAGGTTCACCTTACCACCTGAGCCTGGCCGAAACCGGATAGTGGTCGCTGGGATAACGGCCGTTCTGCTGATAGTAAATGATCTCTGTCTCCTGGACCTTGAATGGATCGGTGCATAGAATCCAATCGATGCGTCGGTTGTCCTGTTTATCTTTAAAGCTATGGGCCGTACCGGCGTTGATTTCAGGTTTATTCAGAGCCTGCCAGGTATCGATGAAAAAGCGTGATCCCGTTTTGGCGCCTGGGCTTGAGCACAGCCGGCGATGGGTCTCCGAGTCGGGCGTCAAATTAAAATCACCGGTGAACAGGGTCGGCAAACCTGCAGCGATCTCGTGCCATTTATCGATGACCAGCTGGGTCGTCCGGCTGACATAGGGCTCGCCGCCGTGGAAATGGGTGTTCATGAACACGAATGAGCGGCCGGTGTTGCGTGAACGGAACCGGCCCCAGGTGGTGATCCGGGGCAGACTATTGCCCCAGCTGATGCTGGCAGGCTCATCCGGCCGCTCGCTGTGCCAATAGGTTCCCTCATCCAAGAGCTCGAAAGCGCTGCGATTGTAAAAAATTCGGCAGGATTCGCCGTCCAGGCTTTCCTGCGGACGCTCTGGGATCTCCTTGCCGAAATAACGTCCTTGGCCGATAACCGACCATTGTGGAAACTCGCTTTGGATCGCTTGAATCTGAAAGGGCAGGGCTTCCTGAGTGGCGAGGAAATCAGGATGCACCTTGCGAAGGCACTCCATCAGGATGGCCTGTCTGAGTTCCCAACGATTTTCACCGTCGTTGGCGGTGCCATAGCGCACATTAAAGGTCATTACAGTGATTTCATCCGAAGCGGCACGTGATTTGAGCGAAGAACAATCGCAAAGAAGCAGTGCAAGGCTTAGGAGGAGAAAAATCTTTTTCATCATGGTTCCGATCCTAGTTGCTGCAATAATAATCCTGAAAAGTCCGCGAAATCGTTGCGACCTTGAAAAGACCCTGGTAGCACGCAGTAGCCTGCCGACGCAAGCGGCAGCAGGCATGCTGCGGTTCTCAGGATCCGGATCGCGTTTCCGCCAGCACCTTGCGCAGCCGGTCCGGATAATTCGTGATGATGCCGTCGACCTCAAGTGCGAGGAGCTCGCGCATTTTCTGATCATCATTCACGGTCCAGACATGTATCTGTTTGCCGGCCTTGCGCGCCTTGGCGACAAACTCTGCATTCACAGCCGAAAAGCGGACGCTGAGGATCGGCCACGGCCCGGCAAAGACATCGGCCTTGGTGGTCTCGGAAAAAATCAAACCGACCGGCAGGTCAGGCGCCAATTCGATCACTTTTTCCACCGTCGCCTGATCAAAGGAGGTGATCATACACTCTTTATCAAATCCCTCCTGACGAATGATCTCGATCACCTTTGCCGCCACCAGCGGCTCTTCACGGGTGATTTTCACTTCAATGTTTAATTTCATTTTACCCTTGACCAAACGCATGACCTCCTGCAGAGTAGGCATTTTCTCGCCGGTAAATTCAGGTCCGAACCAGGAACCGGCATCAAAGGTCTTGAGCTCCTCAACCGTATAATCCCGAACCGCACCCCGCTGCCCGGTGGTGCGCCGCAGCGAATCGTCATGAGAGAGGACCACTACGCCGTCTTTGCTCAATCGAACGTCCAGCTCGGAATAGTCAGAGCCCTGTTCAATGGCTTTGCTAAAGGCAGCCAATGTATTCTCCGGCGCCCAGCCGGAAGCACCGCGATGGGCGGTCACATAAAACGGCGCGGATGCCGGTTTGAAGGTGCATGCGCAGAACATACAAGTTAGTGTCGCCAGCCATCCAGCCATTTTGAAAAATTTCATAATAGGCGTCCTCCTGTGATATGTAACAAGGAATATATTGCAAGTTAATTAATAATGCAACCGCTAAAATGACTCAGCGCCTCAACTGCTCCAAGACAAAAGTCGTTCAAGGGTTCGGCGGACAATAACGTCATGCTGGCCCGTGCTGGGAAAAAATTCGCAGCCCAGTGTTCCGTTGTATCCTACGCTCTTGAGCAGGCGGATGATCCTTTCATAAGGAATATAACCGATCCCCGGCTCGGTGCGACCGGGCAGGTCCGCAAGATGAAAATAGCCGATGGCATCCAGGTTCTCCTCGATGTCCTTGCATACATCCTCCCCCATCACCGACATGTGATAAATATCATACAGCACCCGCAAGCGGGGATGATGCAATTGCCGGATGATGCTAAAAGACAGACGCGAGGAATTGAGCAAGTAATGAGGATGATCTTCCAGATCGTTCAACGGCTCGATGAGCAGGTCGATGTGGTAGCGATCTGCCAGGATCAACAGCAGGGAAACGGTTTCCAGCAAATAATCCAGCCAATGCGAGCCACGCGCAGGGGCCTGCACCGCTTTACCGTCGGTCTGCAAAGGCTGCGACAGCAACATGATGTGCGCGCTCTTGATCTGCTGGGCAAAAAGGAGCGATTGCTCCACCTCTGCCACCAGCGCTTCGCGCTCGTTGGGATCCACCATCCCGCAACGCCGGTTCGCGCTGAGATTGCTCAGGCTTAGGCCCTGCTGCGCCAGCGCAGCAGGCAGACCCACTGGTTTTTCCCGCCAATCCCAGATTTCTATGCAGTCGATGCCGTCCTTACGGGCGGCTGCCAGACGATGTAAAAAAGGTTGGGTGGTATACAGGGTTTCCAGACAAAAAGCCAGATCCATAGGTTATCTCTTTACACGATAGAATAGTATCTCCGAACCCGGGGCGTCCAAGATTGTCCATTTGACATCAGGGCCGGCAACCATTGCCCAGCTGCCTGTGTTTTCAGAATAAAGGTCCAACGATTGCCCATCCCTCAGCTCCCTTAGGCGGAAGATCTGCTCTTTCACCGCCTGGGAGCGGCGAAAGAGAACCACCACGCCATCTTGCTGCTGGGGCCGGTGAAACTGATATCCGTACCAAGCGTTTTCAGCCGTATCATGGGGGAACAATGGATAAAAATCGCCAAGAAGATATGGGCGTATCTTCTTGTACAGCGCAATACTTCTTCTCACCTCCTGCTCAGTCTCGGGAAAATCGGTATCCAGTTTGCCGACCAAAGGATCTTGAGCCAGAAGGGAGAAATAGAAACCAGACCGGCCGCTGTGATTGGTTATTTTCAGCAAAAACCGGTTTTCACCCGCTTGCAGCGGCAGATCGGTTGAATCCAATCCCGCAGTAAGAGGACGGTTGACGCGATGAACAAAGATCAAACGCTCATTCAGCCAGCAGTGAATGCCGTCATCGCTGGCCAGATATGCCTTGATAGTTTGCGCAGAGGCTGAGCGGATGGTCCGATACAGATAAAACGCCCCTTCGACCGCCTGATCAAAGTAGTGCGACTCGGCATCCTGCCATTCAGGTCGAGTCGTCCAGGCCAGGTCTTCTTTTTCATAGCGCTGAGCGAGATCGACTTTTTTCTCCGGAGGAAAGGTATAGGTGAACAAAGATCCGGATGGCCGGGTGAACGGTCCGATAACGGACCAAGGGCTGAGCTGCAAGCCGGCATCAGCTAGAAACTGCTTCTCCCGCCGGAGGAACCGTTCCCATAGATAGTCACGACTGTGGCCAACCAAAATGTTGCCGCTGGTCATGGCGCTGCGAAATTCATAAGAAGGCTCGTAGCCGAAGCTGCCGCATCCGTGCAGAGGCACCCAGCGAAAGAGGCCGCCGTTCTGCAGCTGTTCCGCCTCAGGATGGGGACCAAAGCACTGCAAATCGCTGTGCCAGAGCGGCAGACCGCGGCGAAGGACCTCGATATCGATCCGACGGCCGCCGGAGGCGCAGAGATCGATGATCATACCGGGATGCCGGCGTTGCAGCTCGTCCATCATGCTGTACAGGCCTTCGATGTAACGTATTTCCGTGATGCCCTGGCGGTCAAGCGGATCTTCGAGACGCCAAAAGCTCTCGGGCTCGATGTTCATGTCCCAGCGCAGCCAATCCAACTGTGCAGCGGTGATCTGTTCATCGAGATAATCGATCAACCAGGCGCGTGCGGCAGGGTCCTGCAACTTGTACAGGCGGTTTCGCTCACCCGGACGAACCATGAGGAACTCGGGATGAGTGCGATCGATAAACGTGTTCAGCGCAACCCGCTCCGGCTCAAACCAAAGCAGGTATTCCAATCCGTTTTCATGGGCTGCTCGTCCGATGGGCGTCAGGCCATGCGGATATTTTTTCGGATCCGGTTGCCAGGTGCCGGTGCCGTCGGAAAAACCGACGGGATACCAATGCTGCGGGTCCATGTCAGACCAGAAAACTTCAAAGCCTCTTCTCGCCAGCTCCGGCATGACGCGAAGGTGTGGGCCTTCATAGGAACCATCCGGATCCACTCGGTCGATGCTGGCACAGATGGGTGCGTACACCAACTTGCCGTCGCGGCGGGGCAGATAGTGCTCCATCAGCAGTTGACGAAACAGATTATTGCCGTGCAGATCTTCTGCGCCCTTCCAGAACAGCAGCACAGTGCGCGGAGTGCGGATCGTTTCACCGGGCAACAGTTTCAGATGGGTCCACTCCATGCCTGCGGTCACCTGCAAACCGCGTCCGCCGGTTTGCAGAAAGCCCGCCTGCCATTGTCCGCTCCAGCCGATGGCCAGGACAATGCCCTGAGCGCCATTGGTCATATTGAAGAACGGCATCCAGGCGTCAGAAGATCGGCCCGCTTTGGGACGCACCAGCAGCAGTGAATCCGCAGTCAAGGAGTGCGACAGAGGCCGGAAACTGTCTGCAGAATTGTATTCCCCCATCGAATGGTGCACCACAAACTTGGCGCCGTCGCGCGGCTGCCAGGTCATATCCAGGGAACGGATCGAATCCAGAAACGCCGTGGATTGATGACCGCGATTGGTGAGCGTGACCACCCAATCCACTGCCGGAAAGCGGTGATACACAATCGCCTCTACGGTCACCGCCAGCGGTCCAACAGGATCTTCATAACGAACAGTATAACCCTTGCGCTGGGCATCCAGCGACTGAGAGGAAATCGTTTTTTTCCAACGAGACAGAAAACCATGGGATGAAATCCCATCGCAAGAGAAGGAAAAGGGCGCAACGCTGTTCTGTTTGATAAATGCATTTTGAAACCATAGATCAAAGGCCTTGTGTTCCTGAGAGGAAGGCTCTGCAGCGTTCAGCAAGGACCAGGCCCAGATCCAGACAAAGCACACTATGCAAATTGTTTTTTTCATGCCTTGCTACTCCCCGGATCAAGAAGGCCCAGCCGGTTCAGATCACCCTGCAACTGAACGGCGCTGGTAAACAGCAGCGTGCGCATGCCGACACAGGCAGCCCCTTGCAGATTGGACACTAAATTGTCAATGAACAGGCTTTCCGCGGGCGACGCCTGCATCGTCTCCAGAGCATGAAGAAATATTCGCTCATCGGGTTTGGTGATGCCCAGGTCGGAGGAAATGATCACCTGTTCAAAAACACCATCATAGCCCCAATGCCGCCAGCGATTTTCCGCCATCTCCCTGGAATCGTCCGTAATGATGGCCAGACGGTGGCCCTGCGCTCTTAGCGCCTGCACGATGGCGCGGACGCCCGGAACCTCCTGATAGCAGGAATCCAGCTGCCAATCTTCAGCCTGAGCGACGACGCCCAGATCCTGGAGACACAACCGCCAGAATTCCGGATCCGATATTTTTCCTGAATCTGCGGAAGGGCGGTATTTTTTTCTGGTTTGTTGTAGATCAGCCAAATCCAGTCCATATTTCGCAGCCAGGAGGGGAAATTTTATCTGCATGCAATCCATGATCAACACATCGCCGACGTCAAAGTAGAGCACCATGATGATCTAGATTCTCCTAAAGGTAGAAGTATAATATTTTTTAGCCAAAACAACCATGGGCGAAAAGTCCGGCATGTAAAAGGGTGATGCTTTACCGGTCAGCTGAACAGCCAGGTTTTCCTGTCCGGCCGTGAATGGGCGCTGGAAGCGCTTCGCTCCAGCGGCTGCGGATAATCCGGCGCTTGCAAATCCGCAACCAGAGACGCGATGTCCACCGGCCGGCCGGAGAGCATGGATCGGTTCGCTGCGACGCCGCAGAGGATCGAGTAGGCGCCGGCCCGCTGATCCGCGGCACGCAGATAGAGGTCGCGGCTGGGATCAGGATTGAGAATGTCCGCCAGCATGATCGGATCCGCACCGCCATGGCCACCCTCAGCCTCCCACAGCTTCACCTCATAGGCGGGAGCAAACAGCGGAAACACTTTGATCCAGGTCCCCTCGGTCTTGAGGGCGCCGGGAATCGTTCCGTCGCCGCTGACGTAAACCTGTTCCTCGCATTTGTGTTCCAACCTTCCCAGAGAGCCGTTGAAAACAACCTGATACCCTTCCCAGGCGGCAAAGGCGTTGAGTGAATAGCTCATCTGCGCGCCGTTTTGATAGGTCACTGTGGCGGCCACCGTATCTTCGATTTCAATATCCGGGCGGAAAACACAGCGGTCGCGAAGGTAGCCGTCATACTTTTCATTGGCCAGATAGAGATTTTTCAGTCCCTGCAGCGAACGGAGATCGAGATGAAAGGCGCAGCGTTGGCTGTCCGGGCAATCCAGACAGCGTCCGCCGGCGTTGGTCCAACCAAAAGCTTGGGCTGTGGCGGGCAGATAAAAACAACGCTGTCCCACGGCGAACACGGTCCGCGGAACTGTGGACAGCCACCAATTGACCAGATCGAAATGATGGGTGGCTTTATGAACCATGAGCCCCCCTGAGTATTTTTTGTAGCTGTGCCAGCGGCGGAAATAATCAGCACCGTGAAAGGTGTCCAACATCCAGTGAAAATCAACGGAAAGCACCCGGCCAATGACTCCGGAGAGCAGCAGATCTTTGACCTGTGTGCGCGGCGGAGAGTACCGGTAGTTGAACGCGACACGGCAGGAACGGCCGGTCTTTTTCTGCGTCTCCAAGATGCGCCGGCATTTGTTTTCATCAGTGGTCATGGGCTTTTCCGTGATCACATCACAGCCCGCCTCCATGGCCCGGCAGATATAGTCATCGTGAAAGCAATCGATCGTGGTGACGATCACGGCATCCGGATACAGCTCGCGCAGCACGGCCAGCCCGCCCCGGACCACGGCCGGGTCGACCGTGACCCCGGCCTGGGCGCGCCCGAGCTCGGCGCAGAAACCGGCCAGCGCCTCGGCCTCGGCCGGAGACGCCCCGGCTGCGGCCACCTCGTGGTCACCTTCCCTCTGCGGCTCGCCCGGCCCGGTCGACATCGCTCGCCCGCCCCCATTGTCCCAGGTCGCGGCCCGGCCGGCCACTCCCGGGCCGGGACGGGCGCCCGACCCGCGGTCAGGTCCAGCGCAGGCGGAAGTGGACGCCGTCCCGCTCGCGGGTGAAGGTGCAGGTGACGTCGCGCGCGCCGAGCAGGGCGCCGGCGCCGGCGTAGAAGCCGGCGGCGACGTGCAGGTCGGCCTCGACGAAGGTGGGGGCGGTGAGGACGATGACGCACGACGTGCGGTCCTCGCCGACGGTGACCTTCATCCCGCCCTGGTTGTAGCAGGTGCCGTGCAGGGCCTCGGCACGGCGCAGGAAGCCGACGAAGTCCTGGCCGCGCGTGAACGCCCGGTAGATCGAGGTCAGCACCTTCTCGGCGGAGTGGGCGCCGACCTCGCGCAGGCGCGTCGTGTCGCCGCCCAGGAACTGGTCGACGATGGCGCGGATCAGCTGCTCGTACAGGGCGAAGGGGTACCAGGACGAGTCGAGGATCGGGAACAGGGCGGGGTCGAAGCGGCCGCACAGGGCCTGCTCCGCGCCGGCCCCGAACCGCTCGCGCACGAAGGCCAGCTTGGCGCGGATCGAGCTGCCCTTGACCCGGTACTCCTCGCTCATGCGACCACCCTCGTCCGTCCCGTTGCCTGCCTCGAGCCTAGCGCAGCCGTTGGCCGCAACCAAACCCGGGCGAGGTGATCTGGTTGCGG